>NZ_CP165734.1:7485000-7803520 GCF_041200145.1 Bradyrhizobium sp. LLZ17
ATGTTCGGTTCACCGATCGCGGCATGGTACGGGGCGAGGTTTATGGGTCGGAATATCTCGGCACGACCCAGATCGTGACCGTGACGACGCACTACGGCGCACTCAAGGCCCGTTCGCCCAGCAGCATGCGCTTTCGGACCGGAGAGAGTGTCGGGCTCGACTTCCGGCCCGACACTCTCTCGATCTTCGACAAGGCGTCGGGTCGGGCCATCCGCACCGCGCTGCATGAAGGATATGCGCATGGCTGAAGTCGAGATCAAGGCGGTCTCCAAGTCGTTCGGCCACACGCAGGCGGTCGTCGACCTGTCTCTTACCGTGGGAGACGGCGAATTCGTTGCGTTGCTCGGACCCACGGGCGCCGGCAAGACGACTGCGCTGCGTCTTGTCGCCGGGTTGGAGACACCCGACAGCGGTTCGATCCGCATCGGCGGACGCGATGTGACCGGCGATGCGCCGGCCGATCGCGACGTCGCCTTCGTCTTCCAGCAATATTCCTTGTATCCGCATCTCAGCGTGTTCGAGAACATGGCTTTTGCGTTACGTGCGCCGATCCGCCGCGTCCCCGAAGCCGAGATTCGCGCAAAAGTGCAGGAGGTCGCCCGTCTTCTCCACATCGAAACAAAGCTGCAGAACAAGGCGACGCAATTGTCGGGCGGGCAGATGCAGCGTGTCGCGATCGGCCGGGCCTTGGTGCGCTCGCCCTCGATCTATCTGATGGACGAGCCGCTCTCCTCGCTGGATGCCAAGCTGCGCGGCGAAATGCGCCTCGAACTCAAGCGCATCCAGACCGACCTCGGCGCCACCATCCTCTATGTCACCCATGATCAGACGGAGGCGATGACCATGGCTTCGCGCATCGGCGTGATCGAGGCCGGCCGGCTGATGCAGATCGGTACGCCGCGCGAGATTTACGAGAACCCGGTCAACGCCCATGTCGCCGCGCGGCTTGGCCAGCCGATGATCAACCTGCTGCCGGCGGCACTATTTGCCGGCATTTCGCCCGGCGCCAAGACCATCGGCGCGCGTACCGAGCACCTGACGATCGCCCGCAGCGGCGGAGACGTGTCGGCGACCGTCACGCGAGTCGAACATCTCGGCGACCAGAGCCATCTCCACCTCGACCTCGGCGGCCAGCCGGTCGTGACGCTGGCCGACCCCGAGGCGAGGTTGGGCCCGGGGGACATCGTTTCGCTCCGACTCAACAAGCCGCTGTTATTCGATGCGGCCGGCGGGAGGGTCGCGGCATGAGTCTGGATCAGGTTGCCAGGGAAAAGCTGGTGCGGGCGTTGGCGGAATCCGTGATCCAGCACGCCGACGAATTAACGAGCCTCGATCAGGCGATCGGCGACGGCGATCACGGGCTGAACATGAAGCGTGGCTTCGAGGCCGTGCTCGCGACACTGCCCGGCCTTGCCGACAAATCGTTGCCGGAAATGCTGAAGGCGATCGGAATGACGCTGGTGATGAAGGTCGGCGGCGCTTCCGGGCCGCTGGTTGGCACGTTCTTCATGGAGCTGGGCAAGGCGCTTCCGGAGCAGCCGATCCGAGCGGATCTCGTCACGGCGACGGAGAAGGCGATTGATGCCGTCAAAGCACGCGGGCGCTCGGAGGCGGGGCAGAAAACCTTGCTGGATGTCCTGGTGCCGGTGCAACTCGTGTTGGCGCAGGGCGGCGATGCCAAGGCGATAGCGGCGGAAGCGGCGCAAGCGGCCGATCGCACCACACCCATGCTTGCCATCCGCGGCCGTGCGTCCTTTCTCGGCGAACGTTCCATCGGTCATATGGATCCTGGTTCGCGTTCGGCGTCCCTTTTGATCGGCGCGGCAGTCAAGATCCTGGAGTTCGAGGCAAGTTCATGAGCAGTTCAAATTCCGGCAATGTCGGGATCGTTATCGTTTCACATTCCCCGAAGATCGCGGAAGGCGCGGCGGATATGGTGCGCCAGATGGTGGGCAGCGCCGTGCCGCTCGCCTGGACAGGCGGCGACATCGATGGGGGCTCGGCACCAATGTCGCCGGAATTCTCGAAGCGATCGAGGCGGCCTGGTCGCCGGCAGGCGTGGCGGTGCTGGTTGATCTTGGCGGGGCGGAGACAAATTCCGAGATGGCGGTGGAAATGCTGCCTGAAGATCGACGGGCGCGCGTTGTCGTCTGCAATGCCCCGGTGGTCGAGGGAGCTGTGATCGCGGCAACCGAGTCTTCGGGCGGCTCGCCGCTTGCCGCGGTCAAACGTAGCGCGGAGGAATTCTATGCATGATGCTCACGCCAGCCGGCCGGGCGAAACGCCGGTGCCGCTGACAGCCTCGGCGGTTCTCGTTAACAAAGTCGGTCTTCATGCGCGACCGTCGGTCAAGCTCACGCAATGCGCCAAGGGTTTTACCGCAAAGATCGAGCTCGCCCTCGCGGCTGACGGGCCCTGGACGGATGCCAAGAGCCCGGTCAAGGTGATGCGCGTGAAGGCGCCGCAGGGCGCAACGCTGCATTTCCGCGTGACCGGGCCCGATGGCAGCGCAGCGCTTGCTGCTCTACTGGCACTTGTGCATGACGGTTTCGGTGAGGCCTGATCGCGGTGGCAGAGATCCATCTCATCGGCCGTGCTGCCTCGCCGGGTCTTGCGATCGGACCGGTCGCCATGCTGACCACGGCTGTGGCCAGGCGGACAGCGAGCGACGATCCCGCGCAGGAGGCGACGGCGCTGCGGGCGGCGATTGAAGGCGCGAGGGCGGAGATCGCCGAGCAGATCAAGACGAACCAGGGCGACGTGGCCGACATTCTGGAATTCCAGGTCGCCATGCTAGAGGATGATGCGCTGGCGGATCCGGCCTATGGGGTCATCTCGGAGGGGGTCACTGCCGACCACGCCTGGCGCTTGGCACTCGACGTGGAGATAGCCGGCTATCGCGCTGCTGAAGATGAATATTTCCGTGCCCGAGCGGCCGATCTCGTCGACATCCGCGACCGGGTGCTCGCGCATCTGAGCGGTGTGGACACGGTCGCCAGGATTGCCAATGGCTCGATCGTCGCGGCTGACGACATCACGCCTTCCGCTTTTCTTGCGGCTGACTGGTCGCACGGCGGCGGCATCGCCCTGGCCGCGGGCTCACCGTCCTCGCATGTTGCGATGTTGGCGCGGGCGCGCGGGGCGCCCATGGTGGTTGGGCTCGGCCCGCTGTCGTGGAACGGACAGTCACCGGCATTGGCGCTCGTCGACGGCGATGCCGGCACCGTGATCTTCGATCCAGAGCCGGAAACGCGCCGCGTGTTCGAACAGCGCATGGCGGTTGCGAATGCCGCGCAAGCCGCAGCCGATGACGGCCGGCTCGAGTCGGCTCGCACAGCCGACGGCCGGCCGATCGCGGTCCTTCTCAATATCGCTGCGCCCGAGGACCTCGCTGGCCTCGATCCCGCAATCTGCGACGGCATCGGCCTCGTGCGTACGGAATTTCTGTTCGAAGCGTCCCGGGGCCTGCCGGACGAGGACGCGCAATATGCAGTCTATCGGCGCATTCTCGACTGGGCCGAGGGAATGCCGGTCACGATCCGCACCCTCGATGCCGGCGGCGACAAGCCAATCGCAGGCTTGACCATCGATAACGAGCGCAATCCCTTCCTCGGCCTCCGCGGCATCCGTCTCTCGCTCGCGCGGCCGGACGTGTTTCGGCTGCAACTGCGGGCACTGTGCCGTGCGGCCGTACACGGGACGTTGAAGGTGATGCTGCCGATGATCGCGGTCCCTTCGGAACTCGACCGTGCGAATGCCCTGCTGGATGAAGAGTTCACGGCACTCAGGGCGGAGGGGATCGCCTGCGCCCGACCGCCGCTCGGCATCATGGTCGAGGTCCCGGCGGCGGCGCTCCGCGCCGAGGAATTCGGCGCGGCGTTCTATTCCATCGGCTCGAACGACCTGACCCAGTACACGATGGCGGCGGCGCGCGACATCGGTGCCGTCGCGGACCTCAACGATACCAGCAATCCGGCGGTGCTGGCGCTGATCTCGCGGACTGTCGAGGCCGGACGAAAACGCGGCGTGGAGGTCTCGCTCTGCGGTGATGCCGCGGCCGATACGCGCCTGACCACGGCGCTGATCGCCACCGGGTTGACAACTCTCTCGGTCTCGCCGATTGCGGTCGCACGGCTCAAGGCGGCAATCGCAAAGGTACGTTCATGACGGATGAAGCAGGCGAGGATACCCGGGCGCCTGGTGACAGCAATGTGGCGGATTACAAGGCCATCCTGCGACGGGTGCTCGACAATCGGCCCTCGGGAACGCGGCTGAAGCTGGCGGCGGCGCTGGGCAAGAATCGCTCCTTCGTCACCCAGATCACCAATCCGGCGTATCTGGTGCCGATTCCGGCAAAGCATGTCGCGATCATCTTCGAAGTCTGCCATCTGTCCGGCACTGAGCGCGCGGCATTCCTCAAAGCTTATGGACGCGCGCATCCCGGCCGGCTGCGCGCACCGCACCGCGAGGCGCGCACCCGGATTGTCTCGGTGACCGTACCCGACCTCGGCGACGACAAGAAGAACCGTGCGCTCGAACAACTGATCGTGGATTTCGCCGCGCAACTCGCGCGCTATGCCGAAAGCGTGGGTTGAGCCGTTGATTTGAACAATAGACCAGACGGGAGGACGTTCATGAAAAAGCTGATCAACAGCACCGATACGATACTCGAAGAAAGTCTGGACGGTTTCGCGGCAGCTCATGCGGATATCCTGCTTCTGGGCGCCGAGCGCAAATTCGTCCGCCGCCGCACGTTGAAGCCGGGCAAGGTCGCCCTGATTTCGGGCGGCGGCTCGGGACATGAGCCGCTGCATGCGGGCTTTGTCGGCCTTGGTATGCTCGATGCCGCTTGCCCCGGCCAGGTCTTCACCTCGCCGACGCCGGACCAGATGGTCGAGGCCGCGGAGGCGGTCGACACGGGTGCTGGCGTGCTCTTCATCGTCAAGAACTACGAGGGCGATGTGATGAATTTCAGCATGGCTGCCGAAATGGCCGGGCGGGAAGTTGCGAGCGTTGTGACCAACGACGACGTGGCGGTGGAGAAATCGACCTATACGACCGGTCGTCGCGGCGTCGCGGGGACATTGATCGTGGAGAAAATCGTCGGCGCTGCGGCTGAGACCGGAATGCCGCTTGCCGCTCTGAGGACGCTCGGCGAAGATGTCAACCGGCGCACGCGCTCGATGGGTGTGGCGCTGTTGCCATGCACCGTGCCGGCGGCTGGGCGGCCGAATTTCACATTGGCCGATAATGAAATGGAAATGGGCGTCGGCATTCATGGCGAGCCCGGCCGGCGCAGGGTGCCGTTGGCTTCCGCCGATGCGATCGCCGCAGAGCTGCTCGACGCGATCCTGAAGGATCTTGGGCCCGGCAAGGGCAGCGAAGTGCTGCTTCTTGTCAACGGGTTTGGCGCGACGCCTCTGATCGAACTGTATCTGATGGTCAATGCTGCAAAGCGGATTCTGGACAGCGCGGGCGTCACAGCGGTCCGTTTCCTGACCGGCTCCTACGTCACATCCCTCGACATGGCCGGTGTCTCGATCACCGCATCCGTGCTCGATAGCAAGTCGACGAAACTGTGGGATGCCCCGGTGCAGACCGCAGCTCTGCGTTGGGGTGTCTGATCTCAGGTCGCCACATTGTGACATGCGACTGCTCGAACGCCATGGCCGACCAAACGCAGTTCTGGAACATCGACCAGGCAGCGATCGCTGGCCATTGGACAGCGGGGCGCATATGCGCAGCCGCGCGGCCGCGTGAACAGGCTTGGCGGTTCACCCATTTCGATCGCGCCTAGAATCCGCTTCGAAGGGTCCGGCTTCGGAATTGCTGCCACAAGCGCTCGCGTATAGGGATGGAGCGGATGATCCAGCACCGTCCGCGTCCCGGCCTGCTCCACGACCCGGCCCATATACATCACGGCAACGCGGCTGCTGATCTGCCCGATCACGCCAAGGTCGTGCGAGATGAAGAGCATCGACAGTCTCAACTGGTCACGCAGGTCCATCATCAGATTGAGCACCTGGGCCTGCACGGATACGTCGAGGGCCGAGACCGGCTCGTCGGCGATGATGATGGACGGCGTAGGAAGAATGGCGCGGGCGATTCCGACCCGTTGCCGTTGCCCGCCACTCAGTTCGTAGGGATAGCGAGCGGCAAAAGACGGATTCAAGCCGACGGCCGTCAACGTGGCAGCTATCGCCGCGCTGCGCTCGGCGCGGCTCTTGAAGAAGCCGCTGATATCGCCCGCCTCCGCCACCGAATCTCCAATTGCGCGCCGCGGGTTGAGGGATGCATTGGGATCCTGGAAAACCATCCGGACCTTCAGGCGCATTTCGCGGAGGCTGAAGCCGCTGGCTCCCATCATTTCGGCTTCATTAAACCTGATGGTGCCGCTGTCGGGCTGGACCAGCCCGACGATGGTTCGGCCCACGGTTGTCTTGCCGCAGCCCGATTCTCCGACGATCCCAAGGACCTCGCCTTCCGCCAGCGACAGCGACACACCATCCACTGCCTGCACCCGGTATTTCCGACCGGCTCGCCTGGCCCGGAACGAGACCATCATGTCCCGGACGTCGAGGATGACATCGCTGCTCATCTCAGCTCACCGCCGGCCAGCGGGAATGCGCAGAGCACCTCATGCCCTTGGGAGACCTCCAGGCGAGGCGGGAGGGCCACGCGGCACGCATCGTGCACGGCCGAGCAGCGCAAGGCAAACACGCAGCCAGCAGTGACCGTACCTGGCACCGGCGGCTGACCTGAAATGGTTGGCAGCCGCCGCGCGCCGGAATTTCGCGACGGCATGCAGTCCATCAGTCCGCGGGTGTAATGGTGACGCGGTTTCCCGAACAGCGCATCGACCGCTGCGGTTTCCACGATCCGGCCGGCGTACATGACAGCCACGCGATCGGCGAGTTGCGCAACGACTCCCATGTCGTGGGTGATGAACAATATCGCCATATCGAGGCGATTGCACAGCTCGCGCAAAAGCCCGAGAATTTGGACCTGTATGGTGACATCCAGCGCTGTGGTCGGTTCATCGGCGACCAGCACCTGTGGCCTGCAGGCCAGCGCAATCGCGATCATGACCCGCTGGCGTTGACCTCCCGACAACTGATGCGGATACGCCGACAACTGCATCCTGGCGTCGGGCATACGCACCAGTTCGAGCAGTTCGCGCGCACGGGAGAGAGCCGCCGCGCCCGAAATTCGCTCATGCACGTGCACGGCTTCGGCGATCTGATCGCCGATCCGACGAACCGGGTTGAGCGAGGTCATCGGCTCCTGAAAGATCATTGCCATGCGGCCATGGCCCGCCTCGACACGTTGCCAGGGCTGCAACTGCGTTACGTCGCAGCCCTCCAGCACCACCCGCCCGGTGCGGACCCGTGGACCTGGTTGCGGCAGCAATCCCATGACCGCGAGCGAGGTCATGCTCTTTCCGCAGCCGGACTCACCGACAAGACCGAGGATCTCGCCCTTGGCCAAGCCGAAGGACACGCCCGCGACGATGTCGACCGGGGCGGTTTCCGGTCCTACTGACACCGTAAGGTCGCGAACGCTCAGCACGGCCTAACCCTTCTCACCAAAGACTTGACGGAACCGCGGATCGAGTCCATCGCGCAGCGCATCACCGACCAGGTTCAGGGAAAATGCCGTCGCCACGATCATCATGCCCGGGAAGAAGAGCAACCAGGGGGCGCGCGTGATGAAGGTGCGCGACTCCGCCAGCATGTTGCCCCAGCTTGGAATCTCCGGCGGTGCGCCGAGACCCAGGAAGTCGAGTGAAGCTGCGCCAAGCTGCGCGAACGCAAAGACGAAGCTCGCCTGCACCAGAAGCGGTGAGACCAGGTTCGGCAAGATGTGGCGACTGATGAGCCATGCCGTTCCAGCTCCCATGCTGCGGGAGGCCTCGACATAGGTCTCAGCGCGCAAGCGCAGCGTCAGACCGTAGACGATGCGTGTCGTCGTTGTCATGTAGCCGAGCCCGATGGCCAGAATGACGTTGGCCACGCTCGGGCCGAGGATGACAATCAGGCCCAGCGCGAGAAGCAGGGTCGGGAAGGCCATCAGCACGTCGACCATGCGCATCAGCAGGTGTCCCAGCCGCGGGAACAGAGCGGAAAGTACGCCGGCCGGAACGCCGGTCGCGAGGGCGAAGACCACCACGCCCGAGCCGATCAGAAGTGCCATCCGTGCTGACTGAATGGTGCGCGACAGGGTATCCCGGCCGAATTGGTCGGTGCCGAACCAATGGATCGCGTTCGGGGGCGTCAGACGGATCATCGGATCGATGGCGTACGGATCGTAGGGCGACAGCCAGGGCGCGAACGCGGCGGCGAGCACGGTCGCCAGAAGGACCCCGAGCCCGGCCAGCGCGATCGGCCGGGCGATGAAGGGCTTGAGCCACATGGTCGCGCTGTTGCTGCTCATTGAAGTTCGACCCGCGGATCGAGCAGACGGTAGCTCAGGTCGACGATCAGATTGACCAGAAGATAAACCACGACGATAACCAGGATGACGCCCTGGATCACCGGGTAGTCCCGGCGAAGGATCGACTGAACGACGAGGCGGCCGATGCCGGGCAGGGCAAAGACGGTTTCGGTCACCACCGCTTCGGACAGCAGCGCGGCGAAAGTGAAGCCGAATGCCGAGACGACCGCCAGGAGCGCATTGCGCCAGATGTGGCGGCGCACCACCTGCCAGGGCCGGATTCCTTTGCGCGCGCCGTGCGCACGTAGTCCTCGCGGGAGACGTCGAGCATGCTGGCGCGCGTCAACCGCAGGATCAAAGCGGCATTCGGAGCCGCAAGCGCGAGGCTGGGGAGGAGGAGGTAGCGGAGATTGGCAAGCCCGCCTTCGAATATCGACGGATATCCGGAGCTCGGGAACCAGCCGAGCCAGGCGGCAAAGATCAGGATCAGATAGAGCCCGACCCAGAACGTCGGTATCGACGCCATCAGCATCGCCGCGCCGGACAGCCCCTGGTCGAGCCACGTGCCGTGCCGGACCGCCGCAATCATGCCGATCGGCACACCGATCATCACAACCCAGATCATGGTCATGCCGGCGAGCAAGGTGCTGGTCTCGGCACCATCGGCAATCACCGAAAGCACGGGCGCCTGGAAGAAGATCGACCGCCCGAGGTCGCCCTCGAGCACATGGCCGGCCCAATTCAGGTATTGCAGGATGATCGGTTGGTCGAGGCCGAGTTGGTGTCGCAAGGCGTCGATCTGGTCCGGAGTCGCGGTGTCACCGAGCAAGACATAGATGGGGTCTCCCGGCACGACATGTATAAATGCGAAGATGATGACGGATGCTGCCAGAAGCGTCACCGCCGTCATTCCTGCGCGCTTGAGTGCGTAAGACCACATCTGATTGCGCGGCTGATCAGCGGCAACGATGCGCGCCGGCGCCGGCGCTCGACAATCCCCGCGGCGTCATTGCCCGTCCTTATTTGGTGGAGACATTCCAGAAGGCGGGACCGTTCGGGTTCAGTCCCCTGAGCTTTGGAGAAGCAATGTCATAGGTGTACGCATCGCCCACTTTCATGACCGGTACCTGTTCATAGATCAGCGATTGGATCTTGTCCCATGTCGCCTTCCGAGCGGTTGGATCGGTCGACTTGATCAACTCGGCCCGAAGCGTGCCGATCTCGGGGCTGTCCCACCAGCCGGGATAGGTCGCATTCAGGAACGTGAGCAGCAGCGGGTCGGGCGAGAACGAATGGTGGGTGACGAAGATGTCCCACTGTTCCGGCTGGCCACGCATCTTCAAAAGGGTCGCCCAATCGACGACGATCATCTGAACATTAATCCCGGCATCGGCCAGCTGCCGGGTGAAGACGGAGGCCTCGTCATAATGCGCCTGGTAGTTCGTCGAGACCAGCAGGCGGATCGGCGTCCCAGTGTAGTCCGCCTCCTTTGCGAGTTCCTTGGCCTTCTTCGGATCGTGCGCACTGTAACCGGAGGTGCCTTCCGTCGAGTACCAGGGCGTGCCTTTGGGAAAGATCGACCCCTCGGCATTCCACAGGTCCTTGGGGCCGAAGGCGACGCGCAGCGCCTGCGACTTGTCCAGCGCGGTCTGGATGGCGCGGCGGAGCTTGTAATTGTCCTTCAGGATTCCCTGCTTCGAGTTCATGAAGAAAAGGCCGAAGATCGGCGCGTTGGTACGCTGCACCTGAACCGATGGGTCTTTGCTCAGGGACTCGTATAAATCGCCGGAGATCATTTCTGCATAGTCGTAGTCGCCAGCCTGCACGCCGCTTACGCGCGTGCTGACGTCAGGCACCGGAATGAACCGTATCTTGTCGAAGACGGCGACCCGGGAGCCAGCGAAGCCATCGGCCTTTTCCTTCACCGGCTTGTAGCCATCGAACTTCTCCACTTCGACATAGCGGTTCGGCCGCCACTCCACGAACTTGTAAGGCCCGGTCCCGATATAGTCCTTCTGCTCGATCGGCCGGTTTCCCGCATTGGCTGCTATGTCTTCCGGATAGATCGCAAGACCGCCATTGACGTCCGAAATCAGAGCCTTCCAGGCGCCATTCGGCGATGACAATTTCAGCGTGACTTCATATTTTCCGCTCGCCTCCACCGAAACGGCCGCGGCCATCAAGAGCTTGCCGCGAGCGCCGAAATTGCCCCATCGCGTCATCGAGGCCACCACATCCTTCGCGGTCATCTCCTTGCCGTTATGGAAGAGGACGCCTTCGCGGAGCTTGATGATGATGGTTCGGCCGCCGTCTTCCGCGCGATCGCTTTCGGCCAGCATCGGACGCGGCGTGTAGGTCGAGTTCAGCGCATAGAGGGTCTCGAAGATGTGGCGGCCGATGACCGACGCGACGTCGGCTGTCGTCAGCATGACATCGAGCGGCGGCGGTTCTCCGATGGTGGCTTCGCGCAGCAGGGTGGCGGCATGGGCCTGCGCAATCAAGAACAACGCGGTTGCCATCCCTACGGCGCCACGCATCAAGACACTCGGACCGTATCTCATGATCGCCCCTCCCGCCCGTTGAGCCACCTGCCTCTTAGTGCAGGGGCCGTGACTTCAGCTGCAAGTCTGAGCCACGCGATTGTTTGTTCGAAAGTTACATACACAATTCGAATATTTTCAAGCGGAAAATGCTGGTCTTCCCGGATAAGGCCGATATACATCTGGTCCGTGCTGAAGGTTTCTTACGGCAGCCTCCTGCCAAGAGCGTAGGTTGAGCTGACCTGAGGAAGGGCGGTCAATGCCGCGTGCAAAGCGAAATGTCCCGGCAAGGGCCGCTGGTGCGGCGGTTTCCAAGCCGCCCAGTCACGACAATATCGTGGCCGGCGACATCATCTCCCTCATCAGACAGAGCGTTCCGAGTCTCAGCCCGTCGGAGCAGCGCGTCGCCACGGTGCTGCTGGCCGATATTGAGTTGGCCGTTCATGCCAGCAACTCCGAACTGGCCCGGCGGGCGCGCGTCAGCGAGCCCACCGTCACTCGGTTCAGCCGTTCCGTCGGCTGCCGCGGTGTCCGTGACCTCAAGATGAGGTTGGCTCAAGCCATGGCGGTTGGACGGATTTATGTTGAACTGCCCCCGCATGTCGGGACGGATCTGGCGCGCCCCGCGCTCTGGCGATCGGTGTTTCAGGAAATCCGTCGTGCGATTGCCGCCGCGGAGGAGGGGCTTCGGAAGGAGGACATCGAGAGGGCTGCCGAAGCTATCTCCCGTTGTTCGAAGCTTGCCGCTTTCGGCGTGGGGGGCGGTTCGACCCTTGCGGCGGCGGAAGTTCAGAACCGGTTCTTTCGTCTTGGGATCGCCGTTTCCCACGCCTCCGATCCGAGATTGATGCGCATGATCGCCGCGACCCTCGGCCGGGACGACGTCGTCGTTGCCATCTCGACCACCGGTGCCGCGAACGACGTGATCGAGGCAGCCGGTATCGCCAAGCAATATGGCGCCTTGGTCGTCGCAATTACCAGGCCGCAAAGCAGGCTGGCTTCAATCGCGGATATTGCGCTCGGCGTACACGTGGCCGAGGCGGCCGACGCGCTCAAGCCGACGGCGTCGCGCTATATGCTTCTCGCCACGATCGATCTGCTCGCCGCGTCCACTGCCTATTGCAAGCCGCTTGAAGCCCAGGGTCGCATGCGGCGGATCAAGTACGAGTTGCTGAAGGGCAGTGAAGGCGACGCCAAAGGGCCGCTGGGGGACTGATTCAGACCCAACCACCCATCTTCGCTCCTATCGTCCCGCCGTTTGCGTGCTCGGCGCCGCCATTCTCGATTCACAGGGCCGGCCGGTTGGTGGCGGCGCGAGATCAGCATAGGTTGAGCTCGCGTCCCGTGCCCTTGCCGCAACACGCCTCTGAATTTGGGCGGTCCAGCTTCCAAACCCTAAAATTCAGAGACCTTTCCGACCGCGAGTCCGGCAAAGCGGTCTGGCCGATAGGGCGTTGGATCGACGATCGGTGCGGCGCCCGTCACCAGGTCCGCGATCAGGTGCCCCGATCCGGGGCCAATACCAAAGCCGTGGCCACTGAAGCCTGCGGCCAATATCAATCCAGGCAGGCCGGAAGCCTCTCCGATGACCGGCACGCCATCGGGCGTCGAGTCGATATAGCCGGCCCACGTCGCGGTAATTTTCGTGCTCTTCAGTGCCGGCAACAGTTCAAGGGCGCGCCGATGCGTAAGTTCGATCGTGCTCGGATCAGGCACAGGATCCAGAATGCGCATGCGCTCCATCGGCGTCGGCTCGTCCACGCGCCAACGCTGGAGCGTTTCGTGTCCGGACCTGACGCCTTCAAGGCTGCCTGGGAGCAGACTGCGCCAGCGCCGCAAGAACATCGGCAGGAATTGCGGGGCGAAGCGGAGCTGCTGCGCGGTTGGATCGACGCGGCCTCGGCCGCTGATGGCGAGGGTATATCCGCCATCGCTCCGTTTCGTAATCGAAATCGCGGAGGTGTGGAGTGCGTCCGGCAGGCCTTCCGCGCCTTCCGAGACGGAGAGGATGGACGAGCGGATCGAAGCCAGCGGAAGGCGAATGCCGGCCTGATGGCAGAAGGACGAGGACCAGGCACCGCCCGCGAGTATGGCGACGCGCGTGCGAATCGTGCCGCGCTCAGTCACCACCGCGCTCACGCGACCGCCCTCGGTCTCGAATCCGCGAGCGGCACACATCTGATGCACGGTGCCCTCGGAGTTGAGGATCGCCCGCGCCACCGCCGGGGCGGCGTTGGCGGGATCTGCGGTGCCGTCGGTTGGCGAGAACACTCCGCCCTTCCAGCCTCGTCCCGTCGCCGCGCCGCGCTGCGTCGCCTCGGTCGCATCGAGCATGTGCGTGGTCACGCCGACGGTTCGCGCGAAGTCGCGCCAGCGCGCCCACCCCTCGATCTCTTGGTCATCATCGCTGAGATACAGCAGGCCACGACGGGAGAAACCCGTGTTTTCGCCGCTTTCGGCGCCAAAGCTCTCCCACAAATCCAGACTCCTGGTCGCCATCGGCAACTCTCGGGCGTCGCGGTTTTGCTGGCGGCACCAGCCCCAGTTTCGGCTCGACTGCTCGGCTCCGATCCGCCCCTTTTCCACGAGGGCGACGCTCAGGCCTCTCAGGGTAAGATAATAGGCCGCAAACACCCCAATGATGCCGCCTCCGATGACGACCACGTCGGCGCCGCGGGGGAGATCCGGCGAGGTCTCGATATGGCTGAGTGGCGCGGGCATCCTGACTTCCTAGCTTTTGCTCGTCGCATCGTAAGTCAGGCGTTGGTGCGCGCGACGCTGGATTCGATGGCAGCTCAGCACTTTATGCTGCATCCGCTCAGCCCTGCAAAACTGTATTCTGGCCTAAAGATATGAGGTCATGATGGACAATAAATGCAGGATGAGTGAGTTTTGGCTACTAGTGCCAATTTTTATGCTGCGCCGCTTGGCGCGTGTTCGATGGAGGGTCGCCAATGAAGCTGGATCGAATCGACGTCAAGATCCTGCACGAACTCCAGAAGAACGGTCGCATCACCAACGTCGAGCTCGCCGAGTTGGTCAACCTGTCGCCCAGCCCTTGTCTCATGCGCGTGAAGAGACTGCAGAGCGAGGGCTATATCGAAGGCTATTCGGCTCGCATCAATCTACGCAGGCTGGGGCAGACGCTGACCGTCTTTACTGAGGTGACTTTGAAGAACCACAGGCAAATCGACTTTGCCCGCTTCCTGGCGGCGGTCGACAAGGTCGAGCAGCTGATCGAATGTCATCTCGTCTCGGGAGGTTACGACTACATGCTGAAGTTCGTCACCGCCAGCATTGGCGAGTACCAGACCATCATGGAACGTCTGACGGACATGGATATCGGCATCGACAAATATTTCAGCTTCGTCGTGTTGAAGTCGCCCATCGTGCGCTCGCAGATGCCGCTGACGAGCCTGTTTCCGGCTTGATCTCGCCGACCCGGCGGCCGGTTCTACTGGCGAGAATAGGCCCGCACCGCTTCGGCATTCTGTTCCAAATTATCGAGCCAGGCGGGGTCGAGCTTGGGGACCGAAGAGAACAGCAGTCTGCTATAAGGGTGCTGCGGTGCCGTCAACCGTGTCGGCGTGATCTCCTCGACCTTTTGACCGCGATACATCACGATGATCTCGTCGCAGATCGCTTCCACGACGGACAAGTCGTGGCTGATGAAAATGTAGGAGAGGCCGAGTTCGCGTTGCAACTCCTTCAGGAGCTCAACGACGGCGGCTGCCACGACAGTGTCGAGCGCCGACGTGATCTCGTCGCACAGGATGAGCGTCGGCTCGGCAGCGAGTGCTCGCGCGAAATTGACCCGCTGCTTCTGGCCGCCTGAAAGCTCTCCCGGCAATCGATGGCGCACCGATTTGGGGAGACGGACCAGATCGAGAAGTTCGCTCAGGCGCGCATCGCGCGCCTTGCCGCTCATGCCGTGATAGAAGGTCAGGGGACGTCTCAAGATGTCTTGCACCGATTTTGCGGGATTGAGCGCGGTGTCGGCGTGCTGGAACACGATCTGAATTTGGCGGAGCTCGTCGCGGGTGCGGCTGCGGCCGACTTTTCCCAGCTCCCTGCCGTTGAAGATGATGTCGCCCGCATAGGCCGGAAGGATTCCGGCGATCGCCCGGGCAAGGGTTGACTTGCCGCAGCCGGACTCGCCGATGATGCCGAGATTCCGCCCCCGGTCCAGCTTGAGGCTCACGGCCTCCACAGCACTGACCAATGGTCGTCCATCACGCAGACGAGGACCATAGCCGACCGTCAGATCGTCGACCTGAAGCAAGGGACGCTTCGTCGCAGCCTCGTATTCGGGCCCGTGCTGTCGCGCCTCCGGTCTGAACGCGGCCAAAAGCTCTCGGGTGTAGGGGTGGTGGGCGTCGTTGAGGATCTGGCTGGTCGTGCCCGTTTCCTGGACTGAGCCGTCCTTGAGCACGACGATCCGATCGGCGATCTGGGCGACGACTGCAAGATCGTGCGAGACGTAGACGCCGGCAATGTGGTGCTGCGCCGTGACGGCCTTGAACGCGCGCAGCACCTCTACCTGGGTCGTGACGTCGAGTGCCGTGGTAGGCTCGTCGAAGATGACGACCTTCGGTTGACCGATCAGGGCCATGGCGGCGGCAAGACGCTGCAACTGACCACCCGAGACCTGGTGCGGATAGCGGTCGCCGATCGTTTCCGGCTCCGGAAGCGAGAGCGCTTTGAACAGCGAAAGGGCTTTCGCTTGTGCCTCAGCGGCCGACATGAGCTTGTGGATACGTGCCACCTCGGTGACCTGATCCATGATGGTAAGTGCAGGGTTGAAGGCAGCCGCGGCGCTCTGGGGCACGTAGGCGACCGTGGTCCCGCGAATTCGGGCGCGTTCCGCTTCCGAAAGCTTGACCATGTCGACGCCGGCCACTCGCACTTCGCCGCCGGTGATAGCGCAGCCTTGGCGGGTGTAGCCCAGAAGCGTCATGGCAATCGTGGTTTTGCCCGAGCCGCTTTCGCCGATGAGGGCTAGGATCTCGCCTTCGGTGATGTCGAGGCTGATATCCTTGATGATCTCGACCCGCCGGCCTGCGTCGGTTGTCGCTTCAACCCTGAGATTGCGGATCTCGACGAGGTTTCCCGTCATTCGGCGCTCCGGTCGCGGATTCTGCGCGGCAAATTGTCGATCAGAAGGTTGACGCAAATCGTGAGACTTGCGATGGCGAGCGAAGGGAAGATCACCGCCGGCGCACCGAAGGGAAGGCCGCCGATATTCTCACGGACCAGTGCCCCCCAATCGGCATAGGGCGGTTGCACGCCGAGTCCGAGAAAGGACAAGCCGGAAAGCAGGAGTACGATGAAGACGAAGCGAAGGCCGAGGTCGGCAAGCACGGGACCAAGAATATTGGGAAGGATCTCGGAGGCGATGAGATAGGGCAGGCCTTCGCCCCGAATGCGGGCGACCATGACGAAATCCATCGTGTTGACATTGACGGCGAGAGCGCGGGCGAAGCGATAGGCGCCTGGGGTATAGATCACCGAGAGCGTCGCGATCAGCGCCGGGATTGACGAGCCGATGGCCGCGACGACGACGAGGCTGAACAGCTTGCTGGGAATCGAGTTGAGTGCATCGAGAAACCGGCTCAGCGAACTGTCGAACCAGCCGCCCGCAACTGCTGCAGTCATGCCGAGTGCGACGCCGCTGAAACAGGCAATGGAGACGGCGGCAAGCGAGATGCCGAGCGTGTAGCGCGCGCCCATCAGGATGCGCGAGAATATGTCGCGTCCAAGATAGTCGGAGCCAAACCACAAATCTCGGCTCATGGGCCCGAAGTAATCGGTGTCGACGATCTCGCCGACAGAATGCGGGATGATGTGCGGGGCGAAAACGGCGATGCCACCCCAGAGAAGGATGATGCTCAGCGCCGTCACGCCGATGAGATTGAAGCGATAGCCAAACTGCACGCCGAGCCGGCCGGGCGAAGTGGATTTCGTCATCGGAGCCTCGGATTGGACAGGACGGCGATGATGTCGGCTGCCGTGATCAATGTCAGATATCCCAGGCAGAAGATCATCGCACATGTCTGGATCAGCGGCAGGTCGCGATTGGAAACGGCATCGACCATCAAATATGCGATGCCGGGATAATTGAAGATTGTCTCTACGATGATCACGCCACCAAGCAAATACGACAGCGAGAGTGCGACCGAATTGACGATGGGGCCAAGCGCGTTGGGCAATGCATGTCTTAACACCAGCCGAGGGCGCGAGGCGCCTTTGAGAAGCGCCATCTCGATGTAAGGCGTGTTCAGTGTCTCGACGACGGCGGCCCGGGTCATGCGGATCATCTGCGCCGAAACCCCGATCGTGAGCGTTACCACCGGCATCGCGTAGATCCTCATCAGGTCATAGAACGACTTGACCTCATTTGTGAGAGATAACGCCGGCAGCCATTTGAGGTAGACTGCGAAGAGCAGCACCGCCAAGGTTGCGATCATGAACTCCGGCACGGAGATGATGCCGATGGTCGCAACGGTCACCATGCGGTCGTAAAGGGTGCCTCGCCACATTGCGGCGGTGATGCCGAGCGTCAGGGCGAACGGCACGGCGATCGAGGCGGTCAATCCTGCAAGCTTCATGGTATTGGCGAGCCGTCCACGTATCAGATTGGCGACAGAGACGTTGTTTGCATAAGACGTGCCGAAATCACCCTGAACGAGGCCGGCCATCCATTTCAGGAAGCGGACGATCGCGGGATCGTTGAGGTGCATGGCCTTGCGCAGACCCTCGATGGCTTCGGGCGTTGCGGACTGGCCGAGCAAGATGGTGGCTGTATCGCCGGGCAGGAGCGCGGTGGCAAAGAAGACCGCAAACGAAACGATTATGAGCGTGATCAGGGCGATAACAAGCCGCTTCGCCACAAGCGACATAACTTGTCTTCTCACATTCGAGCTCCCGCACTGCCGCTCAGTTTCTCAGCCACGATTGCAGCAATGGGCCGCTCAGGTAGCAAGCCAGACGTACTCGGCGAACGCGTAGCCCATCATACCGCCGAGCGGGTTGGGCTCCAGTCCCTTCAGCTTGGCCGTGATGGCGTCCGCATTGGAGATGTAGGCCGGAATGATGGTGCCCGCTTCCTCTGACACCAGGACTTGCATCTCATTGTAGATTTCGCGGCGCTTGGCTTGATCGAGCGAACCGCGGGCCTCGAGCAGCATCTTGTCGAATTTTTCCGAGCTGAAACGGCTCTCGTTCCACGGCGCGTCAGACTTGTAGAGCAAGGAGAACAGGATGTCCGGCGTCGGACGCGGATTGAGATTGCCGAAATGAATCGGCGCCTTCAGCCAGTAATTGCTCCAGTAGCCGTCGGAAGGCACGCGCTTCACGTCGAGTTTCATGCCGATTTGGGCGGCCGATGCCTGGACGATCATGGCCATGTCGATCGCCGAACTGGCCGCTTCGGAGGTAATCACCTCAATGCTCTGCCCGAGAACGCCCGCTTTCTGAAAATGGAATTTTGCCTTGTCGGGGTCGAACGATTTGGGCTTGAGAGCCTTGTTGTAGAAGAAGTTGACGGGCGACACCGGCTGATCGTTGCCGGCGACGCCGAAGCCGCGCAGTGCCGATTTGACGATCTGCTCGCGGTTGACGACGTATTTCATGCCCTCAACGAAATCCCGATTGCTGCCGGGCGCCATGTCCATCCGCATGTTCAGGTCGGTATAGGTGCCCGACGTGCTCGTGGACAGTGCGAAACCATTCTGGCCTTCGAGGAGGCGCAGCGATCGTGGGTTGATCGCGGCGGCGAGATGAATATCCCCGGACAGCAGCGCGTTGATTCGAGCGTTTTCATCGGGAATGGCGAAAAACTCGAACGAATCGACGTTCGGGCCGCTCTTGAAGTAGTTGGTGTTCCGCACGCCGATCGAGCGCTCGCCGGGGCTGAATTGCTTGCACGTGAAGGCGCCGGTCCCGTTACCGGTGGAGAAATCGGTGGTGCCGTCGGCCACGATCATAAAATGATGCATCGACAGGATCGTCGGCAAATCCGCGTTGGGGCTCGCCAGCGTGACCTCGACGGTATTCTTGTCGACGGCCTTGAACTCGGACATTTGGGAGGCGATTGCCGCCACTTTCGATCCGGTTGCCTTGTCCAAATGGCGCTTCAGGGAAAAGATGACGTCGTCGGCGCCGAGGTCCTTGCCGTTGTGGAAGGTGACCCCTTTCTTCAGCTTGATCGTCCAGGTCTTGGCGTCGCCGCTTTCAATCGATTCGGCGAGCTCCATCTGCGGTACGCCGGCTTGGTCGAGAAATGTCAGGCGATTATAGAAGGAGCAGCAGCGCACATAGTCCGTCGAGAGCGACGCTTTGGCCGGGTCGAGCGTGTCGGCCGTCGAGGAGGACCAAGCCGCGGCTTTCAAAGCGCCGCCTTTCACGGGCGTCGCTGCCACCGCTTGCGATGCGCGACCGAAGACCGTGTTGGCAGCCGCCAACACCATGCCGTTGGCGAGCATCAACTTCAGCAAGTCGCGGCGGGAAGCCCCGCGCCGAATAGCGCTCTCGACCGCGGCGTCGTCTGAACAAGACCAGTTCGTCGTTGTGTCGTTCATGTCAATCCCTCGTCGCTGACTAAGGCTATGGCTCATGCTGCGGTGAGCGACGGATTATTCCGTCGCGCCATTGTGCTGGATGCCGGCGTGGTCTTGTCAAACGACCGTAACGCGGCGCCCCTCAGGATTGCATTCTTTCCCGCGATCGAAGTCTCGCAGGATAGTTTCACGGCTTTGGCCGAAAAGCCCGTGCGCCACGGCACAAAATTGCGAAGATGCTTCGATTTCTAGTATTTCGGACCTGCTTGCTGCCACCTCAATGTGCTTGCCCATTAATGTTGCAATGCGGCGCGAACTTCGGCATCGGCCAGTGTGTCGTCGAGCGTCCTTGCGGTCCGCTCGATGATCGCATCGATATCGGAGTCGGAGCAGCAGAGCGGCGGAGCATAGCCCAACACGCCTGTCGGGAAAGCCCGGATGACGAGGCCGTTTTTCCAGGCGCGGTCGAAAATGCGCTTTGCTGGTTCGGCGGCGGCGGGGAGCGGCGTCTTGCGCTGCTTGTCAGTGACAAGTTCGATGGCGGCGAGCATGCCACGGCCGCGCACGTCCCCAACGAGGGGATGATCCCTGAGCGATTGCAGGCCAGCCATCAGACGTGCACCCGCTTTTGCGCCATTCGCAAGCAGCCCGTTTTCGTAGAGGCGCAGCACTTCCAGGGCCACGGCGGCGCTGACGGGATGCGCGGAATAGGTATATCCGTGGCCGACAGCGCTTGAGCCCGCCGCATCGGCGATCGTGTCGTAGACGTGATCCGAGAGCAAGACCGCGCCCATTGGCACGTATCCAGATGTCAATCCCTTGGCGAGCGTCATGAGGTCCGGCACGATTTCGTCCTCGCTGCACGCAAAAAGCGGTCCGGTCCTGCCGAACCCGGTAATGACCTCGTCCGCCACGAAGAGGATGCCGTAAGCCTGGCAACGCGCCCGCATCGCTTTCATCCAGCCCTTGGGCGGCACGAGCACACCGCCTGAGCCTTGGATCGGCTCGGCATAGAACGCGGCAACACGTTGCGGGCCGCCAATCTCCTCGATTTTCGCATCGAGCGCGGCCAGTGATGCGGCGGTGATAGCGTCACCGTTCGCTCCGGCTGGATTGCGGTAGACGTCGTGCGAGGGGATCCTGTGCTGCCAGCTGTGCGGCACGCCGAAGCCGGCATGAAAGGCGGGCAGGGCTGTCAGCCCCGCGCCCACGGCCGAAGACCCATGATACCCCTGTTCAAGGGTGATGAAATGCTCGCGCTGCGGCTCGCCGCGAGCGTGCCAATAGTAGCGAATGAAGCGGACCGTGCTGTCGACGGCGTCGGAACCGCCCAGTGTAAAGTAGACGTGGTTGAGGTCGCCGGGCGCGCGTTGAGCCAACTCCGCGGCAAGCCGGATCGCCGGCTCTGAGCCGAGGCCGAAATAGCCCGTTGCATAGGGAAGCTCCTGCATCTGCCTGGTTGCGGCCGCAACGATGCTCTCGTGCCCATAGCCGGCATTGACGCACCAGAGGCCGGCAAAGCCGTCGACGAGCTGATGTCCGGAAGCATCCGTCACTATCGCCCCTTTGGCCGATTTCAGCACCTTGACGCCGGCCGCCTCGTGACCGCGGTACGATGCGACCGGGTGGACGAGGTGAGCCCGATCGAGCTCGATGAGCGAGTTGCTGAGCATTGGAGTCTCCACCTATCCGAAAGCCTGGCTGGCGAGCGCGAATGTGGTGAATGGCGCGTGGCTGGATCGCACAGCGGCAGGGCGCTGCATGGCCATGCCCTCGTCTACCCGGACGAGTCCCTTGTCCGTGAGCCAGGCCCCCAATTGAGAGGCCTCGGCAGTATCTACGCGTACAAAGCATCCTTCCCGCTTAGCCATGAAATAGGCCAGCAAGGCCTTCCCGTCGTCCGCGTTTGCCGCCACGACGGGGCCGATCACCTCACCTCTGCCGAAGCTGCGCAGCGCCGCGAATCCAGTCAGCGTCTGGCCATTGCAGAGCACGGCAAGCTGGCCAAGCTTCGCAAGCACAAGAAGCAGATTTCTGCGGTCTGCACCGTATGCGCTTCTGTCGAGTTCAAGAATCCCGGAGATATCGTGCGACTCGGCCGGCCGGACATTGGCAGGCGGGACGATATGCAGAACCGTTCCCTGATGCTGCGCGATCGTTCCGGTCTGGCAAAAGCCGAGCTTTTGATAGAGTGGCATGCCCTCGCTGGTTGCAACGAGGCTCAGCGCGCGCCCCGCCGCAAGCGCGATGGCCGCCGCCATGAGCTCACGACCCAATCCGCGCCCGCGGGCGGCTTCATCGACGATCACCATGTTGATGGTTGCGACATCCCCTTTGTAGGGCGTCATCAGAACCGTCCCGAGCACGGTTGCGGCATTCGCGTCCAGCGCGACTAATCCCTCGCTCAAGTCGAGTGCAACTTGCCAGTCCTCGAGCCGGTGCGGCCACTTGGCCTGAAGTGAAAGCCGCAGGGCACCATCGAGATGCTCGGGGCCGAAGGCGGTGAGCGATAAGGTGCTTTGGGTCATCGATTCGTTTTCCTGTCCGGCATCAGTCTCGTATTTTGGCGATGTGCAGATCGTCTGAAGGCCGCCGCGCGAACGATATCTTTCACCGCAGCCGACGGAAAAGCCGCATCTTATGCCGCACGGCTCCTCTATTGTTGCGGCACCGACATCGCGCGAGCGCCCCAGGACAAAGATGATGAGCCAGTTTCGCCCAAAATACGTGACCTTCGATTGCTACGGCACGCTGACGAATTTCCAGATGGCGGAAGCGGCGCAGGATCTCTATGGCGCGCGTCTACCCGAACCGCAGATGGCCGCCATGGTCCGGGATTTCGCGGCGTATCGGCTCGACGAGGTTCTCGGCGACTGGAAACCCTATGCCGAAGTGATCCACAATGCGCTGGAGCGCGCCTGCAAGCGCAATGGCGTCGCCTTCGAGGTCGAGCATGCACACATGGTGTACGATCGCGTGCCGAGCTGGGGGCCGCATCCGGACGTTCCTGCCGGCCTTGCCAGGGTTGCCAAGGAGATTCCGCTCGTCATCCTCTCGAACGCCATGAATGTGCAGCTGCCGTCCAACGTGGCGAAGCTTGGGGCGCCTTTTCACGCCGCACTCACGGCCGAACAGGCGGGATCCTACAAGCCTCGCATGAAGGGATTCGAATTCATGTTTGATATGTTGGGCTGCGGACCGGAAGACGTGGTGCACTGCTCCTCGTCGTTTCGCTACGACCTGATGACGGCTCACGACCTCGGCATCAAGAACAAGGTGTGGGTCAATCGCGGACACGAGCCCGGCAATCCCTATTACGGCTATGTCGAGATCAAGGGTATCGACGCCTTGCCAAGCGTGTTCGGGCTCTGAGCGGTCGGGATCTGCGGTGAAATACGTCTCTTACTGGCACGATACCGCACCAGGCTTCGACGGCGGGGACACAGGTCCCGTCGAGGGGCACTATGACGTCGCAGTGATCGGCGGCGGCTTTACGGGGCTGGGAGCTGCGCGCCAGCTCGCGAGGGCCGGAACGAGGGTCGTCGTCCTGGAAGCGGACCGGGTGAGCAGCGGAGCATCGGGCCGGAACGGCGGGCATCTCAACAATGGTCTGGCGCATAGTTATCTTTCCGCCAAAACGGAGTTGGGAAAGGAGCGAGCCATCGCGCTTTACCGCGCACTCGATGCCTCAATCGACACGCTCGAGGCGCTGATTGCGGAGGAGGGCATCGACTGCAATTTCCGCCGTGCCGGCAAGCTAAAGCTCGCGTCCAAACCGACGCACTTCGATTCCATCGCGCGGAATTTCGAAGCGGTCCATCGCGAGGTCGATACAGAGACCGCGTTGCTGTCCGCCCAGGATCTTCGCTCGGAAATCGGCTCGCCGTTCTTTGGTGCGATGCTCTCGAAGAAGAGCGCGATGATGCATATGGGGCGCTACGGCGTCGGACTAGCCGAGGCGGCCAAACGCCACGGCGCGATCATCTTCGAGCAAGCGCCGGTCACCGCGCAGGCGCAGGAAGGTTCGCGTCATCGCTTGACGACCTCTCGTGGCAGTGTCACCGCCGATCAGGTGCTGCTGGCGACCGGCGCCTACACCACACCGAATTTTCGCTACTTCCGTCGCCGCATTGTTGCCGTCGGAAGCTTCATCATAGCGACCCGTCCGCTGGATGCGGCCGAAATCGCGGCCACCATGCCCGGCAACCGCACCTGCGTCACTTCGATGAACGTCGGCAATTATTTTCGGCTGGCACCCGACAATCGCCTGATTTTCGGCGGGCGCGCACGCTTCTCGGCCAGGTCGGATCAGCGTTCCGACGCAAAGAGCGGGGCGGTACTGGTCGACGGTCTCGCGCGAACCTTTCCGCAACTCGCCGGCATACCGGTGGACTATTGCTGGGGCGGGCTCGTCGACATGACCAGCGATCGCTATCCACGCGCCGGTTATCAGGACGGGCTGTGGTATGCGATGGGCTATTCCGGCCACGGTGCACAGCTCTCCACCCATCTCGGAATGACCATCGCCGACGCGATGCTCGGACGCGAAGACCAGAACCCGATGAAGGGCCTCGACTGGCCCGCGGTGCCCGGCCATTTCGGCAAGCCGTGGTTCCTGCCGCTGGTGGGAATGTACTACAAGGTGCTCGATCGCGTTCAGTAGTACGACCGCGCGCTCTCAGGTGGAGCGCCTAGCATTGCGCTAACTCGTCTGCAGCGGCTGCCTGGACCCGGAGAGAGCGCAGGCACGCGCCCCCTCCGTCGCACATGGTTATCCCAACCCACCGATATGGAACGCCTTCGTTTCGAGGTATTCCTCGATCCCGACCTGGGCTCCTTCGCGACCCAAGCCGGATTGCTTGATACCCCCGAATGGCGCCACTTCCGTCGACACCATGCCGGTGTTGAGGCCGACCATGCCCGCCTCGAGCGCCTCTGCGACGCGCCAGGAGCGCTTCAGGTCTCTGGTGTAGAAATAAGCCGCGAGTCCGAACGGGGTTGCATTTGCGATGGCGACCGCCTCCGCGTCGGTCTCGAAACGGAAGAGCGGCGCGACCGGACCAAATGTCTCTTCGTGCGCGAGCGCCATCTCGGTGGTTGCCTCGGTCAGAACGATAGGCGCGGTAAATTGCGGCCCCTTCGGTAGCTTCACGGGCTGGCCCGCAAGACGGGCACCCTTGGACAGTGCGTCGGCGACATGGCGGTCGATCTTGCTGATCGCCGCCTCGTTGATCATCGGCCCGATCGCCACGCCCGGCTCCAGGCCTGGTCCCACCTTCATTCTTTCGACGCGGGCCACAAGCTTGTCCGCGAAGGCATCATAAACGCCGGCCTGCACGAGAATCCGGTTGGCGCAAACGCAGGTCTGGCCGCCATTGCGGAACTTCGACATGATCGCGCCCTCGACCGCGAGGTCGAGATCGGCATCGTCGAAGACGATGAAAGGGGCATTTCCGCCGAGCTCGAGGCTCACACGCTTGATGCTATCGGCGGCACCGCGCATGAGCAGCGAGCCGACGCGGGTCGAGCCCGTGAACGAGATCTTGCGCACCGTTTCGTTGGCCATGATCTCCGCGCCGATCTCGGTTGGCAGGCCGGTGACGACGTTGACCACGCCCGGGGAATACCGGCGCGCTCCGCCAGCACCGCCAGAGCGAGTGCCGAATGGGGCGTGAAGTCGGAGGGTTTGATCACAACCGTGCACCCCGCCGCGAGCGCTGGCGCGACCTTGCGTGTGATCATGGCGTTTGGAAAATTCCAGGGCGTGATGATTGCGCACACGCCCACCGGTTCCTTGAGAACAAGGATGCGCCGGTCTGGCGTCGGCGAGGGGATCGTCGTGCCGCCGATACGCCGGGCTTCCTCCGCGAACCATTTGACGAAGGAGGCACCGTAGCGGATCTCGCCCTTTGATTCCTCCAATGGCTTGCCCTGTTCGAGCGTCAAAATGTGCGCCAGATCGTCCAGATGCGCGATCATGAGTCCATGCCAGGCTTCCAGAAGCACAGCGCGCTCGGCGTTGGTCTTCGCACGCCAACCCGCATAAGCGGCGGCGGCGGCAGCAATAGCGGCGCGGGTGTCGTCCCGCCCCATGTTCGGCACGGTGCCGACAATGGCCTGCGTCGCCGGATCGATCACATCGATCGTTGCTCCCGAAAGTGCCCCCACCCATTGGCCACCAATCAGGCCCCGCTGGCGGAACAGCCCTTCGTCGTTGAGGTTCTGCATCTGATGATCCTTGTCGGCTAGGAGAAACGGGAATGCACGGCTGTGGTGATCGCCTCGGTGCCGGCGGCCCCCAGCAAGGCCCGTGCGGTTGCTGTCACCTCGCGCCCAATGCCGGCGCCGGGAATGAGTGCGATGCCGTAGCTCTTCATGAAAGCCCCTCGATATGGATGAGTACGCTCTTGGAGCGGCGGTTCGCGCAATAAGCTTCGCGGCCGAGATCCTTGCCGATGCCGGAGCGCTTGTAGCCTCCGGTCGGCAGAATGTGATCGCGCGATCGGCCATAGCCGTTGACCCACACGGTGCCGGCGGCAAACGCGCGCGTGACCCGGATCACGCGTGAGACGTCGCGCGTGTAAAGTCCGGCGGCAAGTCCGTAGGTCGGATGGTCGGCGAGGCTCACGGCTTGTTCCTCGGTGGTGAATGTCTGAAGCGTCAGCACCGGCCCGAAGATCTCTTCGGCAATGGCGGGAGAAGCTTGCTGCACGTTGGCAAGAAGCGTCGGTGCATAGAAATAGCCTTTGCCGTCCATGGGTTCGCCGCCCGCTCGACACTCGGCGCCACTGGCGCACGCTGCTCGGACGATCGTGTGAATTCGCGAGCGCTGCCGCTCGGAAATGATCGGCGAATACGTGGTTGCGGCATCCCAGGTCGGACCAGCGCGAACGGCTTTCATGCGAGCGAGGATGGCCTCAACGAGCGGTTCGGCCACGAAGGCGTGCGCGATCAGCCGCGATCCGGCGACACAGGCTTGACCTGCGTTGGCGAGGATGCTGCCGGCAATCGCCGCAGCAGCCTGATCGAGATCGGCGTCCGCGAACACGATCTGTGGGCTTTTGCCGCCGAGCTCGAGTGTCATTGGCTTGATGCCGGTAGCCGCAATATTGACCATGATCGCAGCTCCCGCGCCGGTCGATCCGGTGAAGCTCACCTTGGCCACATCGGAATGGCCGGTAATGGCGGCGCCGGTCGTTGGTCCATCGCCGAGCACGACGTTGATGAGTCCGGGGGGCAGGCCGGCCTTGATCGCCAATTGAGCGAGAAAGACCGAGGAGAATGGCGTCAGCTCGGAAGGTTTCAGCACCACGGCGTTGCCCGCGGCAAGCGCCGGTGCGAGCTTCCAGCCTGCCATGGACAGCGGAAAATTCCAGGGCGTGATGGCGCCGACGACTCCGTAGGGCTCGGTCATGATCATGCCGAGATGCCCATCATCGGTGGGTACCAGGTCGCCGCCCTCCTTGTCGGCGAATTCGGCGAAGAAGCGGATTTGCTCCGCGGTCACCGCGATGTCTCCCGCAACGAGTTGGCCGACCGGGCGGGTCGATGAAATCGCCTCGACTTTCGCGAGAGTGTAGGCTTCGCGCTCTATGAGGTCGGCCCAGCGTTTGAGGACGTTGGCGCGTTCGCGCGGCCGCACGCCACCCCAGTTGCTTGTCTTCAGGGCCTTTCTGGCGGTTTGAACCGCCTCGTCGACGATCTCCTCCGAGGCGACGGGACATTCGGCGTAGAACGAGCCATCCGAAGGGCGCTGCAGCGGAAGCAGGCCGGGCGCCTCAAGCAGCCGATCGCCAATCAAGTGGCCGATCGGCAGCGAAATCTGATCGGGGTCGAAGCTCAGGCTCATGATACTGTGACGTAGATCTTGCGGACGGTCTCGATGGTCTTCCAGACGCCCGTAAAGCCTGGTCGGGGATCCACCCCGACGGGGCCGATCGCGAACGGCAGGTGCGGGAGATCGCGAGCGAAGGCGTCGCGAAAAACGGTCGCGCGCTGTGCGTCGGAATTGAAGAGAAATGTCATTTTCGAAGTCGATCGCACCAACAATGGCGAACTCGCCAGGTTGAACCATGCTATCGGAGCGAGCGTTCATCCGGTGCCGAATGCGATCGTGATTTGGTGGATTGTTTCGTTGCACGGCAGTTCTGAAATGTAATCTGCGGCAGCGGCCGGTTTATGCTGAGCTTCTCCGGAGCCCGGAGCGGCGGCTTCGGCCGATGTCGGGTCTGATCAGAGAGAGACATGAAGCCTCGCACGACCAGTTCACTCACGATCGATGCCTTCGATGCGCGCGCGGTCGACATCGACACGGTAGAGCTCGAACAGCTCTACACGTTGTCGATCGGCGTAGGCTGGCCGCACCGGCCCGAGGACTGGCAGTTTCTGCGCAACGTGGGACACGGGATCGCGGTTCACGATGAAATCGGACGATTGCTGGGCTCCGCCATGTGGTTTCCCCACGGGCCGGATTTTGCCACCGTCGGAATGGTCATCACGTCACCCCGCGTTCAGACACGCGGCACGGCCCGGTGGTTGATGAAGCGGGTTCTGTCCGCGTGCAAGGGACGAAATCTCCGCCTCAATGCCACGCGCGCAGCCCGCAAGCTCTATCTCTCGCTCGGCTTTCGTACCGAGCGCACGGTGTTCCAGCGTCAAGGCGAGGCGCAATGGTCCAGCGAGATGCCGCTCC
This sequence comes from Bradyrhizobium sp. LLZ17, assembly GCF_041200145.1. Classification (NCBI taxonomy): domain Bacteria; kingdom Pseudomonadati; phylum Pseudomonadota; class Alphaproteobacteria; order Hyphomicrobiales; family Nitrobacteraceae; genus Bradyrhizobium; species Bradyrhizobium zaerense. The sequence continues at coordinate 7,513,224 of NZ_CP165734.1, forward strand.
TTTCCGGAGGAGCTGAATTGCGTCCCCTTCACGAGAGGGATCTGCGGGCAATCGCCGAACTCGATGCGCAAGCATTCGGAGCATCACGCCTCGCGCTGCTTGGGGCTCTCCTGCCGCAATCCGCAGGGGTAGGGCTCTATCGGCGCGGTCGTCTCGAGGCCTTCGCACTCTGCCGCCCGTTCGGGCGGGGGCATGTCGTCGGGCCGGTGGTCGCCTCGAACGACGAGGACGCGATCGCGGTGATTGCGCCGCACGTCGCTGCCCATGCAGGAGAGTTTCTGAGGCTCGATACGCACCTGGCCGACGGCGAGTTCTGCTCGTTTTTGGCTGGCTCGGGCCTCGCGTTTTTCGACAGCGTTACGACGATGTCGCTCGGGGGAGAGTTTTGCGATCCAAATGCGCGCTCTTCAAGGCCCACAACTTACGCGCTTGCAAGTCAGGCGCTCGGCTAACCTCAAATCGTGGAGCGTCCGCGATACGGGCCTTGCCGATCGTTCTGAGAACCGCCGCTCGCCGGCCGACCCGGATCTAGTGCGCGTCAATCAACGACCTAGAAGATATGCGCTGCGTTCGGCGCCCGCGTTTGCAGAACGATAGTGGCGCGCATCCATCCGAGTTCATGGATCAGCACGGCAGCAAGCGCTGACCGCGATCGCACTGGGCGGTCCCGAAGGTTGCATCCCTGCAGCGCACACCGCGACGACACAGGAACCAAACAGCAAGGGAAGGCTTGATCGCTAAAGGAGGTGCGGCATGAACGTCTCCCGAGTTGCCCTTGTCCTGGCTGTGATCATTCCTTGCGCCGCGTTTGCTCAAGGCGGCGGAGGCGGAGGTGGCAGCGGCGGCGGATCTGCCGGCGGAGCAGGTGGCGCCTCGTCCTCCTCGGGTGCTGGCGCAGCAGCTTCAACATCTCCCTCCAGCGGAGCTGCCGGCACTGGCGCGACAGGCGCGAATGGAAGTGCGTCGACAACGGCTCCTGGGCTCAATGGAAACGTGGCGACGGGCACGGTCAATGGTCTCTCGACCGGGCAGCCTGGCGTTAACCAGCGAACCGGCGCCGAAAATGGGCTTGGAACAGGAACAACGCCCGGCACCAACACCGCCGGCACCGCAAGCTCATCAGGCGCGCCAGCCGCGAACGCGCAAAACGCCGCGCCTGCCGGCGGCATCGGCAGGCCTACGCGAACCAAAGAGCAGGACAGCGATTCCAAGATAGATCAGGAGAACAACAAGGCTGATCGGACGGTGGGGCAGATCTGCAAGAACTGCTGAAACGGACTGCCATGACGGCGCGGCCTGTCGGCCGCATGATGATGATCGGACGTCAGCAATTCGAACCGCCGCATGGGACAGGGCACCGCGTGCCCTCCCAGCACGCACCACGCTGAACGTGTCGACAGACCCTCGTGCCGTAACGCTCCCCTGCCAAGGTCGCTCGCAAAACCGGCGCGAACCAAAACCCGCGCGAACTAAGGCTCGTTTCGTCGCGTGTCGAAGCTGGTATTCCCGCAATTCGGGCATTTGGGAATTTTGTGGCCCTTCGTGACGTGGGTCGTCTCGTGGCATCGTTCGCAGCGGAAATCGCCGGTTTGCTCCGCGGCTTCTCCAGCATGTGCAGCCATTGCGTTTCTCCTGTGATCGCTGCGTGTCAAATCACCCAGCTTCGCAACGGTTTCTATTTGCCGGTTCTTTTCTCCCGCCGTGGAGTTCAGGCAAAAGGCTTGTTGAGCATCGCTACTAGGAACGATCCGATCAATTCCTGCTTTTCTGATCGCCGCCATGAGCGCCGCCGCCAGGCATGGCGGTGCGGACTTTCTGGTCGGCGATCGCGATCCTAAAATTATCAAGGAGAACGTCCATGAAACAGTTGATCCTCGCCGCCGCTTTGCTTGCCTGCCCAGCCGTTTCGGCGTTCGCGCAGACCTCAGGTCCGGTCAATAGCTCGCAGATGGACGCGGCCTCCAGCGCCAACGACCAGAAGAGCCCGACGGACCAGGGCCAGAACGCCGGCGGGGCACAGAACACGGCCGCGATTCAGAAGATCAGGCAGGATCTGGAGAGCGCAGGGTTTACCGACGTGAAGGTTGTCGCGCAGTCATTTGTGGTCCAAGCGAAATCCAGCGAGGGCAATCCGGTCGTTATGACCATCGGACCGCATGGCATGTCGGTTTTCGAGGCCATGAGTTCGGGCTCTGGCACCGTCGGATCGGCCTCTGCCGGGGCCAGTGCGACTTCTCCGGCCTCACGGTCCTCAAGCGATCAGAATGCTGGCGCGCAAAAGTAGACGCCGCCGGGCCGACCCAGCCATCCTGACCGGCCGCAGGACGGCCGGCAGGATCCGGACTGCGGAAGCAACCAGACCTGCAAGTCAGCGCGAGCGGGCCGGTGAACGGGCGAGGGCATGTCGCCACTTTCTTTCATAGCGGTGCTGTTGTGCCTTGCGTCCACGTTCGGACTTCTCAACCGGATGCTTCTGCGGCTTCCCGGCACGATCGGGCTGACGGTGGTCGCGCTCATTGCTTCGCTTGTTGTCATCGCCCTCGGCGCTCTCTTCCCTGCTCTGAATTTGCGACTGGCGCTCCAGGATATTTTGGGTGTCCGGGAGCTGCCGGAGACGCTCTTGAACGGCGTCCTGTGCTTCCTGCTTTTTGCCGGCACCTTGCAGGTCGATGTTTCCGCATTGTGGTCCCGCAAGATCACGGTCTTCCTTCTGGCGACCGCGGGGGTGGTGATTGCGACCGTGTTGTTCGGGGTGGGGATCTACTTCGCCTTCGCCCTCACTGGGGTGCAGATGCCGCTCTCCTGGGCCCTCGTGCTCGGGGCCATCCTCGCGCCAACAGATCCCGTGGCGGTCGGGTCGATACTGTCGCGAGTGGGACTCTCCAAGCATTTGCAGGCGGTGATGGCGGGCGAGAGCCTGTTCAACGACGGCGTGGCGGTGGTCCTGTTTCAGGCGACGCTAGCCTATGCGGTCGGGAAACATCCTACGTTCGGCTCCATCGGCCTTGATTTCCTGCGTGAGATGGGCGGCGGTCTCATCGTCGGCGCTGCGACCGGCTGGATCGGTTATCTGGCGATGAAGCGCATCGACGACTACCCGTTGGAGATCACGATGTCCTTGGCTTTGGCGAGTGGGTCTTACGTGCTCGCCAGCAGTCTCGGCGCCTCCGGTCCGATTGCGGTCGTGCTTGCCGGTCTTTTAATCGGCAGCCGCGGACGACGCGAGGCGATGAGCGAGAAGACGTGCCGCAATCTTGCTCTGTTTTGGTCGGTGGTCGACGAGATCCTGAACTCGCTGCTGTTCTTGTTGATCGGTTTCGAGATGCTTGGGCTGGCTCGTCTCGAACGCTCGACCTTGGTCGTCATGGCACTCGCGATTCCCCTCAGTCTGCTCGTGAGAGCCGCAAGTATCGTCGGCACCGCGTTGTGGCTTCATGCCAGGAATCCGAACCGTTGGCCCGCAATCGCCGTCCTGACCTGGGGCGGGTTGCGCGGAGCCATCTCGGTGGCGCTGGCGCTGAGTATCGGTTCCAGCGAATGGAAAAGTGGACTTTTGGCGATCTGCTACGCCGTGGTCGTATTCTCGATCGTGGTGCAGGGGCTGACATTGGAGCGGGTCGTGCGGTTAAGCCGCTTCAAGGACCAGGTTCGGTGAAGCCTTGCGGAGCCGTACAATCGCAGGCGAGTGAGCGCCCATCTCAGCATTATTACAGGGCGAAGGAACTTTTGCGGAACGGGCAGGTTTTCGCCACAGCAAGAGTGTTCGCCCATGCGCCAAATCCGCTGGCTCGCCGTCGCGCCGTTCCTCGCTCTCGTGGCCGGTCCGTTCTTCGTCAACCGGGTGCACCCGCTTGTCTTCGGCCTGCCGTTCCTGCTGGTCTGGATCGTGGCCTGGATTGTGCTGACGTCGCTCATCATGGCCGTGATCTACGCCGTCGATCCGGCTAACCAGGAGAGCGAGCCGTGAACGGCGCGCTGCCCTTTATCGCGGCTGCGGCGTTGCTGGCTCTCACCCTCGGCTTTCTCGCGCAGCGCGGGAAGGACATGAACCTGGAGCAGTGGACGGTGGGTGGCCGCGGTTTCGGCGCCGTTTTCGTCTTCCTGCTGCTTGCAGGAGAGATCTACACCACCTTCACGTTTCTCGGCGGAAGCGGCTTTGCCTACGGCAAGGGCGCGCCGGCCTATTACATCCTCTGCTATGGCACGCTGGCCTACGTGCTCTCGTATTTCATGCTGCCGCCGATCTGGCGCTACGCCAAGGAGCACCGGCTTTACTCACAGTCGGACTTCTTCGTGCGTAAATATGATAGTCCGGCGCTCGGCATCATCGTGACGCTCGTCGATATTGTGGCGCTGATTCCCTACCTCGTGCTCCAATTCAAGGGGCTCGGAATTATCGTCGAAATCGCCGGTTATGGCGCGATCTCCTCCACGGTTGCGATCTGGACAGGCGCTGTCGTCGTGGCGGGTTACGTCATGGTGTCGGGCGTGCATGGCTCGGCCTGGACCGCGGTGGCCAAGGACATTCTGATTCTCGTCATCGTGGTGTTTCTCGGCCTCTACCTTCCGTCGCACTACTATGGTGGGCTCGGGGCGATGTTTGAGGCCATCGAGCAAGCCAGGCCCGGTTTTACGGTCCTGCCGCCGCATGGGGAAAGCCTGTGGTGGTTCTCCTCCACCGTGCTGCTCACCGCGCTCGGCTTCTACATGTGGCCGCACAGCTTCGGCTCGATCTATACCGCCAGAAACGCGACCGTGATCCGCAAGAACGCGATCGTGCTGCCGCTGTATCAGCTCATCTTGTTGTTCGTGTTCTTCGTCGGCTTCGCCGCCATCCTGCAGGTGCCCGGGCTCACCGGCCCGGACATCGATCTCGCGCTCTTCAAGCTGTCGGTCAAAACATTCGATCCGTGGTTCGTCGGTGTGATCGGGGCCACCGGCGTGCTCACTGCGTTGGTGCCCGGCTCCATGATCCTGATGACCACTGCGACGCTGATTGCCAACAATCTTTACCGCGTGCTCAGCCCGTCCTCCGACGATCGACAGGTCTCGCGGGTGGCAAAGCTTCTGGTGCCTGTGGTGGCGCTCGTGGCGGTGTTCTTCACGCTGAGAGGCGGAGAAACCATCGTGGCTCTCCTGCTGATGGGATACAGTCTGGTCACACAGTTGTTTCCTTCGCTGGTGCTCAGCCTCGGTCAGCGCAACATCGCGACGCGCGAGGGCGCAGCCGCGGGCATCCTCGCCGGTGTCGCCACGGTCGCCATCGTCAGCCTCACCGGCCTCAACTTGCACAAACTATCCTGGCTGCCGACAGAGGTGCAGGACCTCAATATCGGCATCATCGCGCTGGCGGTGAACTTCATCGTGCTGATCGCGGTCAGCCTGGCTATGCGAGCCGCCGCGGCCCCCGCTCAGGCCGCTGCCGAATAGGTGCGCCCCGCCGCTCACCGACAGCCCGGCGCCTTCGAAACTAACCCAGGATAGATATGAGCGTTTTTTTGAACGGCCGGCATTGCCGCGAGCTCTGGCGTGGGCGTGGAGGCTGGGGATTGGGTGGACATAGGAACGTCCGACATTCAGGCTCGTTACTCGCCCGCTTCATGAACGAGACCTGCTGGGGACGCAGCCACGGCAGCCATTTGCGGAGAGCAAAGATGAAGAGCACGGCACCTTTTCTGACGACACTCGCAGTTCTGTTCGCGGCCGCAGCACCGATGCAGGCCCGCGGCGCGGTTGGACCCGCGATGGGAGGTTATTCGGCCGGCGCCGTCTTCGAGGGCGTCGAATTGCCCAGCTATGGCTGGCCCGGCTACGGATATGCGGATGCGTCTTGGCGCGGAGCCTACCGTGAGCCGGTTCAGCCCTTCTCTCCAGTACGCCCACGCTCGCATCGCGGGCACTGGTCGCGGCAGTAAGCGCTGTTCGCGCCAATCGGGAACGGCTCGTCGTGGCTGCCCATCGACACTGTCGTCAACATGGCGACGGTGATCAGACCAGCCGCTGCCGGGCAGTGCATACGCCCGGACATAATCGCCGAGTTTAGTGCCGAACGAGCCGTGACCGCCATCGACGGTCACCACATACTGCTTGCCGCCGGCCTCATACGTCATCGGTGTGGCCTGCCCGCCGGCGGGAAGCCGGTCCTCCCACAATTGCTGGCCGGTGCTGATGTCGAACGCTCGGATGTAATCGTCCATGGTGCCCGTCAGGAATGCGACGCCGCCCGCCGTGATCATCGGACCACCGAGCATCGGCACGCCTAGCTTGAAGGGCAACGGCAGCGGCGCCTCGTCGCGAATTGTCCCGACCCGATGCTGCCAGATGATCTTGTTGGTCTTCAGGTCGATCGCGGCAAGAGTCCCCAGGGCGGCGCCAGACAGGGTATTCCGAGCGGCGACAGGAAGATTCCGAGGTCCACCCCGTAGGGCGTACCATACATTGGCTGCACACCAAGTTCGGTCCCGGGCGGATGCGACGCGGTCGGCGCCGCTGGATTGTCTTTTCCGCGCGGCACCAACCGCGAGATGAATGGGATCGACTGCGGATTGGCGATAGCAATCTGGCGGTGAGGGTCGACGGCGATGCCGCCCCATTCGAACATGCCGAAATCGCCTGGAAACACGATCGTGCCCTGCTCGGAAGGCGGCGTAAACGGGCCTTCATAGCGCAGCCGGCGGAATTTGATCCGGCAGACGAGCTGGTCGAACATCGTGCTGCCCCACATTTGCGCGCCGGTCAGGTTCTCCCGCGGACGAAAACTCAAATCGGAGAACGGCTGTGTCGGCGAGAGTCGGTCGCCAGGGGCCGCACCTTGCGGTACGGGTTGCTCGGGCGCCGGGACCAGCTGATGACCGTCCCGGCGATCAAGCACGAAGATGTTGCCGGTCTTCGCGGGCACGTAGATCGCGGGAGTGACCGCGCCGCCGATGGGCAGATCGACCAGGCTCGGCTGCGAGGGCATATCCATGTCCCAGAGGTCGTGATGCACGTTTTGGAACGACCAGCGTAGCTTGCCCGTGTTGATGTCGAGGGCGACAAGCGCGGAGTCATATCGCTCGTAGTCCGGCTTTCGATTGCCGCCCCAGATATCGGGCGAACTCGAGCCGAGCGGCACGTAGACCAACCCCAAGCCCTCGTCGACCGCCGAGATCGACCATGAATTCGGCGAGCCAGCCGTGAAGTGGTGGGTAGCCGAAGGCATCTCGTTCGGATCGGGATTGCCGGAGTCGAACACCCAGATCAGCTTTCCGGAATAGATGTCGAAGCCGCGGATCACGCCCGAAGGCACGCGATCGGAATAGTTGTCGATTACGGAGCCGCCCATGATCAAGATCTTGTCGGTCACGACGGGAGGCGAGGTGCCCTCGTAGAAGCCGAGCGTCTTGATCTCGCTTCCCTGTTTCAGGTCGATCTGGCCGTGATCGCCAAAGCTCTCACAGGGCTTGCCGCTTTCGGCATCGAGCGCAAACATTCGCCCGTCATCGGTCGGCAGAAAGATGCGCTTGGGGCAGTCCGCCGGCGCGGGTGTTCCGTCCGCGGTGGCCGCGCCCTGCTTCGTCTCGTGATAGGAGACGCCACGGCAGGTCATGTGCTGGAATGTCTTGTTGCGCGCAATCTGCGGATCGAACTTCCAGCGCAGCTTGCCGGTGGCGGCTTCGAGCGCAAACACGATCTGATGCTGCGAGCAGGTGTAAAGCAGGTCTCCGATCTTGAGCGGCGTGGCTTCGTTGGTGATCTCATCGGGGTCATCCGGGCCCTTGCCGTCTCCGGTACGGAACTCCCATGCGAGCTTGAGATTTTTCACATTGCCCGTGTTGATCTCCCGCAGGCTGGAATAGCGTGTGCCAAAGCCGCTGCCACCATAGGCGGTCCAGTCGGATGCGGCGTCGGCCGGCGATGGTGCGCCTGCCGCGGCATTCGCGTTCTCGGCGCCGAGCGCTCCCGCTATCGCTTTGCGATCCGAGCTTAAGGAAACACCAAGTACGACGGCCGCAACAATCAGGACCAATCCCAATCCCGAGGCTGCCGCTCGTCGGCGGCCAGCCAAATGCGAGCTGATGAACGGCAGCAGCAGCCAGATCCCGATCGGGACCAAAACATCGCCCCGCGGGGCCAGCGACCAGAAGTCCAGGCCGACTTCCCAGATGGCCCAGATCAGCGTTGCGAGCAACAGCGCCGCATACAGCCACAACGCCTCGGCCCGCCTTCGGAAGAGGAGCCACGCCACCGCGAGCAGTGCCAGCCCGGCGATGAGATAGTAGAAGGACCCGTGAATCAGGACCAGCCAGATTCCACCGGCGGCAAGTACAAGCCCCATGAGCGCGAGGATGATGGCGGTCGCGACCAACAGCGGCGCCTGCCGCACTGATATACGGCTATGCATTGCCGAACTCCGGAATGATTAGACTGAGCGAAACTGCTGGAGCTCGGCGGAAGTTCCTCTTGACGGGATGGCGTACGTTCCAGCCCGGCAGCTTCGTTCCGCGGCTTCCGGCCTTTCACTCGGGGCCTCGCCAATCTGCCCCAAGACTAACGCCTGTTTCCCCGCGGAATCCCTCGGCTTAGGAACACCTCTGCCGGAATCGCATTGTGAATCCACCTTGAACAGGAGGACAGTGATGCGAAAACTCGTTATTGCCGCTCTTGCGGCAGGCGCGATATCGGCCGTAACCGCAGCACCAGCCGAAGCGCGTTGGCACGGTGGCTGGCATGGAGGATGGGGCGGTCCCGGTCTTGGCTTCGGACTTGCTGCCGGCGCCTTGGCCTTGGGAGCTGTTGCGGCTGCTTCGCCTTACTACTATGGGCCCGGCTACTATCCCGGTCCATACGCCTATTACGGGCCACGTCGCTATGCCTATTACGGTCCGAGCTATTACTACGGGCCACGATATTATCGCTCTTACTATGGGCCATACGGCTACTGGTAACGACAACGGCCCGGTTTGATCCGGGCCTTTTTGTCGGCGACGAGCGATGTGTTCGTCCTTCCGGTTAACTTATGTAGACGTCAGCGGCGCGCCGGCGCGATAGCCTTCTCACGAAGCCACGAGAGGAGTGCCAATGCAGAAACGACGCCGCTTCAAGCAAACAACATCGCTTCAAGACCGCATCGCAAAATTCTCAGAGGACGTCCGCAAGCAAGCTGACAACGCGGCCGATAAGAGTACCAAGGAAGCGCTTCTTAAAAAGCTTTGTGCTGCCGATACCGCCGCCGATCTCGACCGTCAATTGTCCACCGGGTGATGCGGAAAATTCGGCCTTGCCCGAATGCAATCTGTTCCCCGGATCGGCTCAGGCAGCGAGCGTGACGCGCCGCGCGACAATGATCGCCACGATCGTCAGAAAGAACTTGCCCATCACCTCTTGTCGTCCTGAGCGTCCTTCTGGACCGGTTGACGCGGCATGTGGCCAGGCTGTGTCTTCGGAGCAGTCTGTGCACGCTCCTTGTCTTGAGGCTGTTCCTCACCGCGCCCCGCTCGCGTGATGCCCTGATCGGGTGGTTGCGTCATGCTGTCGTTTCTTTCTGACTTCTGACGCGCGCCTTCCGCGGCAAGTCGACCGTCGCCCAGGATTTCTCCGACGAGCTCTTTGGTGGTCCCGGCGATGCTGTCTTTCGGCTTGCTCATGCGGCCTCTTTGAACGCTCTCCGTCGTCAGGCAACGGCAACGGCAACGGGCGGGCCAGGCGGCCGTTCCTCGCAGCCTTTCTGTCAGCCGCCGCCGGATTTGCGACCGTCATTTCATGGAGACGCCGATTGGCGGCGAACTGGTCGGGTACGCGCCCGATGAGCAAGCGATGAGAGCAGGCCTGGCGGCCGCCACCGGCCGCGCTGGGCCGGGCTTTAACATGTGCGAATCCGGAACTTGCCGGTTTCGTGCATAATCGGCCCGACAACGGGGGAAGCCCACATGTTTGATGCCCAAACAGCCGCCTTGTTGCGGACGATCCTCGACGAGGTTTGTGCAGGCATGTCCGGCGACGAAGCCGCTACGAGAGCCCATGTGGCCTCGAAGCTGTTCGAATCCGCCAACCGCGGCGAAATCTCGGTCGAAGGTCTGAAGGCCGTCGCGCGAAAGGCGCTCTCGGACGCCCCGACCATGTGGCGGTAGTGTCAGAGGCGTCGTCGAAGTGGCGCGCAGCTTCCGCAATACGTCAGCGATCGCGGCGCACACGCGCCGCTTTAGCGGTCAGGGGTTCTGGCATTCAGTGGCATTTCCGATATTTGCGTCGGACATAGGAACGAACGCTTGGCCACTGCTTAGGCTCACCGAATGAGCGAGGGAGACGCCCGGTGATGCCGCGCTTCTATTTCGATCTGCGCGACGGTGACGACCTCGCCGTTGATGAAGAAGGGCTGGAGCTGCCCAACATAGGCGCGGTTCAAGCGGAGGCCGCGATATCGCTGGCCGATATGGCCCGGGATGCCGTCCATAGCGCTCCTCTCGTTGGTGGCGGACACCGCATGGCTATCGAGGTTCGGGACGACGCCGGGCCGGTGATGCAAGTCAGGTTTGCCTTCGAGGTCGAAGCACAGAAACAGTAGTCCGCTGGAAGAATTTCACAGATCGGCAGGCGCTCGTGTCAACGAAAACGGACTGCCTCTTCAGGCGCCGTCGGCTTCGGATCTCGTTGGCTGATCCGTTAACCTATGTAGATGCCATCTGAAATGGCGGGCTGTAGGTTTACTGTTGAACAGGCGTGAGAAGTACTGCAATGCAACGACGACGTTTTAAGCAGACGACCTCCCTTCAGGAGCGAATAGCGGAGTTTTCCGAGAGAGTCCGTAAACAGGCAGATGCGGCGACTGATGGAAAAGAGAAGGAAGAGCTTCTCAAGAGACTCCGTTGCGCCGACACTGCGGCGAACCTTGAACGGCAGCTGACGATCGATTCCTGACCGCCTTCTCGCGTTGCTCCGGCTTGCGGAGGTGCCTCGGTGGAACGATATCGCCGCGCACGGCGCGCGCCATCGGCGGCAGCCTGTGTCTTGGCCAATCGGGGGCCTTCACCCAAGCTCTTTCAGGCCAAGTGTTACAGTCATTTCAAACAATGGCCCGTCCTCGGTCCTTACGGTCACGGTCACCTGCGATCCCTTTGAGGCGAACACGTCCCTCGCTATCGAGGTCGCCGTGGCAATAGCTTCCTTCCTCGCAGCTTCGACGCTGGCATGCTCGGCTCCCTCGTCGTCAGACACGGCAAAGAAGTCATCCCGAATATCGAAATAATAGCGCATTTCAGAGCGAGGGATCCAAATGAAGATAGAGCGCGTCGAAGTCGGCTATCTCCTCAATCCAGCTTCGTTCAGCAGCGTGATGCGGCCTCTGTCGAGATCGAGCAGACCTCTGCTGCGCAATTCCTGGACCACACGGTTCATGTGAACCACGCTCGTTCCCACGGCGTCAGCAAGCAGTGCTTGCGTTGCCGGAAAGCTGTAGGACCGGCCGTCCGTGCGTCCAATCGCCGCCAATCTGGTATAGAGCTCGAGTACCAAGTGTGCCACGCGGCTCGTCGCGTCCCGCTGGCCGACATTGCAGATCCACTCGCGGAAAACCGAGGCATCGGTCAGGGTGTCGCGCCAAAGCGCCTGAGCAATATTCGGTCGGCGCTTGATCAGCTCGCGCAGCGGCGCATGCGGGATAAAGCCGAGGACGCTATTTCCCAATGCGCTGACATCGTGATCCATGACGTGAAGAAACAGGCTCTGCAGATCAGGGATGTCGCCTGGCTGGTGGAATGCGAGAACCTGACGGCGCCCGGTCCCGACGATCTTGGATCGCAGCACGAATCCATCGACGACCAGGCAGCACGCCGACGGCCGATCGCCGAAGGATACGATCGGCTCGCCGCTGGCCATCGATTTGACTGATATCGGGAGCGTTCTGATCGCACCCTCGTCCTCCTCGTCGATCTCGGTGCTGACCCTCAATCTCTTCAAGAAGGGCTCTGTAACGTCCGCTTTGGTCATCTCTCGCTCCCGAACGCAGAACCTGATTTCGGGAAAAAAGTTCCCAAGCAAAGTTCCCAAACATGGCTGCCGCCGCCATCCCTACCGATGGGCTCGTCCAGCGCGCGTATGCGTAGCGAGAATTGATGCCGCGATAGGCTGATCGCTATGAACGTCACGCTCGTGGTGGTGTTCCCAGGCCCGCGAGGGCTCGGCCCGACTCTCCTGCAGATCTGCCGCCAGAGAGAAGGAACGCCTTGCGGACAGCACAAGTTAGTCAGCCGAACAGCCGGAGCCTGACATGACCAACTATCCAAAGCCGCCATACCCGCCGCAAAAACAATCGATGCCCGGTTCGACCAAAGCGATGAACCCACGGCCCGACCATGGTGAGGCGACGTACAAGGGCGCCGGCCGTCTCGCCGGCAAGAAGGCAATCATCACGGGCGGGGATAGCGGGATCGGGCGGGCGGTTGCGATTGCCTACGCGCGCGAGGGCGCGGATGTCGCCATAGCCTACCTGGATGAGCACGAGGACGCCGCCGAGGTCAAAGCTCTGGTCGAGCGAGAAGGGCGCAAGGCCGTTCTTATCTCCGGCGATATCCGCGACGCCCAACATTGCCGTAGCGTCGTTCGCCGGACCGTCGACGAACTTGGCGGGCTCGACATCCTGGTCAACAATGCGGCGCACCAGGACACTTTCAAAGACATCGCCGACATCAGCGACGAGGAATGGCAACGGACCTTCGAGACGAATATCCACGCCATGTTCTATTTGACCAAGGCGGCGGTCGCTTGCATGAAGCCGGGAAGCGCCATCATCAACACGGCTTCTGTCAATTCAGACATGCCGAACCCGACCCTGCTTGCCTATGCTACCACCAAAGGCGCGATCCAGAACTTCACCGGTGGACTCGCCCAGATGTTGGCGGAGAAGGGCATTCGGGCCAACGCGGTTGCGCCCGGTCCGATCTGGACCCCTTATTCCGTCTACGATGCCGGAGGAGACGGTCAAGAATTTCGGTCAACAAGTGCCCCTGAAGCGCGCCGGGCAGCCGGCCGAGCTCGCAACGGCCTACGTCATGCTGGCCGATCCTCTTTCGAGCTACACCTCTGGCACGACGGTCGCTGTGACCGGAGGCAAGCCCTTCATCTAGGATCGCGTTTCACGGGGCTGCGCTGGAGCAAGTCGTCCTTGCGTGATGGCTGCCGGAACAGGCTATTTTAGCGTGTAGAGATAGGCGGCAATGTCCCGCGCATCTTTCTGCGGAATGCCCATGCTCGGCATGGCATTGCCCGGCAGGACCTTCTGCGGCTCCTGAATCCAGAACGCCATATTCTCGGGAGAATTTCGCACGAAGCCTGCAATGTAAGTGCGGGTGCCGATACGATGTAGCGGTGGGCCAACATTGCCGTCAGCGCCCGCTATACCGGGAATGTCATGACAACCGCCGCAACCGTATTGGCGGATCAGCTCGGCACCGTGTCGGGCGTCACCGGTGAAATTGACCGGGCCGGCAGCTTTGCCCGGACCGCAAGCGGTGAGCACGGAGCCGAGCAGCAGGATCATCAGAAGACGCGTATCGCGGGGCGCAGAGAAGCAGATCATCGGGCGCTCCGTCTCACTCATGGTTTTTGGCCGAAGCTGAATCCTTTGGTGCTCGACCAGGGATCGCTGGTCGAAACCTGCTCCGACGGGACCTGCTCGACATTTGGCGACAGCGGGCTCGCGGAGAATGTTCGACCCCATTGATGGATCGGCTCGTTGCTGATCTTGCCGATATAGGTCACGAGATCCCAAATCACCGAATCTGGTAGCACCGCGCCCCACGCCGGCATGCCGTTCGGGCGGCCCTGGTAAATGGAGAGATAGATGTTCTCTGGCTGCGAGCCGTAGATGAAAAGACTATTGCTGAGCGCAGGCCCCATCCCGCCGCCACCGTTCGGCGCGTGACACCCGACGCAGTTGAGACTGACGTAATACGTCATGCCGCGTTCGAGTGCCTTCGGGTCTCCCTGTGCAGGATTCTTGATGGCCGGGCTGCTGGGCTGTGCACCCGGGAAGAGGTGGGTGACCGGCACTTGCATGAAAACGCCCGGCCTGCCGTTGCCGACACTCTCGCCAAAATTAGGCCGGGGCGCGAGCGTCGGCGTCTCGGCTTCTTGCGATTGTGGCAGGGTCTGCTGGCCGATGGATGATCCGCTGCCGGCGATGACCACGAGCAGAGCAATGGCAATCCTGAAGGGACGCAGGGGCATCTAATGTCCTCCGGAAGCGGTTTCCGACATCTCCACCAAGGGAACGCCGTAATCACGCAGGAGGGTTGCGATTTCGGCGCGATGGTCGACGATGAATGTATTGAGCTGATCGCGCAGGGCGTGATCACCCTTGCGCACGCCCATCGAAACGGAAAACTGGAATTGCTGGGGTGCAAACCGGTCCCCGTCCCGGATCGGCGTGACGGTCAAAGGCACCGGCGAAAGTTTGGCGAAGTAGCCGGCGAGGGCCCCCATGCGGCGGCAACGTCGATCTCCCGATCTTCGACCGCCTCGAGCAATCGCGCCGGTGGATCTGCCTGGCGATAGTCGCCATAGATCGAGTAGCCACGCACGTTGTCGACAATACCCTGATCGCCGAGTGCCTGCGCCGGCGGCGCATTGTTGCCGTCATCGCCGATCAGGTGCACCCCGATCGTCAACTTGCGCAGCCTTGGATCGAGCAGGGAAGCGACATCGAGATGCTGATCCTGGCGCGACAGGAAAACGTAGGTCGACCGATAATAAGGAATCGTCGGCTCGACCAGATCGTAGGTCGAGGGCACGCCCATCACCACGTCGCATTTGCCGGCTTTCAAGGTGTTTCGGATGAATCCGCGGCGCTGCGCCCACCAGGTGTAGGCGACCTGCTTGCCCAGATGGTCCGCGATCATGGCCGCAAGCCGGTTCTCAAATCCGAGCTCGGCGCTGTTGGAAAACGGCATGTTGTTTGGGTCGGCGCACACCCGAAGCTCGGAAGCAGACGCAGCGATGATACGGCTGGTCAAGAGGACCGTAGTCGCAAGCGCCGCCGTCGCCCCCTTACTGAGCCGGCGCATGATTGTTGTCCTGCGCTGGATTACCCAACCTGAAGACGAGCAGCTCGCTGCCGGCCGCGGTGTAGAACGGCAAATCCTGGGTCGCGCCCGTGAAGCCAAGCGCAGCGTTGCGCACGCGGGGATCGACCTCGGCATTTGCCACGACGCCCGGCCAACCACCGACGCCTGACAGAACGGCGATGTATTGCTGGCCGTCCGAGCCGCGATAGGAAACCGGCTGACCGATAAAGCCGGATCCCGCCCTGAACTGCCAGAGCGGATGTCCATCCTTGGCATCGACGGCTTTGAACAGTCGGTCCATCGTGCCGTAGAACGCGACATCTCCGGCCGTGACCAATGCACCGCTCCAGACCGGAAGCTTCTCGTGAATCTCCCAGACCTTTTTGCGCGCGACCGGGTCCCACGCCATGAACTCGCCACGGTAGCCACCCGGACCCGCGAACATGTCGACTTCAGCACCGACATACGGCGTGCCGGCGATATAGCCGACCTGAGACGCCTTGAAATTCATGCACAGATGTTGATGCGGGACGTAGAGCAATTTGGTTCGGGGAGACCAGGCGCTCGGCTGCCAATCCTTGGCGCCAGGCGCAGAGGGACAGATGTTCTCGATGGTCTTGCCGAGCAGAGGCGTCTTCTCGTCATTGGGAATGATCTTCCCCGTCTTCAGATCGACGCCCTTGTAAGCGTTGACGAACTCGTAGGCGTCCGCGGAAATCACCTCGCCGGTCGCGCGGTCGATCACGTACATGTAGCCGTTGCGCCCCGGGTGGATCAGCGCTTTGCGCGGCTTCCCGTTGATCTCGAGGTCGACAAGGACGTTTTCGTTGATTTCATCGTGGTCAAAAAGATCGTGCGGATTGACCTGATAGGCCCATTTGGCCCGGCCGTTGTCGGGATCCCTTGCGAAGATCGTGGTGCTCCAGAGATTGTCGCCGCTGCGCTGGTTGGCGTTCCACGGACTTGGGTTCGCCGTACCGTAGTAGATCAGTTTCAATTCCGGGTCGTAGGAAATCCAGCCCCACATCGTGCCGCCACCAACCTGCCAGCGATCAGCCGGCCAGCTCTTGACCCCGAGGTCTTGGCCCTTGAGATTGTCGTAGAAAGGCTTGAAATCATCGCCGATCAGGACGTCCTTGTCCGGCCCTGTTGCGTAGGCGCGCCAGACGATGGCGCCGGTGTTTTCGTCCAGCGCCGTCACCCAGCCGCGAACGCCCATCTCACCGCCGCTGTTGCCGACCAGGATCTTTCCGTTGACGATCACCGGCGCCATGGTGATCGTTTCGCCCTTGTTGATCTCCCCAAGTTTGGTGTGCCAGAGCTCCTTGCCGCTGCCCGCATCGATCGCAACCGTGTGGTTGTCGAGCGTGTTGAGAAAGACCTTGCCATTATCGAAGGCAAGTCCGCGATTGACCACGTCGCAGCAGGCAACGCCGGCCGCGGCGGGCTCTGGCTTCGGCGCATACGACCATTTCAACTCGCCTGTCGTCGCGTCGAGCGCGAACACGCGGTTGGGGTAGGGGCCCGCATACGGGCCGACCACATACATCGTGCCGTCGACGACGATAGGCGCGGCCTCCTGTCCGCGATCGGCTCCGATCGAGAATGTCCAGGCAAGCTGCAGGCGAGACGCGTTGCCTGCATTGATCTGATCGAGTTCGCTGTAGCGGGTATTGGCATAATCCCGCGCCGCCATCGGCCATTGTGCGGGATCCTTCATGCGGCTGATCAGATCGGTTTGGGCTGAAGCCGCGGGCAGCAACGTTCCAGTGATCAAGACAAGGCCCAACATTCCGATCAGCGAACGCCTCAAGTCCCGCGCTAACATATGTAAACGTCTCCACGACGGGGTATGGTCCGCGCCTGCCGCAGGCCAACCGCGGACGTACAAAGGTTTCCTCAGCTGTTGGTTCCTAACCTGCCGCCGGGCAAACCTATCTCACGACGTTTCCCGACACCCCGGCACCGAGATCGGTTGCGATCTGGTCTTCCTTGCCGTTGCATTTGGGGTGACCAAAGCCCGATGGGCTTTTGCCGTCTGGCCCGATGTCGTAGATGATGGCGTCCTTCATGTTGGGACTGACGCCTGCCGGAACGTGATCGAGCCCGAGATAATGGCGCGTGCGCCAGGCGACGTTGTGATCCGCGCACGAGCTGTCGCCGCTGACCCCGATCGCGCCGGTAATGCCGTGATCGTCGTAGAGCGCAAGGCCGCCGCCGAACACGATCACGCCGCCCACGGGCTTGCCGACCATCGGATCATGCGCGGTGCCGAAGTCCTCCGGTCGGCCGGAATAGATCACGTCCGGCGACGGCGGATTGCTCAGCCCCGCGCCGAACAGGATTCCGCCGGGTTGGGAGCCCGCATAGAGATTGGCGCTCGCCATCGCCTTGTTCTTCAGGCTGAACGCGTTGGCGGTGTTCGCCTTCTCTGCTGCGATGGCGCGACTGCCGAGCCATTGATCGTCCGCCTTGTCGCCGCTGTAAGCAACCGCGCAGACGACGCCTTCGCGGTTCACGACGGCCGCCCACTCATTGTTGTCAAATCCACCGTTGCTTGGGCCTCCCGACGGCTTGACGCTCTTCTTGAGGACATCGGCCAATTGGTTATGGTCGACCGGGCAGGACATTGGGGAGCTCGGCTGATCCTCCGCCGGCGATGCCGACGGACCGAGACAGCAGATCACCAGGATAAATCCAACCATTGCGCGTCGGTTGCTCATGCATTCTCCCGTCATGACCGTTAACCCCTGCGACGAACGTCGGGCGAAAGCAGCGGTTCCTAGCCGATTCCGGGCATTCGATAGGAGGCGTGAGAGGACGGCGTTTCGCTCATGCTGAGCCAGCGATAGGCGAACACCAGCGCAGCGCCGGTGTAGAGCGCTCCCATGGGCACCCACATCAAGATGCCTGCAAGCTGCTGGTCTTCCAACTTTGACAGACCGAAATCCGCCGCGAGAACGCCTTGGCCGGGAATCCACACCCGTGTCGACAAGGTCAAAAGCGCGCCGAGCACGCCGGAATGCAACACCGTTACAAACAGACATGCGATGCCGATCCCGTCGCGCAGCCGCGCGCTGCGACCCGGACCGCGGCCGTAGAACAGCACCCACCAGAACAGAAGCGCTGTCGAAAAAAAGCTGACATGCTGCAGACGATGGACCGCCACGTTCTCCAGAGCCCATGCGTACAGAGGCGGTGCGTGCCAGATCCAGAGCGCAAGCCCGTGCAATGCCGTTGCGCTGACAGGGTGGCTGAGGAAGCTCCAGGCCGCCGCCAACGGCCCTGTGCTGAAGACGCGACCGACCGGGGCGCGCAGCTTTGAGGGCAGGCTCCACAACATCGGGCCGTTGATCCTGGCCCAGGCCATCAGCGGAGCAGCGACCAGCATCAGCAGTTCATGTTCGACCATGTGCGCGGTGAACAGGCGCTCGCCGATCCAGTGAAGAGGTGACGTGACCGCGAGCGCAACGACCAGCCATCCGGTCCAGAACGCGGCGACCCGACCGTAGCTCACTCCACGCCCACCGCCGGCGCTATGCCAGAGCCGCTGCGTTCCGATGTAAAAGCTGATGCCGACGACATAGAGCGGGCCGAGCAGCCAAGGGTCGTAGCTCCACAACGACGATGGATCGATCACGTCGGACAGGCCGTGCGCGGCAGCGGACGAGGGCAGCCACCCGACAAACAGCAGAACCGCGATCAGCGCAGGCATGAGTTGACCATGGAAGCCGCCATGAGTTGATTTGCGATCACGAGCGCGAACAGGATGCCGCTGCCGACGCCGAGCCAGGCCATGAACGTTCTGGGGCCGCCGCCCTGAGCGTCGGCCCATTCCGATCCGGCACCGCGATAAATCGCCCGCGCTGACAGCAGCGAGCCGGCCAGAGCGACCAGCATCAAAATGGCCCCTACCACCAGGCCGCTGGACGCCGTCTTGTGGCAGGCGAAATGTGTGATGGCGTAAGCGGCCTGCGAATTTGTAGCCCAGGCGACCGGCCCCAGAGCCACGCCGGCCCAATAAAGCAGCTTTGAGTTTTGCTCAGGAGTACTCATAGCCTTGGCACCCAATCGAGCAGGACGTACAGAGGCAGCCATGCCAGGACGACGAAATTCCAGTAGAAAACGTTGTCAGTGACGTCGCTGAACCGGCGCGGCTTTGCGTGGGACGTGAACATCAGCACCGTCAGAACGATCGTGTCGGCGAGGTCGGTCGCCAGATGCGTCGTATGCAGGCCGAGAACGAGCCAGACGATGGAGCCATAGGCCGAATTGTCCCACCTGGTGTTGAGATGCGCGAATTCAGATCCGCGCAAGACCAGCAGCACGATTCCGATCAGCGACATCACGATCAGGCAGGCACGGACCTTCGGCAGATCCTGGCGATGCGCGACACGGCTGGTGTACTGGTTCGGGATGATGCTGAGGAGATACAGCGCGGTCTCGACGCTGCCCGGCCAAAGGTCGGGCGGCGCCGCTCCGATCGGCCAGGTTGGATTCACCGCATACAGATAAAGGTATGCACCGACGGCGATCGCAAAACCCATGCCCTCGAGCGCCATGAAACCCATCGCGCCCCACCACGGCCCGCTCCGTGGGCCGAAACCGTAGGTCGGCAACTCTCCGACGTTCTGAACGATTTGCTGCTTCACTCCTCGTCCTCCCTGCTGCCGGTCGGCCAGAACCAGCCGATCAGGGCGACGGCCATCGGAGGCGTACCCCAGAGCACGGCCCAGGGCGTGAAGATGGAGCCGATGAAGAACACCGTGGTGGCGAGCGCGGTGAGCAGGGGCCAGATGCTTGGCTCCGGCGAAGCTTCGCGGACCTGCGGATCGGCTTCCGCAAGCGATGTCAGCAGCACCTCGCGGTGCTCCACGCTCATACCGGCTACGACCCGCATGCTCTCGGTGTCGGACCACAGCGGCTCGCGATGGTCCACCGCGGGAATACGCTCGAAATTGTAGGACGGCGGCGGTGAAGTCGTTGCCCATTCCAGCGTGGAGGCGCCCCAGGGATTGTTGCCGGCCAGCGCACCTCTGCGCCCACTGACGAACGCGTTTACAATCAGCAGGACGAAACTGAGGCCGAAAAGCGCGGCGCCACTGCTCGACAGCAGATTCAACCGGTCCCAACCCATGTCGGGCGTGTAAGTGTAGACCCTGCGCGGCATGCCCAGCAGTCCGAGAAAGTGCATCGGGAAGAACGCGAGGTTGAAGCCCACGAACGCAAGCCAGAAATTCCACCGCCCCAGCCTCTCGCTCATCAAGCGACCGCTGATCTTCGGGAACCAGTAGTAGACGGCCCCGAGCAGCGGAAACACCGCCCCGCCGATCAGTACGTAGTGGAAGTGAGCCACCACGAAGTAAGTGTCGTGCACCTGGGTATCGATCGGCACCGAGGCCACCATCACGCCTGAAAGGCCGCCGATCACGAAGATCACGATGAAGCCGAGCACGAACAATAGCGGCGTCCGATAAACCGGTCGGCCATCCCACAACGTTGCGAGCCAGCAGAAGATCTGCAAGCCACTCGGAACCGCGATGAGCATGCTGTTGGCCGTGAACAGCGCGGCGCCAAGCTGCGGCAGTCCGGTCACGAACATGTGGTGCACCCACAGCCCGAACGACAGAAAGCCGGTCGCAATCAGGGAAAGGACAATCACGGGATATCCAATCACCGGCCTGCGCGCGAACGTGGCGAGGATCATGGAGGCCATGCCGGTCGCAGGCAGGAAGATGATGTAGACCTCGGGATGTCCGAAAAACCAGAACAAATGCTGCCACAGCAGCACGTGACCGCCGGCCGCCGGATCGAAGAAATGCGTGTTGACGAGCCGGTCGAGGATCAGCGAGGTCGAGGCGATCATGATGGACGGCATCGCAAACATCACGAGAAAGGAGGTCACCAGCATCGACCAGACGAAGATCGGGATGCGATCGAGCGTCATGCCGGGTGCGCGCAGCTTGAACACGGTGACGACGATCTCTACGGCGACAGCAAGCGCGGCGACTTCCGTAAACGTGATCATCTGCGCCCAGACGTCGGCGCGTTTGCTGGGCGTGAACTGGAGGCTCGAAAGGGGGCGTAGGCGAACCAGCCGACATCAGGGCCGACATTGAAAAGAAAGGAAATCCACAAAAAGAGTCCGCCGAACAAGAACATCCAGTAGCTGAAGGCATTGAGGCGCGGAAATGCGATATTCCGCGTACCCACCATCAACGGCACGAAATAGACAGCGAACGCCTCCATCACGGGAACGGCGAACAGGAACATCATGGTCGAGCCGTGCATCGTAAAGACCTGGTTGTAGAGGTCTGCCGACAGAACGTGTTTCTCTGCGCCGGCGAGCTGAGCGCGCATGAGGAGCGCGAGAATGCCGCCCAGAAACAGGAATAGAAACGCCGTGAGGATGTAGCGCCGGCCGATGACCTTGTGATCGACCGATGCAAGCGCGCCGATCAAGCCAGACGGGGTTCGCCAGATCCTGTCGAGCCGCGTCGCGAGTTGCAGCCCGTCCAGAGCGTCGTCGCGCAATTCGCTGTGCTGGGCGACCAGAGTCACTTGAGCTGCTCCAGATAATGGTGGATCGCGATGAGTTCATCTGACTGCAACGGCATCTGCGGCATGAGATTGCCGGGCTTGATGTGTTGGGGGTCGGCGAGCCACGCGCCCAGGGTCGCTGAATTGAGCGGCAACGTACCCGCGGCGATTGTGGTGCGGCTGCCGATATGCGTCAGGTCTGGACCGAGCTGGCCGCCGGCAAGGGTGCCGCGGATGGCGTGACAGAGCGCGCAGCCGCGAGCGCGAAACAGCTGTTCGCCCTGTTTTGCCAGCGGGTCGCTCGGGCTGACTGCGCTCTGGTTCTCGTGATCGCGCCAGCGCTTGAACTCGTCTTGCGGCAGCGCGATCACCGCGAACGCCATGTGCGCGTGCTGCAGTCCGCAAAACTCGGCGCATTGGCCGCGATAGACGCCAGGCGTCTTCGCCGTAAACTGGATCTCGTTCTGCTGGCCTGTGATCAGGTCCATTTTTCCCGTGAGACTTGGGATCCAGAAACTGTGGATGACGTCGGCCGATTCCAGCTGCACTTTCACGGGCTGCTCGACCGGGATCCGAATCTCGTTGGCCGTGATGAAACTCAAATGCGGGCTATCCGCCTCATAGCTGACTTCCCCACCACCATTGATGCCCGGTGATCTTCAGGGTGAGTGCGTTGGGGTCCTTCGCGAACACGCTGCGTTGTCCGGCGTAGCTGACCAGGGACAGCGCAAGCACGATGATGATCGTTGCGATGCCGAGTCCAAGGACAATTTGGCCGGCGCGTTTTTCAAACGGCGGATCGAGTGCAAGTGGGTCTCGGGACAGTGTGCGCTGGCGCCACAGCCCCGCGGCGAGAACCGCCACAACGGCAATCCAGACGACCGCTGCGACGGCCAGGAAGCCGACAAACGTACGGAAAATGTCTCCGGATTGCAGCGCGTGAGGGTCCAACGCAGATTGCCGCCCGGCACAGGCGCAGAGGGGCCAAACCGCAAAAAATACAAGACCCGATCTCATCCAAGCTGGCATGGGTGGTACAGACGCTCCGCCTCCTCGGAACCTGCAGCAGGTACAAAGGTTCCTATCTACGACCGCGTGGCGTGGTTGCCGCGAAGCTAGAGCGGCGGCCATCCCTTGACCGCGATGATGATCGCCGCATCGCCGGCTGCGAAGAGCAGGAGGACGAGGCCGGTAGCGATCAGCGCCCCTGGCTGAGCGAGTGCACGCAGATCTTCGAACATGACGTCGTGGTTTCCATAAGCCGCCCTGAAGAATGGCTTTAGGAAAGAGTGGTTCCAATTGCTTGAGGCAGAAGCGGGGTTTTCAATCTGCCGATGCGGCGTCATTCCCTAAGGCTTACCGGGACAGCCGGCGAATGGTTTTGATCGCACGGTTTGGACCGTGCCAGCCCAGGAAGCTGAGCTCCTTGTTCTCCAATACATTGGTTGCGCGAAAGAACTGCTCAAGCTCTTCGCGGCCATGCGATGGCAGATCCCGAACATCCCGGAGATCGGCTTCGAGGGATGAACGGTCGGGCACCGCGAAGACGCGGTCATTCCTTTCCACGCGGCCTTGGCTCTTCTGCTCGACCTCGAGTATTCCGATCGGCCTGCATTTGAGAACCACGCCGGGATACGTCCTGGCGTCGTGAATAATCAGGACGTCGAGAGGATCCCCATCTTCCGCCTTGGTGGATGGAATGAAGCCCCAATCATAGGGGTAGGTGAGCCCCGCCATGAGCGGCTTCGCCAATGTAAACGCACCGAGCTTGGGATCGAAATCAAGCTTGCACGAGCTTCCACGCGGCGTCTCGACCACCGCGTGGAGATATTTCTTGTCAGCCCAGCTGGGCAAGCTCAAGAGATCCGTCATTGAATGGACCCCGCGAGGGACCGAAGTCGGCGCGAAAACTGCGCCGACCTCATCATTAGCTTTCGGTTTCGCCGTCGCTTCGTCCTAGGATTCGGCCTGTTCCAAAGTGGCGGGCATCTTGGCGACGGACATCAGCGATCGCGCAACCTGATTGAGCAGGACGTCGGCATTCTCTTCCTCGGCGAGCGACTTGGAAAGCAATGCCACAATCGCACTGTGTCGGAGTTGCTGTGCGAGGTTGCGGGCGGTGGTGTAGCCGGCCATCTCATAGTGCTCGATCCGCTGGGCGGCAGCGATCAGCGCGAGGTCGGCGGCCGCGTCTTCCTTTTTCTCGCTCTCCTCCATGACCTCCTTGCCTTCCTCGACGAGGCCCATCATGCCCTTGCAGGGTTTGGCGCGGGCGGTCTCGCCCAGAAGCGCGAAACATTGATTGATACGCTCGATCTGCTCTTCCGTTTCGGCCAGATGCTGCTCGAAAATCTCCCGTAACTGGTCAAACCGAGCAGTTTGGGCCATCTTCGGCAGAGCCTTGGTCAGCTGCTTCTCCGCGTGCAGGATGTCCCTCAGCTCATGCAAGAGGAGCTCGGTCAAGCCTGCCTCGTCGACCGGTGGTGAGCTTTCCGTGACGATCGGGGTCGCGGCGCCGGGCTCCGCACTCTGCAATGCGGGCGATTCGGTGAAGACCCATTCGCCACCTTCGTTCCACGGACCGCGCGTGTCGATCTCGCCATGGTCGCCCGTTCCGGTGGAGTCGTTGAAGAACTGATTGACCAGACCCGGTGTCGGTGCAATCCGGCCGACGCTGAATGCCGGCTTGGCCAGGCTCTCGAGCGCAGCCGCGAACGCCTTCATGTGCGTGATTTCACGCGTCATCAGAAACTGCAACGCATCCTTGGAACCGGCGTCATCGCAGAAATTGATCAGCCGTTCATAGACGATCTTGGCACGCGCTTCGGCCGCGATGTTGCTTCGCAGGTCGACGTCGAGTTCGCCGGTGATCTTCAGATAGTCGGCAGTCCAGGGATTTCCTTGCGAGTTGAACAGATTGACCCCGCCGCCGCCGGCGATTGCGATGAGCGGATCCGTCTCCGCGGCCTGGCGGTCGAACTTGGACGGCGCCAGATGCATTCGCGCGAGACTGCCGACAACTTCCAAATGGCTCAATTCTTCCGTGCCGATGTCCATCAGCAGGTCCTTGCGATCGGGGTCTTCGCAATTGAGGCCTTGAATGGAATACTGCATTGCGGCGGCGAGTTCGCCGTTGGCGCCGCCGAACTGCTCGAGCAACATATTGCCAAAGCGCGGATCGGGTTCATCGACGCGAACGGTGAACATGAGCTTCTTGACGTGGTGATACATGGGAATTTCCGGGGCACGAGGAGTGGACGGCGCGACAACGGGGCCTCCAACCCTTCGTTCCTACAACGCGTCGTTGTTGTGAGGCTCCGCTCCTATTGGGCGGTTGCGGCGCCCGCTGGACCCCCTGGCCTCTCAAGTTCGATGATGACACCTTCATTGGCCCGGAGCAGGACCGACGCCGGTTCGACAGTTGGTGGGGACCGGTCCGGGTGCGTCGACAGCAGCACATTCCCGCGACAGTCCCCTTCAAACCTGCGAGGCTCGGCCGCGATGTTGAGGACAATAAGCAGCTCGCTTTGGTCCAGAGAACGCTTGAACGCTAGAATGTTGTGGCGGGCGCGGACGGGGTGATACTCGCCGCGCTGCAGGGCCCGGTGTTTTCGCCGCACCGCGATGAGGCTCCGGAACAGATGCAGGATAGAGCGTTCGTCGCGTCGTTGCTGCTCGATATTGCGGGCACCGTCTTTCTCCAATGGTAGCCAGGGCGTGCCGGTCGTGAAGCCGCCCGCTGGGCTATCGTCCCACCGCATCGGGGCTCGCTCGGGATCGCGGCAGAGACCGTAGCCTTTGACGAGCTTCTCGAAAGGATCATCAATCCGATCATCGGGGATGTGAACGCGTTCGCGGCCGATCTCGTCGCCCATGAAAAAGAAAGGCGTACCTTTCAGCGTCATCAGCAGCATCGCCAGCGTGCGCATCGCCGCTTGTCCGATCGAGCTTGCGATGCGTTGCTTATCGTGACCACCGATGACCCAGACCGGCCAGCCGCCCTTGGGCAGAGCATTCATGTAAGCGTCGATCGCCGCCTGCAGCGCGAGCACGTCCCAATCGCAGTCGAGCAGCGCGAAGTTGAGCGGGAGATGAAGACGTGGCCGCTCGGTTCCGTAGAAATGACCGATGCGGTCCGTCTTGCCCTGAACTTCCCCGCAGAGCAGCCTGCTGTCGTAGCGATCGATCGTCTCGCGAATGAACTCGATGCATTGCATCGTTTCCGGCCGATCGTCGGTGAAGACCGGCGTGAATCGCTGCGGCGGCGGCTTGTCTTCGGCCTGTGGGGCGGGCGGATTGTCGCGAAGGAGGTGATCCTTGATCAAGACGGCGCTGGCGTCGACGCGGAAACCATCGATGCCGCGATCCAGCCAGAACCGCATGACGTCTGCAATGGCCGCCCGGAGGTCGGGATTTCGCCAGTTCAGGTCGGGTTGCTCGACCAGGAATGAATGGTAATAGTATTGGCCTCGGGCGTCACACCATTGCCACGCGCTGCCACCGAAGCGGCTGAGCCAGTTGTTGGGCGGACCGCCTGTCTCGGCCGGTTCGGTCCAGATGTACCAATCGGCCTTTGGATTGTCGCGGGAGGCACGGCTCTCAACGAACCACTCGTGATCACAGGACGTGTGGTTGGGCACGAGATCGAGAATGAGCTTGATGTTCAATTCGTGCAACCTGGCGATCAGCCGATCCATGTCGTCAAGGCTGCCGAACGTGCGGTCGACCGAGCGGAAGTCGGAAATGTCGTAGCCGAAGTCGCGGAATGGGCTGTTGTAGATCGGCGTAAGCCAGAGGGCATCGACGCCGAGCCAGGCGAGGTACTCAATGCGAGAGAAAAGGCCGGGCAGATCTCCCCTGCCGTCTCCATTGGAGTCTTGAAAGGAAATGGGCGCCAGTTCATAAATGACCGCGGACTTCCACCACTCGTCTGTGACTTCGTTCATGAAGAAGCTTTGTCGCGTGATCTGGTCCTATACGTGTCTCGTCTCATTAGCGCTGATCTGCGATCGTCAGTCTGCCGCGTGCCATCCGCCCGGTCTTTCGGGTTGCGATTGCCGGCACTAGTGCCGGCGCGTCGGTTGCGATGCGAAGGGCAAAATAGGCGATCGTCGCCTGAAGGCCCTCTTTCAGCGGCACGCGCGGACGCCAGCCCAATGCCCGTTCGGCCGTTTTAATGACAGGCTTGCGCCGCTTGGGATCATCCTTGGGCAGCGCCTCGGAAGCGGAGCGGGGGTCAGAATGGGTGTATGACAGAACCTCGCGGGCAATTGCCTCGATCGTGACCTCGTGCGGGTTTCCGAGATTGCACGGACCGGTGACGGAGGCGTGGCTCTCCATCAACAGCTGTAGTCCGCGCACGAGGTCTTCGATAAAGCAAAAACTCCTGGTCTGAGTTCCGCGTCCATAGATCGTGATGGGGTCTCCTCGCAGCGCCTGCACGATGAAGTTCGAGACCACCCGGCCGTCGTTTTCGAGCATGCGCGGTCCATAGGTATTGAAGATGCGGGCGATCTTGATCTCGACGCCGTACATCCGGTGGTAGTCGAACATCAAGGTCTCTGCGGCCCGTTTGCCCTCGTCATAGCAAGCGCGCGGGCCGATCGGATTGACGTTGCCGAGATAGGACTCGGGCTGGGGATGAATTTCGGGATCGCCATAGACCTCGCTGGTCGATGCCTGGAGCACGCGAGCCCCCTTCTTGAGCGCGAGTTCCAGAATGTTGAGAGTCCCCATCACGCACGTCTTCATCGTGCCGATCGGATCCTTCTGATAATGCCGCGGTGACGCCGGGCAGGCCAGGCTGTAGATCCGGCTGACGTCTTCGTCGACGTCAAGCGGGTCGCGCACGTCATGTTCGATGAAGCGAAAATTCGGATGGTTGAGCAGAGGCCTGATGTTGTCAGTCGTGCCGGTAAACAGGTTGTCGACACAGATCACCGTGTTGCCATGCTGCAGCAAGGCGTCGCAGAGATGCGATCCGATAAAGCCGGCCCCTCCGGCAATCAAGACCGCGGAGGAGCTACGGGGCGCATTGATGCGGGTCTGGAACGTCATGGCACTCTCCTTTCAGAACTCGGCGACCTGCACCGGCCGGATTTCGGACAATCTTCCTGCTTTGCGTCGACGCCGCGCGAGTGCTTCCAGATAATAGGCCTCCAGTTGCTCGGCTCTGTGATACGACGTGTGCTCGGCGAGGACTCGCCGTCTCGCGTTCGCTGCGATGGTGCGACGGCGTTCCTCAGGCATGTCGCGCAGATCTCGACGACGTCCCGCGGGCTCGAGACCAGCAGAATTTCCTGCGACGGCTTGAAGATGGTCTCGAGCCCCGGCCATTTGTCCGAGATGATCGGCGTGCCGCAGGCGGCCGCTTCAAACAGCCGAACGCTCGGAGAGAAGCCCAGAGCGCGCATGTCTGCGCGGGTCGCATTCAGGGCGAAGCGCTGCTCCGAGTAGAACATCGGATGCCGTTGTGGCGGGAGATGCTCGATCCGGAACACGTTGTCCGGCCAGGTGATATCGTCGGGGTATTGTGCCCCCGCGACCACAAATTGCTCGGACGGAAGGGCGCGGGCAGGCGCGAGAAGCAATTCTTCAAGGACCGGTTGCCTGTCGTCACTGTAGGTCCCGAGATAGCCCAGAGACCATTTCGGCTCGGCCTGCTGGGGCGCGTATACCCGCGTATCGGCGCTGCAATACAGCGCCCGTGCCAGAGGACTGCCGTAAGTCTCCTCAATCATCTGCGGAACTGGACCGCCGGAGAAGGAGAGATAGAGGTCGAAACGCGGGATCATCGCGGCAGAAAGATAGTCCAGATTTCCTTCGAGCCGGGACAACGTGACCGGCGTATCGATGTCGTAGAAGGCGGTAATGCCCTGGGCTTGGCTCGTGACCCATTCGGAAATCGCAATGCCGTCCGGGACGAAGGAGCCGATGATCACCAGATTGGCCCCACGGATGAGTTGGCCGAAGCGGCGTGGAATGTCACTCAGGGACTCGTAGAGGCTTGCGTTCCACGCGGAAGGGTTCACCAGATCGCGATGGTTTCGGTACCACGGCACGTCCCGCTCCAGAAAGGTGACGTGGTGGCCGCGTTGCGCCAGGGCCTCGATCAGGGCGCGATAGGTCGTGGCATGACCGTTGCCCCAGGACGACGTGACCGAAAGACCGATGACGACAATGTTGAGCTTCATTCTGCTGCCTCAATTCGCGAACTGCTTCCGACAAATAGATCGCTGAACTGGCGCGCGCGGTGCCGATAGGTGTGATGGCCGAGGATGCGCAGCCGTGCGCGGCCGGCGATCGCCTGCGCGCGATCCGGGCTCAGAGAGCTGATGTGGTCCGCGACCTCCGCGCCCGTCGAGGCCACCAGGACCTCGCGGCCAGGTTCGAGAAAATGATCGATGCCGTCCCATTGATCGGTGATCAGGCAGGCGCCGGCGCCGATGGCCTCGAAGACTCGCGTGGGTGGAGAGAACCCGTAGCGTGCCATGCTGTCGCGATTGACATTCAGTGTGGCGAGGCCTGAGCCGAAGAATGCGTTGTGGTCGCCGGTTCCGACATGTCCGACCTTGCGCAGATTGGCAGGCGTGTCCTTGGTTTCCCAACCGGAGCCGCCGAGCACAAAGGTCTTTGTCGGCAAGGAACGTGCAACATCGATGAAGAATGTCTCGACGCGCTGCTCGCGATCAGGCAGGCGGTTCGCCAGCAGGCCAAGATCGCAACAGAACCGCGGCTTCGGCGGCGCCGAATAATGCGTGGCGGGATCGAGCGCATTGTAGATCGGGACGCAGTCGCGGGCACCCACGGCGCGATAGGCGGATACGACGCCGTCGCCGCCGCCATAGGTCAGCACCATGTCGTAGGACGGGATGGCACGGCGGAGATGATGTTGCGGATCGTTCGCCATCGCCTCGAGCGTGGCGGGCGCGTCGACATCCCAGTAGATCCGCAGCGCCTTCGACGGGATGTTGGCTGCGGCGATCTCCAATTCCTGGTCGAACACGCCGACGCCGCTGGCCTTGATCAGCATGTCGGCCGACTTCGCGGCCATCTCGATACTGCGTTGCCAGCCATCGGGTGTTGCCGGATAGAGGACGACTTTCGCCCAATCGGGATCCGCGATATCGCGATGCGCCTGGCGCTCGAAAGCGTCCGGCTCGAAGAAGGTGATGTCGTGCCCGAGTGCCGCGATTTCCTTCAGCATGCCACGGTAATAGGTTGCGGCGCCGTTCCAGTACGAGGAAACCAGGCTGGATCCGAAGAAGCAGATCTTCATGCGACGGCTCCAACATATGGCCGCTGCTGCGGCTGGCCCGAGATCCGGATGCTGTCCACGATGCCGAGAAGCTGTTCCGCGCGATGGCGGCAGGTGTGACGTTCCCTGATCACGCGGAGGCCGGCTTCCACTGTGGCGGACGATAGCTCGCGGTCAGCCAGAAGCATGCGCAGGGTACGTTTCATCTGCGCTCCATTGGCAGCGCTGAAATAGCTGCCGTCGGGGAACAGGCCTTCCGAATCCGACCAAGGTGCGGATACCAACGGGATGCCGCAGGCCATCGCCTCGAACACGCGAATGGTCGGGATGCCTGGAAGCGATCGGACATAGGGGCCGCGCGGCACATGCACCGTTGCGCGTGCGCTGGCGAAGGCTGCGGGAGCCCGGTGCGCGGGCAGCCAGCCTCGATAGCGGATGCCTGCGGCCCATATCGTCTCGAGCGCCGCATCCGAATAGCGGACGCCATAGGCGCTTGCGCGCAGCTTCAGTTCAGCCACCGGCTCAACCAGGAATTCGTTGAGTTCGGCGCTTCGTTCGCCGTCGCCCCAATTGCCGATCCAGATCAAATCATCGGTGCGCGCGATGTGCGGCAACGGACGGTACAGCGCGACGTCAGCCGCCTCGTGCCACGTGAAGGCCCTGTCGGCCCAGCCGAGCTTCAGATAGATTTGCCGGAGCACCTCACCGAAGGCGAGCACGCCGTCGAACCCATCGAGGTCGAACTGCGCCAGTTCTTCCGGCGCACTGACGGCGCGGTGATGGGTGTCGTGAAACAGCAACGTAAAGGACGCGCCTTGCGCACGCCTGCGCCCGATCTGCGCGATCAGATCGGGCGAGTTCCACTCGTGAACGATCACGAGATCGGCGCCGTGCAGTGCCTCGGCGAGATCCAGGAAAGCGTCATAATGACGAACGTCGATGCCGGGGAACAGCGCCGGAATCTCGTCCATCGCATGCGTGCCGCCCTCTCGCATGGCATTCAACCGGCTCCAGCCGTCAACGGGTTCGTAGACGACGACCTCGTGACCGAGCGCATGAAGCTCGCGCGCGAAGCCGCGCACGAAATGCGCGTTGCCGTTGTTCCAGCAGGAGCTGAACGCGTGATAGAACAGGACGCACTTCATGCGCGCACCTCGATGGCATCATCCGGCGCCGTTGCGCGCCGAGATGTGAGCAGCCCTTCGTAGAGCCTCAAATACGCGCTGGTCATCCGCGCCAGCGAATAGGTCAGCGAGTATTCATAAGCGGCACGTTGCAGCCGGGTGCGCTCACGTTCGTCGGTGCAGAGATGCGCGAGCGCACGATGCAACGCCTGGCGGTCGGCGGGATCGACGAACAGCGCAGCTCCGCTCCACAATTCCCGGAACGTCGGAATGTCGGACAGGACAAGCGCGCAGCCCGCGGCCGCGGCCTCGAGGATGCACAGACCGAACGGCTCGTACAGTGCCGGGCTGACAAAGATGGCGGCATGCTGCAGGTGTGCGCGCATGACCTCGTGCGGCAACTGTCCAAGCCAGCTCACAGCAGCCGACGGGCTTGCATCGGCCGGTCCCGCGACCTGGACGGGCCAGGGAGACCAGGTGCCGCGGCCGCGAGAGCTTCGATGTTCTTGGCGCGGTCCCAAAGTCGACCCGCCGCGAAGATCAGTTCCTGTTTTCGCCCACCGGCAGCGCCGGGTGCGATCCCGTTCCAGATCACCGCGCCCGGGGAGTGGGGACGGTAGATCTCCGCGATCTCGCTGTGGAACGAACGGCTCGGGCACACCCACGCTTGAGCATTATCGAGAGCTGCCGCGACCCGCTCAGTGTAGCGGCGCCATCGCGGCTCCTCCAGCCACGCGCTGTCCCGACAGGCCCGCGCCCAGGAGCGAACGCAGGAATGTGCCACGACCACGGTTGGCGCGCGCCAGCCGAAGGATGCTTCGCGAAAGCTGTTGAGATGAACAAGGTCGGGCCTGAGTTTGGCTTCGAGGCCGGCAAGGACGCGCCGCGCGTCCGAGATGTTTTGCCCTTCAGGATCCTGCCATTCAAGCGCCAGGTCCGTCTCGATCAAGCGCACCCGGGACTCATGCAGCATGGCCAGCTGATCTGGCGCGCGCCGGGACCCAGGGTCACAAGGGTGACCTCGGCGCCGGCTTCGGTGAAGTCTTGGCGAGGCCACAGGAATAGGTCCACACCCCACC
This sequence comes from Bradyrhizobium sp. LLZ17, assembly GCF_041200145.1. Taxonomy (NCBI): domain Bacteria; kingdom Pseudomonadati; phylum Pseudomonadota; class Alphaproteobacteria; order Hyphomicrobiales; family Nitrobacteraceae; genus Bradyrhizobium; species Bradyrhizobium zaerense. Next base: position 7,545,262 of record NZ_CP165734.1, read on the forward strand.
CACCGTGTCGGTGGTCATCAGGATCCTGAGCTCCGGGAGACCGCTCATGGCGCGACCTGAAGTTCGAGAGCATCGAGGGGAACGGGACGGTCGTTCTGCACGTCGCTGAACTGGTCGAACAACGCGAGATAGTGCTGATGCGCGCGTTCCCAGGCGAAATCGTCGGGTTCGCCCCATAGCTTTCTGTAATCCGGCGAGCCCGGATGAGGGGTAGAGCGGCACCGGATCATTGGCCCAGATGCCGGCATCCTGCATCTGGCGGCGCCAGCGTTGCACGACCGGATCATCGTCCTCGGGCACTTCGATCAGGTTGGCCTGCACGAACGGGACGTGACGGCGTGCCTCGACCAACCGCTCGGCCAATTGGTCGGTGGTCATTTTGCAATTCTTGGCGAGCGCGGCGCGCCCCTCCACCGTCAGGCTCTCGATTCCGGCCTCGATCGAGACGCAACCCGCCTGGCCGAGCAATGCCAACATGTCCGGTTTCCAGAGGTCGATCCGCGTCTGCACGCCGAACTTCAGCCCGCGCGCGCGCAGTCCCTCCAGCAGCTCCCTGTTCGGGAGAAAGATCTCGTCGATGAAGTAGACATATTCGATGCCTTGTTGGCGCAGGCAGTCGATTTCATCGAGGATGATCGCGGGGGGACGTTTGCGATAGGCGTTGCGAAAATTGTCCTTGGCGCAGAACGTGCAGCTGTATGGGCATCCCCGTGACGCTTCGACTTCCGCGCCGGGAGCGACCGGCTCGGCCTCAAAGCGGTGATGGTGGTGGTGATGGCGCCGGACCATTTCGTCCGGCCAGCGCAGCGGCGGCTGATCCTTGAAGTCGACCGCCTGGGGGCCTCCATTGACCCGCACCGAAGCTCCGTCGGCAAAGCACAGGCCGGCGAAGTCGCGCTCGCCATTGGCCAGCCGAAGCAGGGAGATCTCGCATTCCCCCATCACCACGATCTCGACGCCGAGCTTCTTCAACGCCGCCCGCGGCGTGGTCGAGCCGTGGGGACCTATCGCGACCAGCACCGGGGCGAGGTCTCGGATCGCCAGCGCAAGCTCCTGTGGAACACGAAGCTCGGGCGGCGCGCAGCGCAAAACAGATAGGTCGGCGCCGTCGTGATGACGACCAGGTCAGGACCGAAGCCGCGCAGTTCGGCCTCGACCTCGGCCAGCGACAGATCGAACATGTGCGCATCGAGCAGCAGGGTCGTGTGCCCGGCCGCCTTCAGATAGTGATCGGAAATTCCGAGCTCGAGCGGCAGGTGAGGGGATCGGCAGCCGAAATAGATGCTGCCGCCGAAGTCCCAATTGGGATTGATGAGGGCGACGCGCGTCATGCCATGGCCTCCCGATTGCCGTGGGGCGATGCGAAACGGCTGTCGAGCCATGTGTGGAGCGAGCGGAGGCCTTCCGTGACGGCGATTTGCGGAGCCCAGCCGATAGTCGTGGACAACGCGCTTGTGTCGGTGACGTACCAGGGCTGATCGCCGGGACGCCAATCGGCGAAGCTGTAGGCGACATTGCGACCGGTCAGCTCGGTGATGGCATCGATCAATTCCAGCAGGCTGATCGCATTGGCGGGACCACCGCCGAGGTTGAACACGCGTCCGCGGACCGAGTCCATGCGGTCGAGCACAGCGAGCCAGGCGCTCACCGCGTCCGAGACGTGAAGTGCATCGCGGACCTGCTTGCCGTCGCCATAGATCGTGAGCGGGTTTCCGCGGAGCGCGCTCAACAGGAAATGCGCGATCCAGCCCTGATCCTCGGTCCCGAACTGGCGCGGGCCGTAGATGCAACTCATCCGCATCACCACGGTCCGGAGACCGAACACACGGGCGTAGTCGTGAACATATTGGTCCGCGGTGCCCTTGGAACAGCCATAAGGGCTATAGAAATCAAGCGGCGCATTTTCGGAGACCCCGGCCGCCAGGAGAACGTCCGTCGGCATGTAGCGGCGACCTGAGAGCGTGATCGCGCTGTCCTCGATCAGGCGGCCGTAGACCTTGTTGGTCGAGGCGAAGATCACCGGTGCCTGCCGGTTGTGCAGGCGGACGGCTTCGAGAACGTTCAGCGTACCGCGCGCGTTGATCTCGAAATCCGAGGCGGGATCGCTCACGCTGTCCGTGACCGCGACCTGGGCGGCCAGGTGCAGCACGGCACGCGCCTCGCGCACCGCGTCGATCACCGGAATGGGCTCACGTATATCGGCAACCGTGATGGCAATCTTCTCGCCATGCCTGGACCTCAGCCATTGCGCGTTCTCCCGCACCCCGGCGCGCGCGAGATTGTCCAGCACCAAAACGCTCTCGCCACGCTGCGCAAGCCGATCGGCGAGATTGCAGCCAATGAAGCCGCAGCCGCCGGTGATGAGGACTGGTTTGTTGTCGCGGGTCTCTGTCATCACGCGACCAATCCCCGTTGCAGCAACTCCCTGGTGGCTCGCTCGGCCTGATCGTCGGCAATCTGGTCCGCCAGATATTCGGCGAGCTCTTCGAGGCCATCCTTGAAGCCGACATGTGGCTCGAACCCGAGCAGATCGCGCGACTTGCCGATATCGGCGAAGCAGTGCCTGATATCGCCGGCACGGTACTTTCGGGTGATCTCGGGTTCGATTTCGCTCCGGCCCATCACTTCGGCCAGGTCTTGCGCCACCGAAACAATGGTTCGGCTCTGGCCCGAGCCGACGTTAAAGACGTCCTGGGCGTGTTCGGCCTCGAGCGCGATGCGGCATGCCCTTGCCACGTCATGCACATGGACGAAGTCGCGGCGCTGCTGGCCGTCCTCGAACACGAGGGGCGACCGTCCGTTGAGCAACCGGGCGGCAAAGATGGCGAGCACGCCGGTGTAGGGATTGGACAAGGCCTGGCGCGGACCGAACACGTTGAAGAAGCGCAGGGCTACAGTGGGGATGCCGTAAGCTTTGCCCGTGATCAGGCACATGCGCTCCTGCGCATATTTGTTCAGCGCGTAAATCGAGCTCAGCGACGGCTGCTTTGTCTCGGGCGTCGGAACGGGTTCGAGCGGATGGCCGGAACTGTCGCGTAACTCCCACTCGCCGCGGCGAAGCTGTTCGATCGGCCGCTCTTCGCAGGCCACGACCCTGTGGTCGGCGCTGCAATAAAGTCCCTCGCCGTAGATGCTCATGGACGAGGCCACCACCAGCCGCTCGACCGGTTGCTTGGAAAGCGCCTGCAACAGCACGGCTGTGCCGACCTCGTTGGTCCTGACGTAAGGTTCGATGTCGTACATGCTCTGACCAACGCCAACGGCGGAGGCGAGATGGAGAACCATGTCGGTGCCGCGCAGAGCGTGTTCGACGGCAAGTGCGTCCGTGACATCCCCGACCACGAGCTCGGCGTCGTCGGCAAGATAGGCCGGACGCTGACGATTGCCGCCGTGAACCTGAGGCGAGAGATTGTCGAGGATTCTGACCTCGTAGCCGGCCGCAAGGAGGACATCGGCAGCATGGGAGCCGATGAACCCCGCACCTCCAGTGATCATTACCCGCGTCATTCACCGCTCCGTGCACCGTGAGGCCGATCGTGGGAGATCGACCTGAATGAGAGTGGAAGCGCGCTTTGCTAATTGGTCGGGCGACCCGCGCGCCAGTCACGTTCGAAGTTAGAAGCGGTGCAAGGAATGTTCGTTCCTCGAAAACGTACAAACGAAAGTTTCTCTAACCTGGATCAATAACCTGAGTGAATCGCAGGCGCGCTTTTTCAAAAGCGGATGCCTTGAAAGCTGGTGCCTTGGAGGAGCGGCGGCAGGTCGAGATGCGCGGCCACGGACGCGCCGATGTCGGCAAAGCCGGTCCGCCGCCCGATGCGCGAGTTTCGAGTCGCATTCAGGGCTAAAATTGGGACCTGCTCGCGGGTGTGATCTGTTCCGCCCCACGACGGATCGCAGCCATGGTCGGCGGTGATGATGAGAAGATCGTCACTTCGCAGGGCCCCCAGCAACTCCGGCAGGCGTGCGTCGAAGGCTTCGAGTGCTGCGGCGTATCCGGTCACGTCGCGGCGATGGCCGTAAGTCGTGTCGAAATCCACGAAGTTCGCAAACAAGAGACCGCCGTCTGCGAGCCCACGCAGCTGTTTGAGCGTGGCGTCGAAGAGTGCATTGTTGCCGTCGCCGCGCGTGTTCCGGCCGGTGCCGCGGTGGGCAAAGATGTCGTCGATCTTGCCGATCGAGACGACGTCGCGACCGTCACTCTCCGCGAGATCGAGGAGTGTTTGTTCTGGCGGAGGAACGGAATAATCCCGGCGGTGCGAGGTGCGTTTGAAGTCCCGCCTGGAGCTGCCGACGAACGGCCGCGCAATCACGCGGCCGATGTTCAGCGGGTCGATCAGCTTGCGCGCGATCGAACAAACCTCGTAGAGGCGTTCGCGCCCGAAGACCTCTTCGTGTGCGGCGATCTGGAAAACGCTGTCGGCGGAGGTGTAACAAATCGGTTCGCCGCTTTGCATATGGCGCTCGCCGAATTCTGCGATGATCTCCGTGCCGGAGGCGTGGCAATTCCCCAATGTGCCGGGTAGCCCCGCTTCCGCACAGAGTTGCTCGATCAGTTCGGCGGGAAAACAAGGTCTTGTTCTCGGGAAATAGCCCCACTCGAACGGGACGGGAACGCCGGCGATTTCCCAATGTCCGGATGGCGTATCCTTGCCCCGCGACAGCTCGCTTGCGCATCCGAACTGGAATTGCTCACGCGCGAAGCCGTCGAGACCTGGAGGAATACGCCCGCTGGCAAGTCGACAGGCTTGACCCAGGCCCATTGCCACGAGGTTGGGAACACGCAGGGGCCCCTCGCGCACCTCGCTATCGGCTTGCCCACGCGCGCAGGCGTCGGCGATATGACCGACGGTGTCAGCGCCCTGATCACCGTAGTGCTGGGCATCGGGGGCGCCACCGATGCCGACGGAATCCATCACCAGGATCAGGGCACGCATGCGCGCTCCTCCTCGGCTAGCCCAGGAAACGAGGGGCGAGCCGAAACGCCGGTTCTAACGCAGTAGCGCTCGACCATTCGCGCGCAGAAGTCCGCGAATTCGTTCACGTCAAGCGGCGGACTCGTGTGGTGAGGGGCTACTCCTCGATGTTCTGGCGTGAAGCAGAACGTGACCGTCACCTGAAACTCTGCCAGGGCATCCATCTGTCGGTCGAACCAATCGAGCGCGTTGGGACGGAAGCTATCGGCCCACGACAAGCCCGTCCTGAGATGCGCCACCCCGAGGCGCTGCATCCAGCGCACCGCGTCATCCAAGCGATGATCCTCGAAGTGGAACCACTGGCACAGGCCCATGTCGCGAGCGTACGGGCCAAACCGGTCGAGCGCAGCCTTGGGTGTCCCATCTTCGCGCAGCAGCCCCATGTGAAAATGGCGATAGTAGGAGGAGCCCTCAGCCTCCTTGTGCCGCGTCGTGGCTTCCCAGGTGGAGGGGAGATCGTACAGGCTGTACCAGTGAATACGTGGCGCGCGACCGATCAGGAGTTCTGCGGTGCGCGACAGACCCCACGCCTGCACCTCTTCGGCACCGAAGGACGACACGCCGACTTCGGTCACCCAGACCGGGAGCGAGGTGACCGCTTTGATTTCGTCCAGCTTGGCCGGCCATTCCCCGATCTTCCACAGGTTCCAGTCCAGCGGAAAGCCGTGCACGGCCACTGCATCGACGTGATCGAGAACGCCGCGGGCCTGCATGTTCCGGATGAAGGACGGATCGATCGGCGAGATGCCGCCGAGCACGCGCGGCAATGTCGGATGCGCGCTACGGATTGCATTGCCCGCGGCGGTGGCGAGGCCAGCAAACATCGCCCAATCGGGATCGATCAGAATGTCCCAATGCGATTTGTTGTTGGGTTCATTCCAGATCTTGGCAGCTTCGATCATCAGCCGGGTCTCCCGAAGGGATAGACGGGGCCGTCGGCTTGCGGCCGCTCGGTCCGCTTGCAGAGATAAACCTCGTCTTCCGGATGTGCGGTGATGGCGAAACCGGAGCTGCGGAGCATGGCTTCGACGCAGGCGCGATTGGGCACCCACCAATTGGTCGGATCATCGGCGTATTTGTGCTCGATGAAGTGGAGCTTGGGATAGCCTGCCGAGTCGAAATGTTCTGTGGTCCAGAAGTCATAATTCTTGTCGACGACGTCGACCTGACCGTCGCCGCGCAGCATCGATTGGAACAGCAGGAGATCGCCGGCCACGTGCTCATGGATGAGGTCCAGCGCGAGCAGCGGATGACGCAGGTGATATAGCACGCCCATGAAGATCACGAGATCGAACTTTTCGCGGAGCTGTCCCACGTCATAGGCCGACATCTTGCGAAACTCGATCCTGAGCCCATTGACCTCCGCGGCGAAGCGCGCCTGTTCTAGATACTCCTCGTCAGTGTCGAGGCCGAGCACACGCTCGGCGCCGCGCCGCTTCATTTCCATCGCGTAAAAGCCGGCGTTGCAGCCGATATCCAGCACGGTCTTTCCTTCGAGCCGGTCGGGAATGACGCCGGAGAACCGTCGCCATTTGACGTTCGGGTAGTCGCCGAGAAAATGAGTGGGCGCGGTCGGGACGCCGTCAAGATCGAGATTGTGAAACCACGGACCCAGCGCGTCGACGCGCCGGCGAATTTCGTCACGGGAAAGCGCGCTTCGGGTCATGCAACCGCTCCGTCGTTGGTGATAGCCGGCGCGCGCGCCGTCTCCGGGGATCCGCCGGACCGCAATCGCGAGCGGCCGTTCCCCGTGCCGCTTCCAGCCAGAAGGGCCATGGCCGTGCGATAGCCGTCGATGGTGCCGACATCGACATAGGATTCGCCTGCCTTCACTCCTGTGCCGCGACCGCCGGCGGCGAGGTAAGCATTGACCAGCGTGCCGAAATATTCGTCCCTGCGATCGCGCTCACGCCAGAGCGCCTGGAGCTGGCGGAACCCTCGGGCGGACATCCGAAAGGCGCCCCATATCCATTTTGACCCGGCATCCGGTTGTTTTACCTGGATTTCCGTCACCTCGTCGCCGTCGAGCATCACAGCGTCGAAAAACTCCGGATGCTCGACCGGAAACAGCAGGAAGGAGAGGTCGGCGTCGGGTAGAGCCTGCAACGCGGCCTTGGGAAACCAGACAGTGTCGGGAAGACCAACCACGACGTCCTCGTCCCGGCCGACCACGGTTCCGGCTCGGAAGACTGCGTCACACAATCCGGCTGGCTCCGGCTGCACGACGTAGGCGAGCTGAGCGCTGCCATAATGGTCGCCGAAATATTCGAGGATGTCGGACTTCCCGGGTGAGATCACAAAGCAGATCTTGTCTGCACCGCCCAAAATCAGACGCTCCAGAAGATATTCAGAGACCGCGCAGGGACGGTCGGTGCCGTCCTCTCCGCGGCTGCCGACGGGCAGCAATTCCTTCGAAAAGGCGAGCGGCTGGATTCGGCTGCCGCGACCCGCAGCCGGGACGATGCCCCACATGTCAGGCCTCCTCGGGTTGTTGATGGCGCGTGCCACGACATGCGGCTCGTTCCAGCAACGAAATGAGTTCGCGGGCCCGCTTGTCAGATGTGTGCTGGTCCATGGCCCGCTCGCGCGCCTTCTGTGCGATGCCTCGAAGCTCGGCGTCGGGCATCGCCAAAGCGGCGAGTGTGTCGGCCTCGTCGCGTGCGATCAGGATCTCGTCGCCGGGAGTGAAGAACGCGTCGATCCCTGGCCAGTTGTCGCTCAGGAGCGGAACTCCGCAAGCCGCGGCCTCAAACAGTCGGCCAGACGGGCACCAACCCATCTCCGCCATCGCCGGTCGCGTGACATTCAGTGTCAGGCGAGACGACGCAAAGAACGGCGCATGTTCGGATGGCGGCAGATGTTGCACGAAATAGATGTTCGGCGACCACGGGAAAGCGTCGGGATACTGCGCGCCTCCGATCAGAAAGCGCAGCTCGTGCCGCGCCTGTGCAGGTCTCACGAACAATGTTTCGAGCGTTGGCTGGCGATCGTCGGAGTACGTCCCGAGATACGACAGGTCAGCGCGATAATGCGGCTGTGGCGAGACCGGCCTGTGAATGTCGGTGTCGACATGACCGTAAAGCGGCTCGACCTGACGCGCGCCGAGCCTGGTCCGGAACTCGTCCGAGATCCGCGGCCCCCCGGTGAAACTCAGGACCAGGTCGAAGTCCTTCAGGCCGCGTTGGCCGATATAGCTCACTGTCTCTCCCGCCATGAGCTTGGCCAGAGTGACCGGCGTATCGAGGTCGTAGAACACAGGGACTGCGCGACCTTCGGCAAGGATCAGTTCGGTCGCCGCGATCCCGTCCGGACAATAAGAAGTTACGATTGCGACGTCCGCGTCGCGAATGTCGCTTCTCGCCGCCGATCGCACGTCGTCCCAATCCGAAAACAGGGTCAGGCGACCACCGGCCAGTTCGTAAAGATCCCGGGCTCCGGCGTAATAAGGCACGTCACGCTCGAAGAACACGATGGTGTGCCCGAGCCGCACCAGATGCTTGCAGAGGCCGCGCCACAAGGTCGCGTGGCCGTTGCCCCAGGAGGAGGAGATGGTCAGACCGAAGATGACGATTTTCACGCAGACACCCGCTGGTTGATGCCGGTGATCGTGAGTCCACCGTTCTTGACGGTGAGCGTACTGATGCTGGCTGGATCAATCTCGATGGAGATGAAATCATCGAGCTCAATTCGGGAATAGTGCAGGAGTGCCGCCCGAATCGGCTCGGCGTGGCTGACCGCCACAATGATGTCGGCGCCTCGATCGCTTCGCAGTTGCTCGAGATGGTCCACGACGCGGCGCTGGAGCGATCGCATGCATTCGCCGCCGGGGGGACGGCTCGCTCCGCGTTGCGTATTCCAGCTGGACCATTGCGGGTCGCGGCCGAGGTCTTCAAAACGTCGCCCGGTCCATTCGCCGTAATCTAGCTCGTCGAGGGCGGGCACGATCTCGACCGGGAGGCCGAAGCGAGCGGCCATGATGCAGGCCGACTGCATGCAGCGCCGCTGCGGGCTCGATTGAATCAAGCTTGGCCGCGGCCCAATGAGGTCGGCGCAACGCGCCATTTCCTGACAGCCGAGATCGTCGAGTGCGACGCCCTTCATCCGGCCGCATAGCGTCCGTCCCAACAGGGCGTGATGACCGTGACGGACGAGGTGAATGATCGTCGCCATCACGTATAGGCCTTGTCTGCGATGAAGGCCCGTGTCCGGCGTCCGGCCTCCTCATCGGTGAACTGCCGCGGCGGCGACTTCATGAAGTAGCTCGAGGGCCCCGTCAGCGCGCCGGCCTGTCCGCGATCCATCGCAAGTTTGGCGCAGCGGACCGCGTCGATGACGACACCCGCCGAATTGGGCGAGTCCCAAACCTCCAGCTTGACTTCCGCACTCAGGGGAACGCCGCCAAAGGTCGTGCCTTCGAGCCGGATGAAAGCAAGCTTGCGGTCAGTGAGCCAAGGCACATGATCGCTCGGGCCGACATGGATGTTGTCGGCGTCCATGGGAACATCGAATTGGCTGGTGACGGCCTGCGTCTTTGAGATTTTCTTGGAGGTCAGCCGCTCCCGCTCGAGCATGTTCTTGAAATCGGTATTGCCGCCGACATTGAGCTGGTAGGTGCGGTCGAGCCTGACGCCGCGGTCGCGAAACAGATTGGCCAGCACGCGGTGAACGATGGTGGCGCCGACCTGGCTCTTGATGTCGTCGCCGACGATCGGCAGTCCAGCTTGCTCGAACCGCCGCTGCCAATCCGGATTCGAGGCAATGAAGACCGGGATGCAATTCACATAGCCGCAGCCGGCCTCGATCGCACGTGCGGCGTACCATTCGCTGGCCCGCTGCGATCCGACGGGAAGATAGGAGACCAGAACGTCCGTGCGTGATGTCGCCAGTACTTCCGCCACGTCAGCCTCTGGAACGTCGGCAATCGGGATGTCGTCCTGGAGATAGCGGCCGACCCCGTCCATGACGGGACCGCGTTGCACGATCACGCCGGTCTCGGCAACGGCGCAAAAGCGGTGCGTGTTGTTGGGTTTGGCCAGGATCGCTTCAGCAACATCGCGGCCGACCTTGGTTGCGTTGACGTCGAATGCCGAAGCAATCTGGATATCGCTGATGTGATAGCCGCCGAGATCGACATTCATCAACCCGGGCACCGGCTCGTTCGACTCGGCGTCCCGGTAATAGGTGAGCCCCTGGACCAGGGAGCTCGCGCAATTGCCGACACCGACGATGCCGACGCGCACGCGCCGCCTGTCTTGAAGACGTGAATGCATGGATTGAAGCCCTCCAGGACACAAGCGGCGCCGAACGTAAGTAGATCGGCGAACGTGCGGCGGGTATGTTCGTTCCTGCTCAGATCATGCTGTGGGGCGGCAAGAGCCTTTTCGGCTGCACAAAATGCAACAAGCTTAACCTGGATTAGAATCCGTGGACGCGCGGAGGGAACGAACAGCTTCTTGGTTGAAGATGAAGAAGATGCGGCAGCCCTTCCTCACTGGCCAGAGAACCAATCCTTCCGGCCGGCGTTGGACGCGAAAGCGAGGCTCTCGACCGCGTGTCGGGGTCCAGCGCGCCAGCGAAGAAGGTGCCAAATGAACACGAGCCATGCAAAGACCAAAGCAAAGACTGAAGACAGCGAAGCTCAGAAGACCACCGACCACGACGTCATTCGGAAATGGGTGGATCAGCGCGGCGGAAAGCCTGCCACCGTGAAGGCAACCGAGGAGGATGGACATGCCGGCATCCTGCGGATCGATTTCGATCCCCCCGATCAAGGCCTGGAGCGGATCGGCTGGGACGAATTCTTCGAGAAGTTCGACGAAACCGGGATAGCGTTCCTTCATCAGGATCGGACCAAGGACGGTCAGTTGAGCCGCTTTCACAAATTCGTAAAAGCCTAGACGGTCGCCTTAAATGGGCGGGACGGGCGGCTGGACGGAAGCAATGCGTGCGGGCGCGTTCGCGCAAGCCTGGGCGATCACCGATCGGGATCTGGCGAGGCTTGCGCTTGCTCCCAAGCATACGGGGCCGCGTCACCTGCAGCGGATCTGGCGCGGCGAGCAGCTCGCCGACAGGCATGTGCTGGTCCGCTGCTATCATGGCCTTGGTGACACGATCCAGTTTCTGCGTTTTATGCCTGCGCTTGCAGCTGTTGCGCGCAACGTGACGGTCTGGTGTCAGGCCGAGCTGCTGCCGCTGGTCGAGCGGACGGCGGGCGTCGACGTCGCGATTCCGCTTCACGATGGTGCGCCCGGCGTTGAGTTCGAGACCGACATCGAGATCATGGAAGTGCCCCATGCTCTCCGTGCCGGACGCGAGGCGGCCGAAATGCGCGCGCCATATCTGAGCCTGCCGGACGATGGAGCACGCACGGAGCCATTGCAAAACTCCAGCGGCCTGTCCGTCGGTTTGGTTTGGGAGGTCGGCGCCTGGGACAAGCGGCGTGCCATTCCCGCGGGGCTTTTGCGACGTCTTGCGCATGACGGCATAGCGCTTTACTCGCTCCAGCGCGGTGCGGGCGTCGATCGGCTCGCGGAGACGGGCGCGCAGGACGTCAGTACGCCTGACATTGTCGCGCTTGGGCATCTCCTCCGTCGGCTCGACCTCGTCGTTTGCGTCGACACGATGGTTGCGCACCTGGCAGGCGCGCTGGGATGCGAGGCCTGGGTGTTGCTGCATGCCGACTGCGACTGGCGCTGGCCTGCTTCGGAAGCACATACGTTCTGGTATCCGACCTTGCGGCTTTTCCATCAGAAGAATGTGGGCCAATGGGACGGCGTCGTCCAAGAGGTGCGGCGCGCGCTGCTCGCGCGTGCCGAGCTGAAACGCACGGCCGCATGAAGGTTCAGGCGAGCTCGACGCCCATCGAGACTGGTGTGAGCTGCGGTGCTCGCGCCGCGCTGTCGTGAGGACGGGTTCGCAGATAGGCGGAATCGAAGCCTGCAAGCCGGACAAGCCCCGGCCAGTCCGTGATCGTCATGGTCTTTCCATGCCATTGCAGGAGGTTGCGCCGACGCAACTCCTGAATCGTCCGATTTGCGTGGACCGGGGAGATGCCGCACGCGGCCGCCAGGTCCGATTGCGTGAAGGGAGACGAAAAGCTGAAGTCTCTCGCCAGACCGACGCCGTGGAGGCGCTCCCTGATTTCGCAAACAAGGTGCGCGACGCGGCAGAGGGCGTCACGGCTGCCCAGATTCACCGTCCAGTTTCGTTGGATGGCGAGATCGGCCAGCATCATCAGAAGCAGCGCCCGGGACATCGCGGGCGAATTCGCGGACAGCTCGCGAAAGAAGTCGTGAGGCACCAGCGCGATGATGGCGGATCCGAGCGTGACCAGATTGGCCCCGACCGAAGGATGGTAAAGCGTGTGCAGATCGGGAACGTCACCGGGCACGTATATCGCCGTGATCTGCCCGTCCTGTCCCGCCGCGACGTGCCAGCAAAGATAGCCCTGCAGCAGAAGGCAACAATGGTCGGTCTCGCTGTGGTGTCGCACGACAGTCTGATGAGCGCCAACGTGCACGATGGTGCTTGGCATCTCCGCGAGCAGGTCGAGGTCCTCAGCGGTTAGATCGGTGAGGCTCGACAGTCTGTCTGCCAATTTGGAGAAGGCGAACCCTGCTTGCATCAGGCATCCAGTTAGACGTGGCCAGCGACCCATTTGACTTTGGTTGCAGGACTGTCGCATTAACGTTTGCTAAGTTGGCAGGCAAAGTACGTTGGCGCCCAGCACCCTCGAGCTCCCGGTCACATCGGGTGGAACTTCACGCGACAGGCCTTGACGGTCGCAATTGCTCAGGAGGGGACCACGGTCTTGGCTCGGCTGTTCGTCAGCTGCTTGGCCCGATCCTTCACCGCCGCGAGCCCCTTTGGAAATCCGCTGCGGTCCGGGTAGAGCCTGCGCCTTGCCTTGGGCGAGGGGCGCTTCGGCCTGGTGTCCTGCGCGGCCCGGTAATCGAGCATCGCGATGCCGCCGATCATGAGAAGAGCCAATGCGACATTGCCCTTCTTGGGATTGTCCGGCGTCAGTGCCGACATGAGCGCGGCAGCATCGAGGCCGTCGCCGCCGACACGCGCCCACAAGCCGGCGTTCTTGTCGACCGAGAGCGACATGATCCCGCTGACGATTTCCCGGGCACCGAATGCGCGCACCAGCGTCTCGTGGCCCTCCATCCCCAGCGTCTCCGTGACCCGCCGCGGCGCCAACAGCTCCGCCAATCCGAGCCCGATGCTGAACCAGCCGAGCGCACGTGCGAGCCGGTCTTCGGGGCGCGCGAGACTGCTCCCGCTCTCCACGATAGTCGGATCGCCCTTGGTCCTCACGATATTGCCGAAATGAAACATGTCTTGCTCGCTTCCTTCAGGGCTTCAACACGACCTTGACGCAGGAGTCCCGCTTGTCGCGAAACACCTGGTACATCTCCGGGCCCTGCTCCAGGGGGACGGTGTGCGTGATCACGAAAGACGGATCGATCTCGCCTTGCTCGATCCGCCGAAGCAGGTCGTCGGTCCAGCGGTTGACGTGCGTCTGTCCCGTTCGCATCGTCAATCCCTTGTTCATGAAGGCGCCCATCGGAATCTTGTCGGAGAAGCCGCTGTAGACACCCGCGACGGAGATGATGCCGCCGGGACGGCAGACATAGATCATCTCACGCAGCACATGCGGGCGATCGCTTTCGAGCATCACCATCTGCTTGGCGCGATCGAGCAACGTATCCGGCTGCGAGGCCATCACATGCGATTCCATGCCGGCCGCATCGATACATTTTTCCGGACCCCTGCCGTCTGTCAGCTCCTTGATCCGCTCGAGAACGCTTTCGGTCTCGAAGTTGATCGTGGTGGCGCCGCCGGCTTCCGCCATGCTGAGGCGTTCCGGGATGCAGTCGATGGCGATGACCTGATTGGCACCGAGCAGGATCGCACTGCGGATCGCCATCTGGCCGACCGGGCCGCAGCCCCAGATCGCAACGGTGTCGGTGGGCTCTATGTCGCAATGAACCGCGGCCTGCCAGCCGGTCGGGAAGATGTCGCTGAGAAACAGCACCTGCTCGTCCGGAATGCCGTCGGGAACCTTGATGTGCGTGGCATCGGCAAATGGCACGCGCAGATATTCGGCCTGGCCGCCCGGATAGCCGCCGGTCAGATGCGTGTAACCGAACAGTCCGGCGGTGGTGTGTCCGAACACCTTGTCGCCGAGCTGCCGCTTGCGGTTGGTGGTCTCGCACACGGAGAAATTGCCGCGCTTGCATTGATCGCATTCGCCGCAAATGATGGTGAAGGGCACGACGATGCGATCGCCCTTCTTGAGCTTGCCGTCCACGCCGGAGCCGACCTCGACGACTTCTCCCATGGTCTCGTGTCCCATGATGTCGCCAGGCAGCATGCCCGGGATGAAGTTGTGGAACAGGTGCAGGTCCGAGCCGCAGATGGCGCAACTTGTAACCTTGATGATGGCGTCACGCGGATCCTGAATCTCCGGATCGGTCACGGTGTCGCAGCGAATGTCCTCCTTGCCGTGCCAGACGAGCGCTTTCATGCATGTCTCCAGGTTGAGCTTGACGCATCTAAGTCGAGCAACAAACGATGGTTGCTATGGAAGCTTGAAAAAAGCGGCGTCGACCGCGAGATGTCGCGAGATTTGGAACGAGCCACGGGCGCGGCGATTGAGCGGGATCATCGACATTCGAAGGATCTGCTTATGCCAGCCAATCAGTTTGCCGTCGTCACCGGAGCTTCCACCGGCATCGGTCTGGAACTCGCGAAATGCTGTGCCAAGGCCGGCTTCGATCTCGTGATCGCGGCCGACGAACCGGCGATCCAGGGAGCCGCCGATGAGCTCCGCGGTCTCGGCGCCAAAGTTGAATCCGTCCAGGCTGATCTTTCAACGACCGGCGGCATCGACAAGCTCTGTGGCGTGGTGGGTAACCGGCCGGTCGATGCACTGCTCGCCAACGCCGGTGTGGGTCTCGGCAAGGCGTTCCTCGATCAGGAGTTCGATCGCGTCCGGCGCGTGATCGATACGAACATCACCGGGACGCTTTACCTGATCCATCGTGCGGGTAACGAGATGCTTCGGCGCAAGAACGGACGCATCCTGATTACCGGCTCGGTCGCGGGATTCACGCCCGGCAGTTTCCAGGCGGTCTACAACGGGACCAAAGCGTTCCTGGACTCGTTTTCGTTCGCGCTTCGGGAGGAGCTGCGCGATTCCGGCGTCACCGTCACCTGCCTGATGCCCGGCGCGACCGAGACCGAGTTTTTCCGCCGGGCCGATATGATGGACACCAAGGTCGGGACTGAGGAAAAGGACGACCCTGCCGATGTCGCGAAGGCGGGTTTCGAGGCGATGATGAGCGGAGAATCCGACATCGTGACCGGCCTCAAGAACAAGCTCCAGACGACCGTCGCCAATGTCACGCCAAACGAGCTGCTCGCCAAGCAGCACCGCAAGATGGCCGAGCCCGGCACCGCGAAGTCCTAGAGCGCGGGCCAAAAGAGAATTCGTCGCGGCCCACAAAAAATGCGGCGGCGCACGCCACCGATTCACATTTCATAATGCCGTCGCCACCCCGAGCCGTCAAAACGGCGGCTTGGAACGAGGGCGGCGGCGATGGACCATGTGGAACTGCTTTTTCTCGGCACCGCCTTTGCCGGCTTCGTGCTGATGGTCGCGGCGCTAGTCTGGATGGCAGTGGCCTGACGGGCCATCAGCGCGGAACAGCTTTCGGCGAGGGCGACGACCGCGCGCGCCTTGTCATTTCTCCAGCCCCGCTTCGGCGCGCAACTTGTCGATCAGCTCCGAGGCTTGCGCCTTGGTGAGCTGGTTCTCGGTCGGGTCCGGCTGGTTGGCCTGTTCACTAAGAGTCTTGAGGTAGGAGGCTTGTGCGCCGGTCATCGGATCATCGCCGGACACCCACTCGCTCGGGTCCTTCTCGGTGTTGTCTGCCATCATGATCTCCCATCGGTTATTCGCCCAACGCGCGACCTGTCTACCCGTTCCGCATTCGTTCTTTGCAAAGCCGTAGGATGGACATGGGATTTGCAGCTGGCGGTTCGCGACGCAGCAGGCGCAAATCGCGGAAATCTCGCGGGGAATTAACCTATCCAAATGCGGGAACGCGGCTTGCGCCTGAAGCTGCGAGTAGTGCCGCTTGGTCGTCCAACGCCGGCATGATCCCGGCCCCGGCGCGCCATACCTCCCGCCCGGGGCCGGCTTCCCCTTTCCAGAAGCAGCCGCGGAAACGCAGATGACCGCCACACGCAAGCGAACGAAACAGACGCAATCGCTCCAGGAGCGCTTGCTGACATCGGCTGACAAGGCACGCGAGCGCGCGCAAAGCATGCCGCCCGGCAAGCCGCGCGACATGTTGCTGCGCCGTGCGATGCAGGACGAGGTGACCTCCAGCTTGACCGACTGGTTGAGTGCGCCCGGTTACAGAAGGCCGGCTCAATGACCATGCACAGCATCAGGCATTACCGCGCTTTCCAGATCGACCCGAACGGTCACGTTTTTGGTTGCATCAATCTCGTCTGCGGCGACGATGAAGAGGCAAAGCGCCAGGCGGCTTCGCTCGTGCTCACCCATCGCATCGAGCTATGGCGGCTCGACAGGCGCATCGCTCGTTTCGACCTGCCCAGTGAGCGCGCTGACTCTGCCGGCCTCATTGGCTAGCTCGAAGCTGCATTGCGATTGCGCTCTGCTCGCCCCGCGGTTCGGAACTGCGCGTTGCGGCCTGGGTTGGTCGATGGCTCGCGCTGCGCGAGTTCGATCCCGAAGGCAGGTTCTCCGCGATGACGGGTCTCGATGAAACAAGCGCGGCGATGCCGCTTGATTGCCTGGTCATCGGCGGCGGGCCGGCCGGCTTAATGGCTGCGATCTATCTCGCACGCTTTCGGCGCCGCGTATGCGTCGTCGACGCCGGTGCAAGCCGCGCTGGCCTCATTCCGCGAAGCCATAATGTTCCCGGCTTTGCGCACGGCCTGTCCGGCAGCGAGTTGCTTGCACGGATGTCGGCGCAATTGGCCGAGCTTGGGGTGGCGCGAGTGAGCTCCGAGGTCAGCGATCTCGCGCCGGGCCCGGATGGGTTTCGCGCCGCATGGGCCGGAGGCGAGGCCGACACCAGGGCCATCGTGCTCGCCTGCGGGATCGTGGATAACCATCCGCCGTTCGAGCAATGGCGGACCGCGGTCGCGGACGGTCTTCTGCGCTACTGCCCGGTTTGCGACGCGTATGAAGCGATCGACCGCCGCATCGGTGTCGTCGGTCCGCCGGCTCACGCCGCAAGCAAGGCTCTGTTCCTGCGCGGTTACTCGCGCGACGTGACCCTGCTAGCGACCGAGCGTGCCGATGCCGACGCAAGAGCGCGACTGGCCGCGGCCGGGGTGGAGATCGTGGAGGCCGCCGATATGCAATTGAAGCGCCGGGGTCGCAGGCTCGAAGCCTGCTTCAACGGAGGCGACAGCGCGGAATTCGATGTCGTCTACCCCGCGATGGGAGCCGAGGTGCGCTCAGCGCTGGCGGTCTCGCTGGGCGCGGAACATACGTCGGATGGATATCTCAGGATCGATGATCATCAGCGCACGTCTGTCGCCGGCCTGTATGGCATCGGGGACGTGGTGACTGACCTGCATCAGATCTCCGTCGCGTTCGGCCACGCGGCGGTGGCTGCCTGTGCGATCAACAACAGCCTGCCACGACGTCTGGTGTAAGCCGGTCGACCCACAGCCGCTGCTCCGGAACGCGCGCGTGCTGCTGAAGCCAAGTCCTATCGCCAAGTCCTATCGCGAGGCGCGCTTCTGCGGATCATCGCGGCGCTGCGCCGCCTCCGTATTGGCGTCGAGTTGCGCACGCTCGCCTCTGCGCAACCGGCCGCTCTTCATGATGCCGTACAGGATCGCCCCGCCGAGAATGAAGGCGCCTATGAACATCAGCCAAACTGTCGTAGCCGAGAAATCTCCAAGAAGCATTCCGACGCCGCTATTGCCCATATCCGCTCCTCGCTCTGCCTTCCCAGGACGGAAAGTCGGGGCACGCGCCAAGGTTCCTCCGCCGCAGATATCGCCGACGAGGGCCGGTTGAGCAGGCGCCGTTCCCGCTGCGCACAGGCGCAGGAGGGCAAGGACGTCGCTTTAAGCCGCGCGATTGTTGAACAATGCACCAAACACTGAAAGCAGAGTGGCTTGGTCGAACGGCTTTTCACATCGCGGATGATCCCGGTAGCGACCCTCGAGCGCATCCCGGCCGTATCCGGTCGCAAACAGGAATGGAATGGAGCGCGCGACAAGCGCATCGGCGACCGGATAGGAGTTGCTGCCATGCAGATTGATGTCGAGGATGGCGCCGTCGAAGCTGCCGGGCTCGTTCTCGACCAAGGCAAGTGCTTCCTCCAGTGAACCGACCGGACCGACGACGTGGAAGTCCGCTTGCTCCAGGAAGTCGGTCAGAACCTGAGCGAGCAAATAGTCGTCCTCCACGACGAGAATCCTGCGGACTCGAAGGGTTGCAGCTTCACCCGTCACTCAATGCTCCCTGTCTTGCGGCGGCATCCGTCGCCGGGAGCGGCAATTCGATGCGGCAGAGAACCCCATCCTCGCCGAACGAAAGCTTGGTCTTGGCGCGCAAGGTGTACGCGAGCGCCCGCTCGATAAGGTCTCGTCCAAAGCCCTTGCGCGCCGGCTTCGAGAGCTTCGGGACTCCGGTTTCCTTCCAGTTCAGCAGCAGAGTCGGAATGCTCTCGCCGTTGGTCTGAATGCTCCAGCGGACCTCCAGTTTCCCTTGGCTCTCCCTGAGCGCCCCGTACTTGATGGCGTTCGTCGCAAGTTCGTGCAGGGCAAGTCCGAAGGTCTGGACCAGTTCGAATCCGAGGGCGACCGGCGGGCCGGACACCGATACCCTCTCGTCGGCCGCGCCGACGGCCTGCAATTCAAGTCGAATGATATCGCCAAGGTCGATGTGATCGTCCATCGATCCGCTGACAAGGCTCTGAACCCGGCCGAGCGCCGCAAGCCTGGTCAGGAAAGCTTCCAGCGAACCGCCCTTGCCGAGGGTCTGTTGAGCCAGTGACTGCACAACGGACAACAGGTTCCGGGTTCGGTGTTGAAGCTCGGCGATGAGAACCCGCTGCCGCGCCTCCGAGCGCGTCAGGCTGGTGACATCGATGAACGTGACGATCAAGCCTTCGATCTTGTGGCCGCCATCCCGATAGGGAGCCAGCCGCACCAAATAGTGAGGGCCTTGTCCTTCGCCACCGACCCGTCTCTCGATCGGCTCCGCGCTTGCAAACACCTTCGCAATGTCGTCTGCAAAGCCCGCAAGGCTCAGCTTGCTTGAAAGATCCGTGATCGGCCGTCCCTTATCGGTGGGAAGTATGTTGAAGACCTTCGTGACCGCCGGGGTGAAGCTGCGAATGACGAGGTTTCTATCGAGAAAAACCGTCGCGACGTCGGTACTTTCGAACAGATTCTGCAGATCGTTGTTGGCGCGGTCCAACGCGTCCACCTTGCCGTTGAGCTCGGCGTTGACGGTGTGAAGCTCTTCATTGACCGATTGCAATTCTTCCTTCGAAGCTTCGAGTTCCTCATTGGTTGACTGCATTTCCTCATTGACGGAGACGAGCTCTTCATTGGAGGACTTCAGCTCCTCGAGCGCCGTTTCGTACTCCTCGATCATGGACTGCAGGCGATCCCGGGTCTCGCGTAGCTCGCGCTCGGTATGTGCGGCCGCCCCGTCATGACTGACCCGAGCCCGGTTCAGCGCCTCCTCCCGGCTGAGCACAGGCCCCTGGTCGGAAAAAGAACCAGGTAGAGCGGTTCGCCTGCGGTCCGGTTGCCCAGCGGCTCGATCGTCACATCGACGATCTGGACGCCACCTTCCTCGCTGTCCAGCGAGATGCCGTTGCGCGCGGCCGTTCGTCCGGTCTCGACAGCTTCGCGGAACAGCGTTCGCAGGTCGAGCCGGAGGCTCTTGCGAGCCATCGTCAGCAGCTGCCGCGTCGGTGCCCCCGCCGGCGCTTCCAGATATTTGCCGGTCCGTGTCGAGTAGTAGACGACGTCGCCGTCGTGATTGACCACGACATGCGGAGGAGCGAAATGCTCGACGACCTGCTCCTCCACCGCCTGGCGCAGGGCAAGGCCGGCGAGCGGCTGCCGCCGCGCCACGAGCTCCGTACCCGGTCCCGGGCGCAGGCCCTGCAGCGCAATGGGAAGGCGTATTGGAGAGGCCGAATCGGCCCGCCGACGAAAAATCCGGTGTTTCTTCTCGACCGGCGCAAACAATTCGGCGAACTGGCTGACGTTCTCGGCCGAGCCGAGGAACAGGTAGCCTTCCGGACGCAATGCGTAATGGAAGGTCGGGATGACCTGGTTCTGCACGTCTGCCCCGAAGTAGATCAGCAGGTTGCGGCAGGACACCAGGTCGATGCGCGAGAAAGGCGGATCGCGAATGACGCTGTGCGGCGAAAAGATGCAGAGCTCGCGGACGTCCTTGGAGACGACGTAGCTGCCGCCATCCGACACAAAGAAGCGCTTGCGCCGCTCGGGCGATACGGTATCCAGCAAGGCACCGGGGTAGCGGGCTGCCCGCGCCACCGAAAGCGCGCGGTCGTCGATGTCGGTTGCAAAAATCTGCACCCGCGGTACGGCGGTCAATTGGTCCATATGCTCCCGCGTCAGGATCGCGATCGAGAACACTTCCTCTCCGGTGGCGCACCCCGGGACCCAGATTCGAACCGTGTCGTCGGCGCCGCGCCCCTCGAACAGCTTGGGAATGACTGACGCGGCGAGCGCCTCGAAGGCATCTTCGTCGCGGAAGAAGTTCGTGACGTTGATCAACAGATCGCGGAACAGGGCGCCGACTTCGGGAGGCTCCTGCCTCAGCCGCTCCACATAGGCCTCGACCGTCGTGAGTTGGGTCACCTGCATGCGGCGCTGGACGCGGCGGATGAACGTCTTGGTCTTGTAGCCGCTGAAGTCGTGGCCAATCTGATTGCGCAGGATCCCGTAGATTTCCGGCAGGGCCTGGCTGATCGTCAAATCATCTGCGCTGTCGGCCACGCCATTGACCATCTGTTCGAACAAATGGTTGGCCCGGACAAACTCGACCAGCTTCGTCCCCATGTCCTCGACCGGAATGGCGAAATCGATCAAGCCGGTCGAGATTGCAGCATCCGGCATATCCGGATGCTGGGGGCCGAAGCCGTCGCCGACCTGCGCAAAGGTAATCCCGCCGCGCTCCTTGATCGCCTTGACGCCAAGCGTGCCGTCGGAATCTCCTCCGGAGAGAATGACGCCACCGGAGAGCTCGCCGATATCGACCGCCAGCGCACTCATGAAGATGTCGATCGGCTTGCGCTCGCGGCGAGTATTGTTTTTGCGCAGGGTCAGCCGTCGGTTCTCGATACTAAGGATGGAATCCGCAGGCATCACATAGATGTTGTCGACCTCGACGGTCATGGCGTCGGCGGCGACCCGCACCGGCAGGTCCGTATAGCGGCTCACGATCTCATGAAGGAGACTTTCCCGGTCGGGACTGAGATGGGTCACGATGACCAGCGCGAGCCCCGGTTGTGGAGGCAGGCCGCGAAAGAATCCTTCCAGCGCTTCGATGCCGCCGGCTGACGCGCCAAGGCAGATGATGGGAAAGTCTGCTGTGTCGGTCACGATCGTGGACTCCGCGACCGTGCGGCAACGCCGTTAACCTTGGCTCCGGTAAGCGGTCGCTTGGTCAGGCCGGGCCAGGATGAAGGCTGCGATTGCGAAGCGTCTCTCTCCAGCAGGCGCAGTGCCGCCCTGACGACCTCGCTCGATGTCCGGAAACGGCCCGAGGCGACTTGTGCAGAGATGAAGTCGCAGAGTTCGCCCGTGAGGGACACGTTCAGGGTGTGCTTGCTGGGCATTTGCGGAGCTCCGCTGGGTGGCAACCTCTGCTACCCTCGCAGCAAACGAGCCCGTGTCAAGAACGGGATCGCCCCCTGGTAGGTTCCAAAGTCACGGTTCGTCGCGTACACCGCCGGGATCGTTCTGCGATGGAGCAAGACGAGCGAGCCAAGCGCCGGTCCGACGCCCGGCAGCGAGTATCGTCACGATATCTGTAAGTGGATAGGACGTATCGGCTCGGATCGGTGTATGATCTGCGGCAAATAGTTGAGAATGCCCAGGCACGACCAGCCGGTGACGGCGTTGTCGGCAGATTGATGCCTCTGAGGAAAGGACGCCGCGATGCCGCGTTTCTTTTTCGACTTCAGTTCGGGCGGCACGGTTGTTGCCGATGATGTCGGGACGGAATTTCCCTCGCTCGAGGAGGCGTATCTCGACGCGTGCCAGTCCGCCCTGGAGATATCTTTCGAGAAGCTTCGCATCCGCCGCGATCCCAACCTCGATTCGGTCGAAATCCTGGACGCCCGACGCCAACCCTTGATGCAAGTGCCGTTCTCGGATGTGCTTCGTCCGAAGCCTTCGTCGTCGCCTGCCAGACAAGGTCAATGCACCGAGATCGCCAGCTCCTACCAGCAGCAATTGACCCGCGGCAAACGCCTCAAGGCCGAAATCCGCGAAGAGCTGAGAAAAATGCAGACGACATTCGGCGCCATCCGCGCCAACCTTGAACGTCTCAAATAAGGAGACCGATCTCGAGACTAGCTGCGGGCACCATCACTCGAATCCAGCGCCTGCACCGGGTCGAGATACTCTGGGTCGAATTCGGCGGCCTCATACAGCCCTTCTCTGTCGACGATGGTGAGCCGGCCCCGGCTGAGGTCGACCAGTCTCCGGTTGCGGAGCTGTTGCAAGACCCTGTTCACATGGACGGTCGACAACCCCAGAATGTCGCCGAGTTCACGCTGCGTCAGGGGGAATTCGAAATCCTCGGAGCCGCTCCTGCCGGCCAGTGAACGACAGGCGATTTCGCACAGGAGATGAGCTAGGCGTGCCTCAGCCGGCTTGCGGCCTAGCCAGATCAGCCACTCCCGCTGGATCGCCGCCTTCCACGACGTTTCGCGCCATAGCGCCCGCATGATCGTGGGTCGCTGTTCCAGGAGCGGATACAATTCGGCGCCTGCAATCGACAAAACCAGCGCGGGCGAGAAGGTGCTGATCGAATTGCCGCAGCGACCGAGCACGAAATCTCCCGGATTGAGAGGATCGCCGGGCAGGAAAATGGAGACGATCTGCTGGCTGCCGTCTTCCAGGGTGCGGGTGGCGCGAGCCGCGCCGCTGCACAGCAGGAGCAAGGGGGCGGATTCGGATCCTTCTTCGACGATCAGTTCGCCCTTGGCGAAGTTTCGCGCCTGCGCAATCGAAAGCAGCGCCTGCTGATCCGCAACCGACAGCACCATTCGGAGCGCGAACGTCGTGAGCAAGGGGGTCAGATTGGGTGCGATCGGTTGTGCGGCTATCGTGGGCGCCATCTGGGCACCTCTTTGTGCAGAGGATGCTGGGGTGAGCTCCATCCAGGCCCGCAATTCGGCATAGAACTCCAGCAGGCTCGCCTCGTTCAGCAGCAGTGTTCTGAGGTGGCCTTCCTTGGACACGGCCATGGCCCGCCGTTCGGATGCGAGCTGTTGAAGCTCGCCGACAGTTCGGCCCTGTATGGTCAGGCGATGCAGCATGCCCGGGTGCCCTCTGCACTTAGAACGAAGTACAGCTTTACCGGTTCCCTGCAAGTTCCAACTTCCTTTCCGGGGTTCCCCAGGTCTCGGTGGAGTTCGGGAACTTTCAATTCCGCCGACAATTGTCGCCGCAAAATCAATGGGAAATGACCTGTGCGGCGGACAGTTTGGAGCGGCATCCTGACCGCGTCTGTGGCGGTTGACTCAATCACATCTGCTTCAGCCCACGGGGCGGCGGGGAGCCAGCCGCGGTTCGGACAGAGCGGGAGGAGGAACCGCCAGCGCAGCGGCCCTATCGGTGGGACGGTGACCCTCGGCCGGTCGAAGGAGAGGGATGCGGGTTCTAAGAACCATAGACCCGATTGCCGGTTGAGCCTCGATACCCGATCGATGTGGAGCAGCATATGCGCGAGAACGTCCAGCATGACGGCCTGACACAGGTTTCGAACGATATCTGGATATTCGATGCTGCACCGATTCAGGCCGCGGGTCTTCCGATGCCGCTGCGCATGACCGTCGTAAGACTCTCGAGCGGCGATCTGCTGCTGCATTCTCCCGTAAAATATTCACCGACGCTGCGCGCGCAGCTGGAGCGCCTGGGGACGATAAAATACCTGCTTGCGCCCAACGTCGCGCACTGGATGTTCTTGCGCGACTGGCAAACTGCTGTGCCCCACGTGGTCACGTTCGCTGTGCCGGGCCTGGCGAGCCGCAATCAGGTTCGTCGGTCCGGCGTTCGCATCGACCGCGAGCTCGGCGATGGAACTCCAGGTGAATGGGCAAACGACGTCGAGACTGTTCTGGTAAGGGCCCCGTTGTTCTGCGAGGCCGAGCTGTTCGACAAGCGCAGTCGAACGTTGATCCTGACGGACATCGTGCAGAACATTGATCCCGGCATGTTTCCGGGTGCGTCGAGACCTGTCGCCGGCCTGCTTGGCGTCACAAAGCCGGGCGGAATGGCTCCGGTCTACCTGCGCCTTCTGCTGCGCCTTGGTGGTCGTTCTGTCCAAGCGGCGGCACTGAGAATGGTCAGCTTCGTGCCGGAGCAGGTGATCTTCGCGCACGGCGACTGGTTCGACAGCCGGGGAACGGAGCGTCTGCGCCACTCGCTGCGCTGGCTGCTTCCCCAAAGCGGTTCAGGACGCGTGGCCGGACAAAAGGAAATGGCGGGAACACGCGTCGTCATCACCGGAGCCTCCAGCGGCATCGGGCGCGCGGCGGCGCTGGCCTTTGCCGAGAAGGGCGCGACTGTGGTCCTCGCCGCCCGACGTGCAGATGTGCTCGAACGGCTCGCATCGGAATGCGAATCCGTTGGTGGTCGTGCGCTTGCGGTGCCAACCGACGTGACCGAGGCGCAAGCCGTCAAGCGCCTCGCCGACAAGGCGGATCAATCCTTTGGCGGGATCGACGTTTGGATCAACAATGCCGGCACCGGCGTCTTTGGCGCCTATCAGGACGCCGACATCGCGTTGCATCGCAGAACTGTCGAGGTCAATCTGTTCGGCACCATGAACGGAGCGCACGCGGCTTTGCCGATTTTCCTGCGCCAGAATCGGGGATCCTGATCAACAATATTTCTCTCGGTGGCTGGGCGCCGATGCCGTTCGCTGCGGCCTACACGGCCAGCAAGTTCGGCCTGCGCGGCTTCACGTCGAGCTTGCGGCAGGAACTCGCGGCACACCGGGACATCCATGTGTGCGGCGTGTTCCCTGCGATGGTGGACACGCCCGGTTTCGTCCACGGCGCGAACATGTCGGGCCGCAGACTGGATCCGGGTCCGCTGCTCTACCAACCGGAGGACGTTGCCGAGACCTTCCTGAGCCTGGTGCGTCAACCCCGAAGCGAGATCGCGGTGGGTTGGCCGGCACGGGCGGGCCAGGTCGCGTTTGCGCTCGCGCCCCGTCCGACCGAGCTTCTTATGGGTTTCGCGTTTCGCCGGCTGTTGTCGCGGGCGCGTCCGGCAGAGAAGACCAAGGGGACGATGCTGGAGGCGGGGCCCCAAGGGAGGTCCGCCGATGGCGGCTGGCTCGCGCGCAAAGGACTTCCGCCCGCGGCCGAGATCAGCAAGCTCATGGTGTGGATCGGCGTTGCGACCCTGGTGCTGGTGTCGGCCTCGCGTGCGGCGGCCGTGCCGAAGCGGCGCGAAGTCCGGACATCGCCGAGCAGGTTGAAGCGCGGAAACAGCAATCTAACGAGCCATCGAAGCCGATAACGGAGTCGAACGTCACAACCGTCCGACCAGCGATCTCAGCCGCTGTCCCGGCGCAGGATCCAAATCCGATCGTCCGCGTTGTCTTCGCGCGGTCAGGGATCGGTCATGGAAACGCTCGAGACTTACCTCGACAGGAAGTACGAGGAGCTCGAGCTATTGAACGGCGCGCTCAAGAAGCCATTGACCGTTCGCCGCCCGGAATCGGTCGCCGAGGTGATCGAGCGCAAATTCCACCTCGCCGCAGCGCTAAAAGCCGAGCATGCTCTCAACGGATGGGCGTCGACTGAAACGGCTTGGGCCCAGCCGGACCGGCGGCGGTGCGGGCCGTTCGAATTCAGCTACGACTATCAGCGTGCAGACCTCGACGTCATTGGTCCGTCATTCTACCGGCTTGAGGATGCGGACGTTGACGCGTGCATTTACACCTCGTCCGGCATGGCGGCGATCTCAGCGCTGTTGCTGGCCTCCGCCCGCGTCGTGGGTGAAGCGGAATTGCTGCTGTTGCCGGGATCTTACGGCGAAACGGTGGAGCTCATCGACCTTCATGCCCGGCATCTGAGGCCTCTGGTGCTGGATAAGCCGCTCGGCGAAGCGGTGTTGCCGGCTCGCCGAGCCAGGATGCTGCTGCTCGATTCCTGCGCGGCGGCCGAGGACTTTGCCGCGACGCTGCGGTGCGCCAAGCCCGGGCTGGATCTGGTGATCTTTGATACCACCTGCTTCTCAAGCGGATCGGGGCGTATCCGCCGGGTGATTGACTGGACGCGACGTCATCGGATTCCCATTGTCCTCGTCCGCAGCCACACCAAGCTGGATTCTCTCGGGCTGGAATATGGCCGTCTCGGCTCTGCCGCGTTTGTTCGCGGCGGTCCGGCGGATACCACCGGGCGCGTCTCTGTGCGCAACCTGATTGGCGAGACGCGCGTTGCCGTCAGACTATTCGGAGGCGCGGCGCTGCCCGCGCACTTTCCGCCTTATGCGGGCAGCCGCGCTTATCGAAGTCTGACCGACAGGCGTATTGCGGCTATGTTGCAGAACAGCCGGCGCACGGCGCGTTGCTTTGCCGGGGAGCTTGCTTGCGGCTCTGCGGTACTGCATTTCGCCCACGGATTGTACGTCACGCTTGCCCCGGCAAGAGCGCTGGATGAAGCGCAGGCCAGGCGGCTCGCTGCGGAGTTGAGCCACGACCTGACCAAGGTCGGGCTGCCGCTGCGTCATGCGGGGAGCTTTGGCTTCGACTTCGGCGCCACCGAATGGAGCTACGACAGGAGGCACGAACGCCACGTCGTGAGGATTGCGGTGCCGGATCTGCCAACGGCACTCTGGGACGAGGTCGCCCTCGCCGCAGCAAACTGGTGGCGAGCCGCGCAGGCGCCAAAGCGCGCGTGTGCCGATAAAAATGTCATTTTGTTTCAATGACTTGGCTACTGTGCATGGGGTTGTTTTCGCGCTTTTTGTTCAAGATTGTTCGCAAGCATGTTGCGCATCGCCCTGCGCACCGCGTCGATGCCCTCGACGTTGTTCATCAGGGCGATCTCGCCCTGCTGCTCGTGACGTATGGCGTGCGCCATCAGGCGCAGCCGCGGGTCGCCGGCCGAATGCCATTCGGCGTCCGCCATTTCGACCGCGCCCGCATGATGCAGGCTCATCAAACGGACAAAGACCGCGTCAAATTCGCGACCCGTTGCTTTGGTTGCTTCTGCCATCTGCGACGGCGTCAAATATCCCGCCATCGCCACACGTTCTTCGCTTGTGCAAACCGGCATCGGCTCGGTGAACCAGCCGTCCCACCAGCGCGTGAAAATGCGGTTCTCTCCCGATTGCGATGCGACCATCAGAGCCGCCAAGGCGCGCAAATGCGGTGCCTGCGCTCTCGCGACGGCGAGCTGCGCAAGTTCGATGCCCTGCTGATGATGCGTCGTCATGTGGCGCATGTATTGCTGGTCGTCGTCGGCGTTGCCGCTCATGAGAGGCAAGGGAAGCGCGAGCGCGTCGGCAAGGCCGAGCGTCGCCGACATAGCCAGCACGCAGCCAGCGCCCACTGCCCAGCGCTGCGCGAAGCGCACGGCGCTGGTCGACGGCGCTTGGCCGGCCGGCCAGCGCAGCCAGGCGAACAGGGGATACAGCAGGGCGGACGAGAGATGCACCAGCAGGCCGATCCAATAGGGCTGCTGCAAGGTGAAGATCGGTTGCCAGAACGGAAGCAGCGGGACGAGCACGAACCATTCGGTCGCGGAGGTCAAAATGGCCCAGGGCACGGCCAGGCCGGCGATGGCTGCGGGATGCAGCTTCTCGGTCCATCGGCCCAGCAGGCCAAAGAACACCAGCGCCCACGAAAAGTCCGCCCATTGATGAAAGGCGACGCCGATGGCGACCACGCTCGCGGTGGGATCGGTGGACAGCATCGCGTCGCGGGCGGGTATCGCTGCGACCGTCATCCAATCGACAAGCGGATCACGGCCAAGCTGGGCCGCTGTCACCTGGCTGAGCAGCGTCGAGAAGGTGCTGCTGACGAGGCCGAGTTGGGCTGCCGCCAGCCAGCGCGACTTGCCGGGTTTAGGAAGGTCGGAATTTCTCACAGCGCGATGATGTACGCGGCGGCGCCGATGAGAACGGCGAGACCGATAAGCATAATGGCGAGAAACAGCTTTCCCACGACGCGCTCCATGCCTCCCAAGCGTGCAATGGATGGCGCCGTGATCCGTTCCATCATAACCGAACCTCGGTCAGCGGCTGGAACGAAAGATGTCGCCCGGTTTTCATTCTACGGCCGGCCGGTGTGGCGGACACGGTGGCTCAAAGAGGAAACCACGATGCTTGAAGAGAAGCTCAAGGAAGCAATTGTCGATGAGCTGAAGCGTCAGGCCGCGAACAGCCCGCAAACTCTCAAGGTCGAAGGCTCGGAAGAGCTGATCGTCAACGGCAAGATCGACCTGTCGGAGCTCGTGATGGTGATCGCAGGTTCTGTCGCTGGCGGTCCGTGATGTTTCGCGCGCTTGCCGCAAGTGCCTAGAGCAGTTCCTTCAGCCGCGCGGCATCAGCCGGAGCCGCGCTCTTCTGGTCGTTGTCGAAATAAACGTAGACGTCGCAGCCCTGCCGCTTCCAGGACCTGATGCGTCTGGCCCATTCTTCAAGCACCGCCGGCCCGTAATGACCGTGATAGCGGCCGCTTGGTCCGTGGCCCCGAATGTAGACGAAATCCGCTGTTCGCTTCCACGGCGCCGGTGCATCGTGGTGATCCGAAAGACAGAGCGAGATGTTCGCCTTTCTCAATATTTTCAAGATGTCCGGGTGATACCAGCTAGGATGCCGAAACTCGAAGCTGTAACGCGGTTTGCGCGACAGCAGTTTGAGGAAGGAACTGAGCCGATCTGCGTCTGCCTCGAATCGCGGCGGAAGCTGGAACAGGATCGGACCGGCCTTGTGACCCAACAGCGAACGGCGTTCTTCCAGCAATTCGAGACTGTTCGTTGATCTGTCGGATAGCCGCTTCCAATGCGTGATGAACTTGGAAGCCTTCCACGCGAAGACAAAATCCTTGCCGGTTTGTTCGCGCCAGCCGTTTACAGCATCCGGCGTCGGTGTCCGATAAAACACACCGTTGAGCTCGGTCGTATCAAACTGACTGGCGTAGTAACAAAGCTGCTGCTTGATCGGTAGGTCCTTGGGAAAGAAAGGCCCTCGCCAAGACGCATAATGCCAACCCGACGTACCGATATGGACGCGTGCCATGTGGAATTTCAACTCGACTCAGGAAACCTCAACGGTGTCCGTCACCGCTCGTTCCCGCGGGCGGGGATTTTGGAACATCCGTTTATGGCGCCGGTTATTCGATGACCTCGCATGGGCAACACGCGATGGGCTTTGCCGCGTCGCAAACCCCGGAGCTCCGATGTACGCATTGTTCGAAGGCGACAGACAAATCGGTGCTGCATTTCCGACGGAAAAGGAAGTGTGGGAGGCAGCGCTGATCGAAGGGCTTGTCACCGACGTTCCCGTCGCTGACGAGGAAGACGGCCAGATCCTGCCAAACGGGTATCACGTCAAACGGGTCGAGCCGTGACGGCCGCGGCACGTCGTTCTAGCCGCCGAGGATACGCCGGCACGCGTCGACGAAAACCTGCGCGCCCGTGACAATATCAGCGTCGGCGGTGTTTTCGGTCCAGTGGTGGCTGATGCCGCCGATCGAGGGCACGAACAGCATGCCTGCAGGCATGATGGTGGCGAGCATCTGCGCGTCATGGCCGGCGCCACTGGGCATGCGGAGCGATCGCCCACCGGCCAAGGCCTTGCTGGCGGCCTCGATGGCATCCTGAAAGCCGGCATTCATCATGGCAGGAGCGCCGGTGCGAATCCGCTCCAGGCTCACGGTGCAGGGGCCCCGCGCGTTGACCTCGTCCGTCATGCTCCGCAGCAAATCCTCAAGCCGCGCAATCACGGCCGGATCGTCGTCGCGGATCTGGAACAGCATCTCGGCTGCGCCGGGAATGATGCTCGGTGCGCCTGGATCCAGCGTGATGCGGCCCGTGGTCCAGACCGTGCGCGGTCCGCACGCGCCTGGGAAGCGTTCGTCGATCGCCACGCAGAACTTTGCCAGTGCCAGTCCCGCATCCTTTCGCGCGGCCATGCGGGTGGTGCCGGCATGGTTCTGTTCGCCGACGAAATTGATCTGGTACTGCCAGATGCCCACAATGGACGTCACAACGCCAATCGCGAGATGGCCGCTTTCGAGCGTGTCGCCCTGCTCGATATGCGCCTCAAGATATCCGACGTGGCGCCCTGGTTCGGCGGCGACGCGCGGCCGTCCGGCGAGCCCCATCTCGGCGAGCGCATCGCGCATGCTGCGGCCGCCGGTGCGATCGCGCGCGGCGTCGATTTCGGCCTCGGTCACTTGCCCGACATAGGAGCGCGAGCCGAGGAAATGTCCGAAATGTCCTTCCTCGTCGCACCAGACAGCAATTTCGACGGCGCCTTGCAGCGAAGCATCGCTATTGAGCACGCGCGCAGCTTCGAGCGCGTAAATCACGCCAAGCGGGCCATCAAGCCAGCCCGCGTAGTTCTGGCTTTCCAGATGTGAGCCCGCGAGCAGCTTCGGCCCGGGTTTTGCGCTGCTGCCGAAGACGTTGCCGATGCCGTCGACGGCGGCGGTGAGGCCGGCATCCGGCAGCTTATGCACCAGCCACTCCAGCGACCGCTTGTGCGGCTCGGAGAAGGTCGGCTTGTGCACGCCGGTCTTGTAGGTACCGATGGCGCGCAGCGCATTGAGATCGGCGAGAACCCGCTCGCCGTTGGCGAGACTGTGATGGTCAGGCATGTTCGGCAACCTTCAGCGCCTCGGTGCGGATTTCCTCGACCAGCCGCTCCTTGAGCTGGACGAACTCGGGCGTGGTCTTGATTTTGTAGGAGCGCGGATGCGGCAGATCCACCGCGATCTCGGCCTTGATGCGGCCGGGACGCGCGCTCATGACGACGACGCGGCTGCCGAGGAAGATCGCTTCCTCGATGTCGTGGGTCACGAAGAGCACGGTCTTCTGGTCCCGCTCCCAGATCCCGAGTAGCATTTCCTGCATCAAGGCGCGGGTCTGGTTGTCCAGCGCGCCGAAGGGCTCGTCGAGCAGCAGTATCTTCGGATCGTTCGCCAACGCGCGGGCGATCGCTGTGCGCTGCTGCATCCCGCCGGAAAGTTGTTTCGGCCAGTGGTTCTCGAAGCCGGACAATCCGACCTGGCGGATCAAGGTATCGGCGATCTTGTTCCGCTCGCCTTGCGACACGCCGCGCTCGCGCAGGCCGAAGGCGATGTTTTCGCGCACCGTCAGCCAAGGAAACAGCGTGTAGGACTGGAACACCATGCCGCGATCGGCGCCGGGGCCGGTTACCTCGCGGCCGTCGAGGGTGACGCGCCCGCCGGTTGGGCGATCGAGGCCCGCGACGATGCGGAGCAACGTGGACTTGCCGCAGCCGGAGGGGCCGAGGATGGTGACAAAATCGTTGTTGCCGATCACGAGATCGGTGGGCTCTAGCGCTTTGGTGAGTGGGCTGCCGTGGCGGGCGGGGAAGGTCCGCGAGACCTTTTCGATCTTCAGGATCGTCATGCGAGCTTCCACGGAAAAAGCCAGGCATTAAACGCCTTGAACAGGAAATCGGAGACGAGGCCGATCAGCCCGATCACGATGATGCCGAAGATGATCTGGCCGGTATTGAGCAGCGCCTGGCTGTCGGTGATCATGTGGCCGATGCCCGATGACGACCCGATCAGTTCCGCGACGATGACATAGGTCCAGGCCCAGCCGAGCACCAGTCGCAGGATTTCCGCGATCTCGGGCGCTGAGGAGGGCAGCAGCACACGGCGGATGATGCCGCGGTCGCTGGCGCCGAGCGTATAAGCCGCCTCGACCAGATCGCGCCTTGTGGCGCCGACGGTCACCGCGATCATCAGGATGACCTGGAACACCGAGCCGATGAAGATGACGAGCAGCTTTTGCAGTTCGCCGATGCCGGCCCACAGGATCAGTAGCGGAATGAAGGCGGAGGCGGGCAGGTAGCGCGCGAACGACACGAAAGGTTCGAGGAACGCTTCGATCGGCTTATAGGCGCCCATCAGCACCCCAAGCGGCACCGCGATGATGGCGGCCAGCACAAAGCCGCCGACGACCCGCCAGACCGTCATACCGATGTCGAACACGAAGCCCTGCTTGGTGAGCAGGTCAAAGCCTTCCTGCACCATGGTCAGCGGGTTGGCGAGGAACGTCTTCGACACATGGCCGCCGAACGTTGCCCAGGACCAGAGGAGGACGAACAGCACGAAGAAGGCGAGGCCATAGGCCGCGCGTTGCTTCGATGTCACGGGATCCAGGGGACGCATCAAACGATATATCCGGACAATTGTCCATCACTCCCCCGCCCTGCGGCGGGACCAGGAGTCGTATGGAAATTACTTGATGTAGCTCGCGTCGAAGAGATCCTCGACTTTCGGCGCGGCCTTGATGATGCCGATTTCGAGCAGCAGATCCGCGGCATCCTTGTTGAAGGCGAGGAAATCGCCTGCGAAGAACTTCTGGTTCGCGGCCTTGTCCTGCCAGCGCAGGTACTTTGCCGAGTTGCCGAATTGCTCGCCGGTCTGCTTCACGTCGGCGCCCATGATCTCGTAGGCCTTGGCCTGGTCTTTGGCGATCATGTCGAGCGCCTCGAAATAGCTGTCGGCGAGCGCTTGCGCGGCCTTCGGGTTTTCGCTCAGGAACTTTGGCGTGCAGCCAAAAGTATCCATCACGATCGGATAGTCGAGCGTGGTCGCGATGATCTTGCCTTTGTCGGGGGCGGCGCGCACGGTCGACAGATACGGCTCATAGGTCATCGCGGCATCGTTCTGGCCGGACACGAACGCCTGCGCTGCCGCTGCCGGCTCCAAATTCACCACCGTGACGTCCTTCACCGTGAGGCCGTTTTTCTTGAGCATCCAGGCCAGTGCGAAATAGGGCGAGGTGCCCGGCGCAGACGCCGCGACCGTCTTGCCCTTCAGTTCCTTGATTGCGGTGACGTCGTTGCGCACGGCCATGCCGTCGGCGCCAAAGCTCTTGTCGAGCTGGAAGATCTGCTTGGTTGCGACGCCATTGGCGTTCCACGAGATCCAGGTCTCGACCGTGGTTGCTGCGCACTGGACGTCGCCCGAGGCGATCGCGAGGTGGCGGTCCTTCTGCGGGATCTTCTTGATCGCGACGTCGAGGCCGTTCTTTTTGAAGATGCCGGTTTCCTTCGCGAGCGTCAGCGGCGCAAAGCCGGTCCATCCGGAGATGCCGATTCCGACCTTGACGTCGTCGGCGAGCGCCGGAGTGGAGGCCGCCAGCGCAACGATGGTCGCAAATACTTTCGAACTACGCATGATTGTCGTCCTCTTGCCGATCGATGGATTGACGTCCTGTTGATTTCTGTCGGTCCGCAAGGACCACTGCCCGAAGCGTTGCACAAAATGTGCCGACATTGTTCTCTCAGCCTCCCTTGAATCGGGCGACAAGGCGGTGAGAGTCACCGGGATAGAGCAGCCGCACCGCGGTAATCGTGCGCGCGCTGCGCCAAGTATAGCGATCGACCACCAGGCATGGTGCACCCACGGCGATCTCGAGCGCTTCCGCCGCGCGATCATCCGCGACAATGGCGCTGATCGTGTGCTCCGCTTCTGTCCATGGGACATGATGAAGCAGCCAGGAGCCGGGCGGCTCGCGCGCGAAATCCGCGGTCGCGGCGTCGGGCACGGACGACAGATCGATCAGCCTGTCCTCGACGGCAAACGGCACGTTGTCGGCGCTGTGGCGGCAGGCGATCGCGACGACCTTGCCGGCTTTCTTGACACCCAAACGGCCGCGGTCGGCGACCGTCGCCGCGCGTACCTTACGATGGATCAACTCGTAGCCATAGCTGCGACCGAGGGCGGTGATCTCGGCGCGGATATCGGCGATCTTGAGAACCGCTGATTGGTGTTGTGGCCGGCGCACGAACGAGCCGGCGCGCCGCCGCCGTTCGATCAGATCGGCCTGAGCGAGTTCCGACAGCGCCTTGTTCACTGTCATCCGCGAGCAGCCGTAGCGCGCCACCAATTCGTGTTCGAAGGGTATCCGATGCCCCGGCGGCCATTCGCCGGTCAAGATCCGCTTCTCGATATCGGCGCGGATCCGCTTGTAGAGCGTCGGCTGGTCGACTGCTTCGGTGGCGAGGCTCATGCAACGAGCCTCCGCACCGACGCGTTGAAGTTTTCGCGTGCCGACCGACGCAATTTATGCCGGCCGCCCTCGACCACCTTGTTGCCGCCGGCCCAGACGCAATCGATCGCGCCGCTGCCCGCGGCAAAGATCCAGCCGTCGATGACAGCATCACGCGAACGCCCGGCCAGCGACGGATGCGCCGTATCGAGCGTCACGATATCGCCACGTCCGCCCGGCGTAAGGCCAACGGTCGGCCTCCCCAGTGCCCGCGCACCGCCCGCGAGCGCATGGTCGAACAATGCGCGCCCGGTCGACGCGCCGGCGCCGCCGGAGAGCACGTTGCGCTCACGATGCTTCAGGCGCTGGCCATATTCGAGCTGGCGCAGCTCGTCCGCGACCCCGACCAGCACGTTGGAATCGGTGCCGATGCCAAAGGCGCCGCCGGCACCGACGAATTCCCGGGCCGGGAAAGTCCCGTCGCCAAGGCTCGCTTCGGTGACGGGACAGAGGCCCGCGACCGCGCCGGTCCTGGCGAATGCGGCCAGTTCGTCGTTCGTCGTATGGGTCGCGTGAATGAGGCACCAGCGCTGATCGACGGGGGCGTGTTCCAGCAGCCATTGCACCGGTCGCCGTCCCGACCAGGCCTGGCAATCCTCGACTTCCTTGACCTGCTCGGCGGCATGGATATGCACCGGGCCGCCGTCCGCGAGCGGAATGATGGCCGCGAGCTCGTCCGGCGTCACGGCACGCAAGCTGTGCGGCGCGATGCCGATATTGGCGCCCGGCAATTTGCTGATGGCCTTGCGCGAAGCGGCCATCAACTTGGCGAATTGATCGACCGAGCAGATGAAGCGGCGCTGTCCGGCATGCGGCGCGGCGCCGCCGAAGCCGGCATGCGCATAAAAGCTCGGCAACAGCGTGAGGCCAATGCCGGAATCCTGGGCCGCTTGCGCGATGCGCGCGGCCATCTCGGCGAGATCGGCGTAGGGCGAGCCATCACGATCGTGGTGCAGATAGTGGAATTCGCCGACGTGGGTAAAACCCTGCTCGAGCATCTCGACGTAAAGCAGCGTTGCGACGGCCGCGACGTCATCCGGCGTCATCGCGAGCGCAAAACGATACATCGTCTCGCGCCAGGTCCAGAACGTATCCGTGCTGTCACCGCGCAATTCCGCCAGCCCCGCCATGCCGCGCTGGAATGCGTGGCTGTGCAGGCTTGCAAGTCCTGGAAGCGCTATACTGTGGCGTTCGTCGCCGGCGGCTGGCGCCACATTCGGCGTCACGGCGGCGATCGCGCCGGCGGTGACGACCACCTGCACGTCAGTGGCCCAGCCCGAGGGCAGGAGCGCGGAGGCGAAATGCAGTCGTGTCATGTTTACACGCCGGCTGGACAGAACCAGGCCACGATTATATGTCTAGACATATAAGTCAAGCACCCCAGGACGAAGCCGTATCCGCGAAGGGACATCCGCATGGCAGAGCGCTTCGACCGGATCTGGCACAACGCCCGGCTCGTCACGATGCGCGCCGACCGTCCGGACCTCGGCGAGATCGAGCATGGTGTGATCGCGACGCGTGGCGGCCGCATCGTCTATGCCGGCGCGGAGACGGATTTTCCGGCCGACGCAGACGCCATCAAGCGGATCGATTGCGAAGGGCGCTGGATCACGCCCGGCCTCGTCGACTGCCACACCCATCTCGTCCATGGCGGCAATCGCGCGCACGAGTTCGAGCTGCGCCTGAAGGGCGCAAGCTACGAGGAGATCGCGCGCGCCGGCGGCGGCATCGTTTCAACGGTGGCCGCGACGCGCAAGGCGAGCGAGGCCGAGCTCGTCGCAACTGCGCTGCCGCGGCTCGACGCGCTGATCGGCGAGGGCGCAACCACAATCGAGATCAAGTCCGGCTATGGCCTCGATACCGAGACCGAGATGAAGCAGCTTGCGGCTGCGCGCAGCCTTGGCCGGATGCGGCCGGTCGCGATCCGCACCTCCTTTCTCGGCGCGCATGCGTTGCCGCCCGAAGCCGAGGGCGACAAGGATCGCTACGTCGATCTCGTCTGCAAGGAGATGCTGCCGGCCGTTGCAAAAGCTGGCCTGGCCGATGCCGTCGACGCTTTCATGGAGGGCATCGCGTTCTCAGCCGAGCAGACCGCGCGGGTGTTCGAGGCTGCCAAGGCGCTCGGGCTGCCGGTCAAGCTCCATGCCGATCAATTGTCAAACCTCGGCGGCGCGGCGCTCGCAGCGAAATTCTCCGCACTCTCGGCCGATCATCTCGAGCATAGCGACGAGGCTGGCGCGGCCGCGATGGCGAAAGTCGGGACGGTGGCCGTGCTGCTGCCCGGCGCGTTCTATTTCATTCGCGAGACCAAGACGCCGCCGGTCGAGGTGTTCCGCAACCAGGGCGTCCACATGGCGCTCGCGACCGACTGCAATCCCGGCAGCTCGCCGCTGACCTCGCTGCTGCTCGCCATGAACATGGGTGCGACCTTGTTCCGGATGACGGTGGCCGAATGCCTTGCCGGCGCCACCCGCGAAGGCGCGCGCGCACTCGGCCTGCTGGAGGAGACCGGCACGTTAGAGGCCGGCAAATGGTGCGACCTCGCGATCTGGGACATCGAGCGTCCCGCCGAGCTCGTCTACCGCGTCGGCTTCAATCCGCTGCATCGGCGCGTCTGGAGGGGACAGTGACGGAGCCGGGCGCAGCGATCGTCGTCAGACCGGGGTCGGTCAGCCTCGACGATCTCGCGCGCGTGCTCGCGGGCGCTCCTGTTGCGCTTGATCCATCGTTCTGGCCCCGCGTCGAGGCAGCCGCGGAGATCGTCGCGAAAGCCGCGCGCGCGGACGCGCCGGTCTACGGCATCAATACCGGCTTTGGAAAGCTGGCGTCGAAACGCATTCCGCCGGATCAGACCGCGGTGCTCCAGCGCAACCTCATCGTCTCGCATTGCTGCGGCGTCGGCCCGGCGACGCCCGAGGCGATCGTGCGGCTGATGATCGCGCTGAAAATCATCTCGCTCGGGCGCGGCGCCTCCGGCGTGCGCCGCGAGGTGATCGAGCAATTGCAGGCGATGCTGGCGCTGCGCGTCTATCCGCTGGTGCCACAGCAAGGATCGGTCGGCGCCTCCGGAGATCTCGCGCCGCTCGCGCACATGACGGCAGTGATGATCGGAGAGGGGCAGGCGATCGTCGACGGCAAGCCCGTATCGGGCAGCGAAGGGCTCGCAGCCGCTGGCCTCGTGCCGCTGACATTGGGCCCCAAGGAGGGGCTCGCGCTGATCAACGGCACGCAGTTCTCGACCGCCTACGCCATGTCCGGCGTGCTGCGCGCATTTCGCCTGGCCCGCGCCGCGCTCGTGACCGGCGCGCTATCGGTCGATGCAGCGATGGCGTCGACGGCGCCATTCCGTCCCGAAATTCAAGCATTGCGTGGTCATCCAGGGCAGATCGCCGCGGCTGCGGCGCTGACGGCGCTGCTCGAGGGCAGCGACATCAGGCTGTCGCATCTCGAGGGCGACGAGCGCGTGCAGGATCCCTATTGCCTGCGTTGCCAGCCGCAGGTCGCGGGCGCCGCGCTAGACTTGATCAGGCAGGCGGCGCGAACCCTCATCGTAGAGGCCAATGCCGTCACCGACAATCCACTGGTTCTGGTCGAGACCGGCGAGATCGTCTCCGGCGGCAATTTCCACGCCGAACCCGTGGCCTTCGCGGCCGACGCCATCGCGCTCGCATTGTCAGAGATCGGCGCGATCAGCGAGCGGCGCATCGCGACGCTGGTCGATCCCGCGCTCAATTTCGGCCTGCCGCCGTTC
Organism: Bradyrhizobium sp. LLZ17; assembly: GCF_041200145.1. Classification (NCBI taxonomy): domain Bacteria; kingdom Pseudomonadati; phylum Pseudomonadota; class Alphaproteobacteria; order Hyphomicrobiales; family Nitrobacteraceae; genus Bradyrhizobium; species Bradyrhizobium zaerense. The sequence continues at coordinate 7,583,547 of NZ_CP165734.1, forward strand.
CTGACGCCCGATCCCGGCATCAATTCCGGCTTCATGATCGCCGAGGTGACGGCGGCCGCGCTCTATGCCGAGAACAAGCAGCGTGCGGCGGCCTGCTCGATCGACTCGACGCCCACCAGCGCCAACCAGGAAGACCATGTCTCGATGGCCGCGCATGCCGCGCGGCGCTTGTCCGATATGGCGGACAATCTCGCCGCCATCCTCGGGATCGAGCTGTTGGTCGCGGCGCAAGGCATCACGCTGCGCGCGCCGCATGCGACCAGCGCGCCGCTCGTCGCAGTCATCGCCGCGTTGCGCGAACAGGTGGCCGCGCTCGGCGCCGACCGCTACATGGCCGGCGATCTCGCCAAGGCGGCCGCGCTGATCGAAGCGGACGCGCTTCCGACCGTGGCCATCGACGCGCTTTCAACCGATCCGTTTCCGAGACTTGACTGAACGAGTAGCTGGCTAAAGAGGCTTTCGCATGAACCGCCGACTGGACAATGACCGCATCATTCGCGCCCCGCGTGGTAGCGAAATCAGCGCCAAAAGCTGGTTGACGGAAGCGCCGCTCCGTATGCTCATGAACAATCTCGATCCGGAGGTGGCAGAGCGCCCAAGCGAACTCGTGGTCTATGGCGGCATCGGCCGCGCCGCGCGCGACTGGGAGAGCTTTGACCGGATCGTTGCCTCGCTGCGCACGCTCGAAGGCGACCAGACCTTGCTGGTCCAGTCCGGCAAACCGGTCGGCGTGTTCCGCACCCATGCGGACGCGCCGCGCGTGCTGATCGCGAATTCCAACCTCGTGCCGCACTGGGCGACGCTCGACCATTTCAACGAGCTCGATCGCAAGGGCCTGATGATGTACGGCCAGATGACCGCCGGCTCCTGGATCTATATCGGCAGCCAGGGCATCGTGCAGGGCACTTACGAAACCTTCGTCGAAGTCGGGCGCCGGCATTTTGGCGGCAGCCTCGCGGGCAAATGGATTCTCACCGCCGGTCTCGGTGGCATGGGTGGTGCGCAGCCGCTGGCCGCGACCATGGCGGGCGCCTCGATGCTCGCTGTCGAATGCCAGCCGAGCCGGATCGAGATGCGGCTGCGCACAGGTTATCTTGATCGGCAGGCGGCGACGCTCGACGAAGCGCTTGCGATGATGGAAGAGGCCTCCAAGACCCAGAAGGCAGTCTCGGTCGGCCTGCTCGGTAATGCGGCCGAGATCTTTCCGGAGCTGGTGCGCCGCGGCGTTAAGCCCGACATCGTCACCGACCAGACCAGTGCCCATGATCCGATCAACGGCTATCTGCCGAAGGGCTGGACGCTCGCCGAATGGGAGACGAAACGCGCGGCCGATCCGAAGGCGGTCGAACGCGCCTCGAAGACCTCGATGGTTGATCACGTCCAGGCCATGCTGGATTTCCACGCGTGGGGAATCCCGACACTCGATTACGGCAACAATATTCGCCAGATGGCGAAGGACATGGGCCTGAACAACGCGTTCGATTTCCCCGGCTTCGTTCCTGCCTATATCCGTCCGTTGTTCTGTCGTGGCGTTGGACCGTTCCGCTGGGCCGCGCTCTCGGGCGATCCCGAAGACATCTTCAGGACCGATGCCAAGGTTAAGGAGCTGATGCCGCACGACAAGCATCTGCACAAGTGGTTGGACATGGCCAGGGCGCGCATCAAATTCCAGGGCTTGCCGGCGCGAATCTGCTGGGTCGGCCTCGGCGATCGCCATCGGCTTGGTCTTGCGTTCAACGACATGGTCGCGCGCGGTGAATTGAAAGCCCCTATCGTGATCGGCCGTGATCATCTCGACAGCGGCTCGGTGGCGAGCCCCAACCGCGAGACCGAGGCAATGCGTGACGGTTCCGACGCGGTGTCCGACTGGCCGTTGCTCAACGCTCTCCTGAACTGCGCGAGCGGCGCGACCTGGGTGTCGCTGCATCACGGCGGCGGCGTCGGCATCGGATATTCGCAGCATGCCGGCATGGTGATCGTCGCCGACGGTACGCCGGACGCGGCGCGTCGGATCGAGCGGGTGCTCTGGAACGATCCGGCGACTGGCGTGATGCGCCATGCCGACGCGGGTTACGACACCGCGATCGAATGTGCCAATGCCAACGGGCTCGATCTGCCAAGCCTTTCGAAGTAGCTCTGCCCAGTAAGTGTGAGGGCGCCGCGAGGTGCTTGCGTCCGATTGACCAACGGGCAGACGATCAGGCGAGAGCGGCCTGGCGTTCCCGCACCGGCTCGCGGACCCGGCCGGAGGTCTGTGGTTCGGCGAGCCGGGTGAAGCTGCGTTTGTCTGCGTGTGCTGGCGCTTCGACGATGACGCCTTCGCAGACAATCTGGCCGCCGAGCATTTTGAATTCCAGCTTGTCGTAGCGCGGTAAGTTTTCGCCGGGCGCCGGCGGCAGCAGTTCGACGCGGCCCTGGATATTCAGCGTAGCGTCACCGGTGCCGTGGAGCCGTGGATTCCACATTCTGATCCCGGTCTCAGCCCAGCGCTGCCGGATCAGCGTGGTACGATCGACGGCGTCCGCGACTCTTGCGCGAGCCTTCGGAGCGCCGCCGATCTCAGGAGCAGGCGACACCAGCACGGGAGATACAACAACAGGCTGAGGCTCGATGCTCGTCGGGACTGCGAGGGAGTCCGCCAAACAGGCCGGAGCCGTCTCGACCTCGACAGGCGAGACGAAGGCGTCGTTCGCAACCACGGGCTCGACGTGCGTCGGAAGTTCGGAAGAGGCATCGGCAGCGATGATGAGTTCCGCGATCACGGCCGGCTCGTCGTCGACGTCAGACGAGACCGAAGCCTCTGCTTCCACGATCGACTCGATGTCCAGGAGTGCCATATCAGATGGATCGTCGCCGACCTGGCTATCGGACGGCGCGGCCGATGGGCTCTCCGCGATGACAGAGAGGTTCGAGTGATCCTCTGTGACCACGTTGCCGGCGCCGTGCAACGCCTCGGTGCTGATGCTGGTCTCGAGAGCCAGAGCGGCGTTCGCAATTTCGACGATCACGGCCGGCTGCTCGTCGGCGACGACCGGTGCCACGTCAATGCTGCCGCTGTGCGGCAAGGGCCGAAGCCGGGTGAACGCCCATTTCACCGCGGGAATGCGGCGCAGCAACGATATTAATCTCGAAAGCACTGGGAGTTGTCCACGTGATACTCAGCTTGAGGCCATCGCTGATTCGCCAGCAATGCAAAAACTGCCCCGGTCGTCACATCGCTGTCAATGTAGGTGGGACCAATTGCAGAACATCCACGCATCCACAGCGTGCGAGAGAAAACGAAAGCGACGTCGCGCGTGCGCCCGCGATGTAACGTTTCGGCATGCTCTCGCGGGTTCAAAAGCCGTGGGGTAAGCGTGAGCAGCGACTCGGGGTTTTCGGAATCTGTCCCGCAGAGTAATCTCGATCGCCAATTGTCCGCATTGGGAACGATCGCATGAGAAAAATTGCCGCCATCGGAATGGCTCTGCTCTGGTCCACTGTCGCCTTTGCGCAGGATCGCACCATTACCGTGGCTTCGACGACGTCGACGGAGCAGTCCGGCCTGTTTGGCTATCTGCTGCCCCTGTTCTCGAAGGCCGAGGGTATCAACGTGAGGGTCGTGGCCGTCGGCACCGGCCAGGCGCTGGACATCGGCCGGCGCGGCGATGCCGACGTGGTGTTTGTTCATGACAGGCCTGCGGAAGACAGGTTCATGTCCGAAGGACAGGGCGTGAAGCGCTTCGACGTCATGTACAACGATTTCATCATTGTCGGGCCGCGGAGCGATCCCGCGCGGATCGCCGGCGGCAAGGACGTAGCCGAGGCGCTGCGCAAGATCGCGGCTGCGAAAGTGCCTTTCATCTCGCGGGGCGACAAGTCCGGCACGCATGCGGCGGAGCTGAGGCTGTGGAAGGAGGCAGGCGTCGAGGTCGCCGGCGGCAAGGACAGCTGGTACCGCGAGATCGGCCAGGGCATGGGACCGGCGCTGAACATGGCCTCGTCGTCGAACGCTTACCTTCTGTCGGACCGCGGCACATGGCTGTCGTTCAAGAACCGCGGCGAGCTCGCGGTCTTGACCGAGGGCGACAAGCGGCTCTTCAATCAATACGGCGTCATGCTGGTAAATCCGGAAAAACATCCGAACGTGAAAGCGCAGGATGGGCAGGCGTTCATCGACTGGCTGGTTTCGCCGAAGGGGCAGGAAGCGATCGCCGGCTACAGGGTCGGCGGCGAGCAGCTATTTTTCCCCAACGCGTCCCACTAGCAGGAAGGCGACGGTCGACACTGCGACGCTGAGCGCAAGCAGGATCAGTCCCAATCCGAGCGCGAGCGGCAGATCTCCCTTGCTGGTTTCGAGCGCGATGGCGGTTGTCATGGTGCGGGTGAAGCCACGGATGTTGCCGCCGACGACGATGATGGCGCCGACCTCCGCGATCGCGCGTCCGAAGGCTGCGAGAAAGGCCGTCAGCAGCGACGTCCGGCCGAGCGCAAACAGCAAGCCGATGCTGCGCATCGTCGACAGACCGTCGATCCGCGCCAGATCGCCATATTCGGCCCATAGCAAGCTCGCCGGCCTGTGCACCAGCGCCACCACGATCGGCGTAGCGAGCAACGTTTGCGCGATCACCATGGCGGTCGGCGTGAACAGCAATCCGGCAGCCCCAAGCGGGCCGGACCGCGACAGCACAAGATAGAGCCCCAGTCCGACCACGACCGGTGGAAGTCCGAGCAGCGCATTGGTCAGCACGACGATCACCTGCCGTCCGCGGAAGCGAACGATCGCAAGAAACGCCCCGAACGGCGCGCCGATGATCAGCGCAATGATACTGGCGGCGAGGCTGACGCGCACCGACAGCGCGACGATCCCGAGCAGCTCGGCATCGGCTTCGCCGATCAGGGTAAAAGCAGCGCCAACGGCTCGCGTGAAATCGCTCATCCGGCCCGGCGCTTCCGAGTCGGACATGAGACGTCCGGACAGTTGATATCGAGGCTCCGAAGCCGCTTCACGGATTGTCCCTTGCGACTCTCGTCGACGTTCACAGAATACCCGGCAGCGTCGGTTTGGGCACTCGATTCGTTCGGAAGCAGACGGCCACTGCCGTGCTGCGTCCATCGAAGTTCGGTTTATCGGATTCGGTGGTCGCGGCCGAGTGGCGCAGAGGAGGGGTCAACCGCGAGCTACAAAGGCCAAATCATGCCTTTTCCGATCAACAGGCGGCTTTATTCCCGCCACCGATGGGTTAAGGAAGGGCCTAGCGGACGCGGACACGATCGCAGGCGGCGTGCCGGTCGAAACAAGGTCAAACCGGGCCCGGCTCCTGCGGGGCTGTGCCCGATAGAGGAGAAGGACAGGTTATGATCCAAAACGTTGGTATCATCGGGGCAGGGACCATGGGCAACGGCATCGCCCAGATCTGTGCCGCGGCCGGGCTCTCGGTGGTGATGGTCGACATCTCCGATGCGGCGGTGAGCCGTGGTGTCGCCACCGTCGGCGGCAGCCTCGAGCGCCTGGTCAAGAAGGAGAAGATGTCGCCGGCCGATCGCGACGCCACGCTCAAGCGCATCACCGGCACGACCGATCGCGCCAAGCTTGTCGACTGCGATCTCGTCATCGAGGCTGCGACCGAGAACGAGGAGCTCAAGGTCAAGATCCTGAAGGACCTCTGCGCGACGCTGTCGCCGCGCACGCTGCTTGCGACCAACACCTCGTCGATCTCGATCACCAAGCTTGCCGCCGCGACCGATCGCCCCGACCGCTTCATCGGCATGCATTTCTTCAATCCGGTCCCCGTGATGGCGCTGCTGGAACTCATCCGCGGCTTGCAGACCTCGGACGACACTCACGCCAAGGCGCTCGATTTCGCCAAGCGCGTCGGCAAGGTGGCGATCACGGCCAAGAACAGCCCGGGCTTCGCGGTCAACCGCATTCTTTGCCCGATGATCAACGAGGCGATCTTCGCGCTTCAGGAAGGGATCGCGACGGCGGAAGAGATCGACGCCGGCATGAAGCTCGGCTGCAACCATCCGATCGGGCCGTTGGCGCTTGCCGATCTCGTCGGCCTCGACACCATGCTTTCGGTGATGGAGGTCTTTTATAAAGGCTTCAACGACCCCAAATACCGTCCAGCGCCCTTGCTCAAGGAAATGGTCGATGCCGGTTATCTCGGTCGCAAGACCGGGCAGGGCTTTTATACCTACAGCGCCTGATCATGGCGCCGGCGGCGGGCATCGAACGCCCGCCGCTTGTCCCGCAAATTTGCGCTGCGACAAAGACGTCGGGCGCGATTGTCCCGACAACGTGGCGCGGGCGGCCTGCGGGAACAATTGAACGGATAGAAAACGACATGTCGGATCGATTGAAAGCCGAGCGGCAAGCTGCGGCCGAGCGGCGGAACCTGCTGGTCCAGGACGCGATCGAGCGTACCGGGATCACGGAAGAGATGATCGGGGAGCTCGTCACCCGCTTCTACGGACGCGTGCGCGAGGATGCTTTGCTGGGGCCGGTGTTTGCCATCGTGCAAGATTGGGACGAGCATCTCGGCAAGCTCAAGAACTTCTGGTCCTCGGTCGTGCTGATGACCGGCCGGTATCAGGGTTCGCCGATGCGCGCGCACATGCCGCTGAGCCTCGTGGGCGATCATTTCGACCGCTGGCTCGACCTGTTCGAGCAGACCGCGCGCGAAGTCTGTCCCCCGCCGGCGGCTGCGTTGTTCATCGACAAGGCACGGCGCATCGCCGATAGTTTTGAAATGGCATCGGCAACGATGGCGGGCCGCATCGCCTCGCCGCGTCACGTGCTCCGCTCGTAAACTGCAAATGCCTGCCACAGAAACGTGCAGCCGCGTTGATGTTGGCAGACATCACGGCGCACGTTGGCGCGTTGCACCAATTCCAACATCATCGGTCTGATCTGCAAAATCATCATGCCGGTCGCGTGGCATGACGTTGCAATTGCAAAAGCGCGCTTGAATGCGCGAATTCGTATTCAATCCCCGCGAGCAAATCACATTGACGCACTGCGGTGCGAAATCTCCGCCTTTTTTCGGCAGAGTTCCAGCGCCTGCTAGATGCATGTCGAATTCATCATTCAACATCGCCTCAACAACATCATCGTCGGACACCACGCCGGAACCTGACGTGGATGCGTCTGCGGAACAAACGCGTCGAACGCTCCTGCTTGGTGCGCTCGCCAGCTCCGTCTGCCTCGGATGTTCGACGCAGGTGCGCGCCGGCGAGGACGCCCCCGGCTCGGACGAGCGGCCGCAGAAGGGCGACCTGCTCGTCTTCTCCGAAGGCGATCAGGAAGGCAAGCCAGTCAGCGCCGCCGACCTGCCGACCGGCGGTCCGCCGGTGCACGCCTGGCCGAAGGATCCGAAGACATCGGTCGTGCGTAGCGGATCGCGGCTGAACGAGATCCTGATCATCCGGCTAGACCCCGCCGAGCTCGACGAGCAGACCCGCGCCCGCGCCGTCGACGGCATCATCGCCTATTCGGCGATCTGTTCCCATGCCGGCTGTCCCGTCACTGCCTGGGTCAAGAGCGATGTCGGCGACAAGGAGGTGTTCAAATGCATGTGCCACAACTCCGAATACGACCCCCGCGCGGGCGCGCAGGTCGTGTTCGGGCCGGCGCCGCGACGGCTGGCCGCACTGCCGCTGGCGCTCGCTGACGGCTCGCTCAGCGTTGCCGGCAATTTCGTCGGAAAGGTAGGTGCCCAGCAGCAGGGATAACGACCGCGGGTCGCGCCCGCGTCACGACGGGACGTCCGCGCGTTGCGCGGGTGACGAGACAACGAAAAAGAATTCACAAACGAATTCATCAAAAGGGGATACGTCCATGACCAGGAAGCAATGGTTACTGTCCGGCTTCGTCGCCTTCACCTGCATCGCCTCGACCGCCGCTGTTGCGGGCCCGATCGAGAGCTATTCTCCGGTGACCGCGCAGCGCCTGGAGAATCCGGAACCCGGCAACTGGATGCTCTACCGCCGCACCTATGACGGGCAGGGCTACAGCCCGCTCGACCAGATCAACACCACCAACGTCAAGGATCTCACGCCGGTCTGGACGTTCGCCACCGGGGTCGTCGAAGGCCACGAGGCGCCGCCGATCGTCAATAACGGCGTGATGTTCGTGGCGACCCCGATGGGGCAGGTGATCGCGCTGAACGCGAAAACCGGTGACGAATATTGGCGCTACAAGCGGCAGCTCCCGGACGACCTTTTTCAGTTGCATCCGACCAGCCGCGGTGTCGGCCTGTGGGAGGACAAGCTCTACCTCGCCACCACTGACGACCATGTCGTCGCGCTCGATGCCAAGACCGGCAAGGTGGTGTGGGACACCAAGGTGCAGGACTACAAGAAGGGCCAGTACATGACCCTGATGCCGCTCGTCGTCGATGGCAAGGTCATCGTCGGCGGTTCCGGAGGCGAGTTCGGCGTGCGCGGTTATGTTGCCTCCTACGATGCCAACGACGGTAAGGAATTGTGGCGGACCTTCACCATCCCCGGCGAGGGCGAGCCCGGTCACGATACCTGGCAGGGCGAGGACTGGAAGAATGGCGGCGGCTCGGCCTGGATGACCGGCACCTACGACAAGGATACCAAGACGATCTATTGGGGCGTCGGCAACGCCGCGCCGTGGCCCGGCGAAATGCACCCCGGCGATAATCTCTATACCTCCTCGGTGCTCGCGCTCGACCCAGGCAACGGCAAGATCAAGACCTATCACCAGTACCACCAGAACGATTCCTGGGACTGGGACGAGGTCGACGCACCGATGCTGGTGGATTTGCAACGCGATGGCCGCAGCATCAAGAGTCTGATCCACCCCGGACGCGATGCGATCTTCTGGATTCTCGAACGCACGCCGACCAAGATCAATTACATCGCCGGCTGGCCGTTCGTGTCGACTGACGTCTGGAAGGGTATCGACGCCGAGAGCGGCAAGCCGATCCTCGATCCCGCACACAAGCCGGTGGTCGGCAAGCGCGTCGAATTCTGTCCGTCACTGTGGGGCGGCAAGGACTGGCCGTCGGCGGCCTATAGCCAGAAGACAGGTCTCGTCTATGTGCCCGCGAACGAGAACTTCTGTGGCGGCTTCACCGGTGAGAAGATTCCGCTCAAGCCCGGCGAACTCTGGCTCGGCACCAAGCCGGAGGATATCGGGCTGAAGACCAAGCCGGGCGCCGACCATTTCGGCGAGCTCCAGGCCTGGGATCCCGCGACGGGCAAAAAGGTGTGGCAGCACAACTTCCCGAAGTCGCAGCTGTTCGGCTCGGTGACGGCGACCGCGGGCGATCTCATCTTCGCCGGCGGCACCAACGATCGCAACTTCCGCGCCTTCAACGCCAAGACAGGCGAAGTGTTGTGGGAGCAGAAGACCAACTCCGGCATCATGGGCATGCCGGTCTCTTATGAGATCGACGGCACGCAATACATCGCGATCCAGTCCGGCTGGGGCGTGGACGCGCAGCGTATCCAGGACGCGCTCGCGACCAACAATATCGGGATCGAGTCCAACGTGCCGCAAGGCGGCGTGGTCTGGGTGTTCGCGCTGAAGAAATAAGCTCCGCGGCGGATCGAAAAAGGCGGAGCGGGGGCGAGCAAATGCGGCGGACGGCAACGTCCGCCGCATTTTTGCGTGTGCCTCGTCATAAGTTCGACGCTCGCGCCACGAACTCGTCATGCCCGGGTTTATCCCGGGCATCCACGTTCTTTGCACCCGTGCAGATCGTGGATGCCCGGGATAAACCCGGGCATGACGAAATCGGGACCTGAGCGCGCCAGATCTATTTGCCCTCGCGTTCGACCTTGTCTCTCGCCTTCTGGTTCATCTCGCGAACCTTCGGATCCGGACTGGTCTGCCCCGTCGTCTGCGTCGTCGAGGCAGGCGGAGCGTTGGCGTTGGGGAGCGAGTTCTGGTCTGGTGCTGCGGGGCGCGTCGCCGTGGTCGGCGGGGTCGCGCTGCCTTGTGCGTACGCGCTCGCGACGGCAAAGGAGAAGGCGCCCGACAGCACCAAGACCGCGAGCGCCTTTGAGATGTTGGTCATCGATCTGCTCCTGTGAGATCGATGGAAACGGCGCGACGCCGCTTAATGTTCCCGCCTCATGCCTCCAATTGCTTCCCGATCGGAAGCGCGCGGATGCGCTTTCCGGTCGCCGCGAAGATCGCATTCATCAGCGCAGGCGCGAACGGCGGCACGCCGGGCTCGCCGACGCCGCTGGGCGGCGTGTCGGGTCCGGGCGGGACGATGTAGACGTTGGTCACCAGCGGCGATTCATCGATCCTGATGACCTGGAAGTCGTCAAAGTTCTTCTGCTCCACCTTGCCGTCCTTGAAGGTGACCGCGCCGTATTTGGCGAGGCTCAGCCCCATGATCGCCGCGCCTTCGATCTGGGAGGTGATGCGCTCGGGATTGACATAGGTGCCGCAATCAATCGCGGTATCAACCCGCGGCACTGTCAGCTTGCCCTTGTCGTCGACAGCGACCTCGACGATGGTGGCGATGTAGCTGACGAAGCTGCGGTGCACGGCGATGCCGAGGCCGTGACCCTTGGGCACCTGACGTCCCCATTCGCCCTTATCGGCGACCAGCTCGACCACCTTGCGCAGGCGCGCGGTGTCGATCGGATAGCTGTCATAGGGCTCGCCATAGTTCCAGAGGTCCTTCACCGCCGGCTTGACGATGCGCGGACTTCCGATCAGCGCGAGCAGCGTCTCCTTCTGGTCGCGCCCGGTCGCTTGCGCGATCTCGCCGACCATCGATTGCACGGCGAACGCGCGCGGGATATTGGAGACCGAGCGGAACCAGCCGATACGGGTGTGCGCGGCCGCTTCCGGGTTCTCGCAAGAGACATTGGCGATCTCGAACGGCATGTCGACGAGGCCCATGCCGAGTTCGAAAGACGCCTGATGCACCGTTCCGGCCGCAAACGTCGAGGCGATGCTGGGCGCCACGCTGCGGTGGCGCCAGGCAATCACCTTGCCGTCCTTGTCCAGACCCGCCTCGATCCGCTCGACCGAGACGGTGTGCAGGAAGTCGTGATGGAGGTCGTCCTCACGTGTCCATTGCACCTTGACGGGGACGCCGAGTTCCTTGGACAGGAGCGCGGCTTCTAGCGCGAAGTCGCATTTCGACTTGCGGCCGAAGCCGCCGCCGAGCAGCGTGACGTTGACCGTGACGTTCTGCTCGGGAATGCCGAGCGTCTTGGCGACGTCCTCGCGGGTGCCGCCCGGGCTCTGCACCGGCGCCCATATCTCGGCCTTGTCGCCTTTGACATCGGCGACCGCCACCGGCGGCTCCATGCTGACATGGGCGAGATGGGGGATGTAGTACTCGCCGACGATCACCTTGTCGGCGCTCTTCAGGGCGGCATCCGCATCGCCCTCCTTGCGCACGACGAGACCCGGTTTGCGCGAGGCCTCTTCGAGCTCCTTCCGGTAGGCCACCGAGTCATATTTGCCGTTCGCCCCATCGTCCCAAACGAGCTTCAGGGCATCGCGGCCCTTGATCGCCGCACCGGTATTGCGTGCAATCACGGCGACGCCGCCAAGCGGCTGGAATTTCGACGGCCAGGGCCAGCCGCGCACTTCCATCACCTTCTCGACCCCGGAGACCTTCATCGCCTCAGCCGGATCGAACGAGACCAGTTTACCGCCGGTGACCGGCGGCCGCGCGATCACGGCGTATTTCATGCCGGGCAGGCGCACGTCGGCGCCGTAGCCTGCCTTGCCGGTGGTGATGTCGTGGAGATCGACGATGCCGATCTGGCCCTTGGTCAGGTAGCGGAAGTCCTTGGGGTCCTTCAGCTTGAGACCTTCGATGCTCGGCACCGATTCCTTGGCCGCGTCCGCGGCGAGCTCGCCGAAGCCGAGCTTGCGCCCGCTGGCGCTGTGGACCACCTCGTGGCTGACGGCCTTGACCTCGGTTGCCGGCACGGCCCAGCGCTTGGCTGCGGCCTGTTCCAGCATCGTGCGGGCAGATGCGCCGATCTGGCGCATCGGGATCAGATAGTGCCGCGTGCTGCGGGAGCCGTCGGTGTCCTGGTTGCCGAACTTGACTTCGTCGCCATGGGCCTGCTGGACCTTCACCTTCGACCAGTCAGCTTCCATCTCCTCGGCCACGATCAGCGGCAGGCTGGTGCGCACGCCGGTGCCCATCTCGGCGCGGTGTGCGACGATGGTGACGGTACCGTCGGGCGCGACCGCGACGAACACGCGCGGATCGACCACGACGCCATGAGGCATCTTTCCGGCGCCGGTCTCATAGGCAAAGGCCTGGCGCGACATCACGGGCGCGGCGAGCACGAAGCCGCCGGTGATGCCGAGCCCTTTCAGGATACTGCGGCGCGAGATTTTCTCGACCTTGACGTGCTTTTCGAAGCCGCGAAGCTTCCGGGGATTGTCGATGAAATTCATGTCACACTCCCGTCGATGCGAGATGGACTGCGTTCTCGATGCGTTGGTAGCAGCCACAGCGGCAGATATTGCCGGACATCGTCTCGCGAATCTGGTCGTGCGACGGCTTTGGATTGTCCATCAACAATGCCGCCGCCTGCATGATCTGTCCGGCCTGGCAGAAGCCGCATTGCGGGACGTTGACCTGACGCCAGGCCTTCTGGACCGGATGATCGCCGGTCGGATGCAGCCCCTCGATCGTGGTGACCTCGCGTCCGGCGACGTCATTGATCGATGTGATGCAGGAGCGCACGGCTTCCTTGTCGACGATGACCGTGCAGGCGCCGCACAGGGCCTGGCCACAGCCGAACTTGGTGCCGGTCAGCCCGGCCTCGTCACGCAGGAACCAGAGTAGCGGGAGGTCCGGGTCGCCATCCCAGCTCTGTTCCTGGCCGTTGATCTTCACCTTGATCATGATCGTCCCTCGCTCTTCATAAGCTTTGCCGATTTTGGAATAGCCGACCTCGGTCGGCGCCATGGTCCCTGCATCATCGCAACCGCGTCCGAGCCCGTTATCCCGCGCGGGCAAATCCCGGCAGGGGGCATGAAGGGTGATCGCGATGTTCGGATGTGCTCGATACCTCCCGTGTTGTTCTTAATTGATTGAACTTCGCGCGGCATCGTCACGGCGCGACCGTAGCAGAGATCGGGCCACCCCGGCATTCACAGCCGGTTGTCCTTGACGTGAACAGATTGCATCCGGGGTTTGTCAAAAGCAGGGCGCGGCAACACGTCACGCGTCCTGTGCGACTACAAAATTGTAATCGAGGTGAAAAAGCTTCGTCCGGCAGAGTGACTGCACGGACGAAGCAGGATGCCTCAGTCGAGGGAGGGAGAATCGCAGGACCCGCGGACTTCAAGGACAAAGTTCAGGGCATTGCGACGTCATTGAGAGACCAGGACTGAGACCCGAAGGCCCGCGAGCCAAGCACCACCACACGCAAAATGCAGTGGCGGCGACATCGCCGCGATCAACCGCCCGCGGTCATCTGCGCGATACGCTCGTCCGCTCGCCGGCGGTGGTCACTACCGGCGAGCTGATGGGGCCTAGCGGAGTCTGGCGGCCTTGTTCAGGCGGCTTTGGCTTTCGCTACGTGGGTCGCGATCGCGTCCATCAGCGCCGGCGACAGGCAATCATAGGGCTCGAGCCCGATCTCCTTCAGGCGGGAACGGATGCCGGCCATCTGCTCCGGCTTCACGCCCGATTCGATCACCGACGAGACGAAGGCGGCGAATTGTGGTGCCTGGGAGCCCTGCTCCTGGAACAGCTCCGGATGGATGAAGTCGAGCCCGTAGAACGGATGATTCTTGTTCTCGATCCGGCCATACAGTGTGTGCCGCAGGCCTTGCAGGCGTGACGCTGGATCGCCGCGGAAGCATCGACGATCTGGAGCTTGTCGCCGTTCTCGAGCACGGTGACGTTCTGGCGCGGCACCACCGCGACGACAGAGAAATTCGCGCCCTGCGGCTTCCAGCACTTGGTGCAGCCGCAGGCGTGATTGTGGGCGACGTCGCCCTTGACGGCGACCTTGACCGGGCGGTCGCTGCATTTGCAGACCAGCGTGCCGCCGGCAAAGTGGCCGGTGCCTTGCTTGATGCCGTTGTCGATCGAGGGGTGGAGTGCAACAGTCATGGGTCGATCCTCCTTGGGTGTGACGCTTGCGAGCTAGAACACGACGACAGAACGGATAGACTTACCCTCGTGCATCAGGTCGAAGCCCTTGTTGATGTCTTCGAGCTTGAGCGTGTGGGTAATCATCGGATCGATCTGGATCTTTCCGTTCATGTACCAGTCGACGATCTTCGGCACGTCGGTGCGGCCGCGCGCACCGCCGAAGGCAGTTCCGCGCCAGTTGCGGCCGGTAACGAGCTGGAACGGACGGGTGGCGATCTCCTTGCCGGATTCCGCAACGCCGATGATGATCGAGGTGCCCCAGCCGCGATGACAGGCTTCCAACGCCTGGCGCATCACATTGGTGTTGCCGGTGCAGTCGAACGTGTAGTCGGCGCCGCCATCGGTAAGGTTGACGAGATGCGGAACGATGTCGCCGGTGATCTTCTTGGGATTGACGAAAGCCGTCATGCCGAACCTTCGGCCCCATTCCTCCTTGGAGTCGTTGATGTCGACGCCGATGATCTTGTCGGCGCCGGCCATCTTGGCGCCCTGGATGACATTGAGCCCGATGCCGCCGAGGCCGAACACGATGACGTTGGAGCCCGGCTCGACCTTCGCGGTGTTGACCACGGCGCCGACGCCGGTGGTGACGCCGCAGCCGATGTAGCAGCTCTTGTCGAAGGGCGCGTCCTCGCGGATCTTCGCCACCGCGATCTCCGGCAGCACCGTGAAGTTCGAGAAGGTCGAGCAGCCCATATAATGGTAGACCGGCTTGCCGTTGTAGGAGAAGCGGCTGGTGCCGTCGGGCATCACGCCCTTGCCTTGCGTCGCGCGGATCGCGGTGCAGAGATTGGTCTTCCGGCTCAGGCAGCTTTTGCACTGCCGGCATTCCGGCGTGTAGAGCGGAATGACGTGATCGCCCGGCTTCACCGAGGTCACGCCGGCGCCGATCTCACGGATGATGCCGGCGCCCTCGTGGCCCAAGATCGACGGGAAGATTCCCTCGCTGTCGAAGCCGTCGAGCGTGTAGGCATCGGTATGGCAGATGCCGGTCGCCTTGATCTCGACCAGGACTTCGCCGGCCTTCGGTCCTTCCAGATCGACTTCGACGATCTCGAGCGGCTTCTTGGCTTCGAAAGCGACGGCGGCACGTGTCTTCATCGTAAACTCCTCAAATTCTCCTGGACGCCAGACTTAAGTCTCGGCCGGACCCCAAACGTTCACTTCCTGCCCATGCACGATCTTCGTTCTTGGTATAGGCGTCGTTCTTGTCGTCATGCTTGCCGGGACGGGCGCGACCCCAGGCCTCGTTGGAGCGGGCGCGCAGGTAGATGTAGAGATCGTCCATGTAGCAAGCGACGTTCGGATTATCGCCGAAAGCCGGCATCACGTTCTCCTGCGCGGTCGAGATGTTCTTGCGACCGGAGGCTACGACGCCGAGGAAATCGGCGTAGTTCATGGTCTTGAGCGAATCCTTCAGCGCCGGCGCATAGGTTGAGCCCATTCCGTCGGGGCCATGGCAGACATGGCAGTCCGAGTGATAGCGGCGATATCCGGAATAGGTGTACCAGTCCACTGTGCCATCGGCCGAGATCTTGTAAGTCGGGTTACCCTCCTTATCGAGCCATTCCCCGGTTTCGTTCTGCTTGACGGCGGTCGGGTCACCCGACCCGTCCGCGATGGCAATTCCTCCGGACGCAACGAAGAACATCGCGGCAATGACAGAGCAGAATTTGCGCAAGAGATTTTCCTCGTGGCGTTCGGTGGAGACGAGCCGGCGCGTGGAGTTGATCCACGCGCCGGAGCGATACGGAGTTGAGGTTAGTTGGTCGGCAGCGAGAACACGGTCAGCGTGCCGCCGAGCGCCGTGTAGTTGCTGAGCGCCGCATAACCACCGACTGCGCCAAGGCCCGCGGTCGGATCGGTCAGGCCCGCTGCCAAACCGATGCCGGCCCAGCCGCCCACGCCGGAGAGCACCGCGACGTACTGCTTGCCGCCGTTCTCATAGGTGGTGACGTTGCCGATGATCCCGGAAGGTCTTGAACTTGTAGAGCTCCTTGCCGGTCTTGGCGTCGACCGCCTTCAGGTAGCCTTCGAGCGTGCCGTAGAACACCACGCCGCCGGCGGTTGCGAGCGCACCCGACCAGACCGAGAACTGCTCCTTGTTCGACCACACGATCTTGCCGGTCTTGCCGTCCCAGGCGATGAAGTTACCCATATTGGTATCGCCCTGCGGCGGATACATCGAGAGCGTCGCGCCTACATAGGGCTGACCCGCGGTGTAGCTTACCTTGAACGGTTCGTAGTCCATGCAGACGTGGTTGGTCGGGACGTAGAACAGCTGCGTGTCCGGCGAGTAGGCTGCCGGCTGCTCGTCCTTGGTGCCGAGCGCGGCCGGGCAGATGCCCTTCACGTTGTGGTCCTCGCCCGCCTTGTCGGTCGAAGCGGCGTCGAGCACCTTCGGACGGCCGTAGGTGGCCGAGTTCTTGTCCATGTCGACGCCGGAGGTCCAGTTCACCTTCGGATCGTACTTCTCGGCGACCAGCAATTCGCCGGTGGCGCGATCGAGCGTATAGCCGAGGCCGTTACGATCGAAATGCGTCAACAGCTTGCGCGGCTGGCCGTTGATCTGCTGGTCCGAGAGGATCATCTCGTTGACGCCGTCATAGTCCCATTCGTCATGGGGCGTCATCTGGTAGACCCACTTGGCCACGCCGGTGTCCGGATTGCGCGCCCAGATGGTCATCGACCATTTGTTGTCGCCGGGCCGCTGCTTCGGGTTCCAGGTCGAGGGATTGCCGGACCCGTAGTAGACGAGATTGAGTTCTGGATCGTAGGAGATCCAGCCCCACGTGGCGCCGCCGCCGATCTTCCACTGATCGCCTTGCCAGGTCTTGAGGCTGGAGTCCTTACCGATCGGCTTGCCGAGCGCGGTGGTCTTGTCGTCGACCAGGATCTGGTTGTCCGGGCCTTCCGAATAACCGCGCCAGACCTCCTTGCCGGTCTTGATGTCGTAGGCGGTCATGTGGGCCTGAACGCCGAACTCGCCGCCGGAAATGCCGACCAGCACCTTGTCCTTGATGACCATCGGCGCGGACGTACCTGTCTCGCCCTTGCTGGGATCGCCGTTCTTCGCGGACCAAGCAACCTGACCGGTCTTGGCGTCGAGCGCGACAAGGGTGGTGTCAGCCTGATGCAGGAAGATCTTTCCGTCGCCGTACGACAGGCCGCGGTTGACGGTATCGCAGCACATCACCGGGATGACGTTCGGGTCCTGCTTCGGCTCGTACCTCCAGACGATCTTGTTCTCCTGCGAAAGGTCAATGGCGTAGACCTTGTTCGGGAACGGTGTGTGGACGTACATCATGTTGCCGACGATCAGCGGGCCACCCTCATGGCCGCGCAGCACGCCGGTCGAGAAGGTCCAGGCCACCTGCAGCTTGCCGACATTTTGTGCATTGATCTGATTCAGCTTGGAATAGCGGGTATTGGCATAGTCGCCCGTCGGCATCACCCAGTCTTTCGGGTTCTGCGACATCTTGATCAACTCGTCATTGGCTGACGCGCTTCCGACGGCGAGAGCCGCTGCGGAGCCAAGAAATGTCGCCAGTAGCACCTTGCGCATAGTCGTTCCTCCGTTGGATTTCGTTTTATTGATTCCGAAGCGTTGCTTGATCGCCGGGCTTCTCGTCCAGCGTCTGCTCGTGCAGGGCGGTCTCGATTGGGACCGGAAACGATGCTGGGGTGTTTTCTCCTCCTGATGAGAGCCGCAGGTCCGCGTGCAGGAGCGGCCCGTCTTCTTTTTGTTCCTGCCGCAATTCCTAACGAGTTCGTCGTGGGGAAACTTGCCCAAGAGAGAAGCCGGTTTGCTCGACAGCGCACGGACGCAAAAGATTTTGATTTTGCAGCAGCGAATTCAGCGGCTTCCGCATCGCACCGCGCGCCGCGCCAGCGCTGATGTTCCACTTGACGGCGCGGCGACTAAGGCGGAGGATTAACTTTCAAGGGTGGCAACGGAACGATGGCGCACCGTTTCAAAGACCTCCCAAATTTGAGGTAAACGTCACGCAATCTCGGCTGAGGGCTTCGGCAGCGCTGCTCGCGATTCGTGTCGAACCTCGGATAAAACCAGCGGCTGGATTCATGTCCGACACAATTCACACGCTCTCAACGACCGGAATGACGCCGAAGAGGCAGATCCAGAGCTGGGTCGACGGGTTGACGAGTCTATGCGGCTATTTCGACGTTGATCCGCTGGAGGCGTCCTCGCTCGAAGGCCGCATCGACTACACCTCCGTCTCGCGCCTGAAACTTTGTCAGATCGAGGTGAGCCAGCATCGCATCGCGCACACGCTGGCGCGCGCCAAGGCCAATGAACATCCATACATCAAGATCCACTTCCAGACCTACGGCGTGTCCTATTTCGAGCAGGAAGGCCGCCACATGGAGTTGAACCCGGGCGACATCATCGCGTACGACGTCTCCTGCCCGCATTCGATCATCAGCCCAGCCTTCACGCGCCACGACGTGGTGATCGTTCCGAAGTCACTGCTGCGCGATCGTGGATTCCCATCGCAACGGATGCCGGCCTGCAAGCTGTCGTCACGCACCGGCACGGGTCGGATCGCTCACGATTTCGTTCATGCCACCTTCGACGAGGCGGCAAAACTGTCCGCGAACAGCGCGGTCGGCGTCGCCGATTCGCTCATCGACCTGCTGCTTTTGCCGCTGCGGGAAGCCGACTCGATGTTGGATCGGGTCGGGCCCGAGGCGATGTATGTGCGCGCTCAGTTCTTCATCCGCGAGCACCTGCGCGATCCGGATCTGTGCATCGACGAGATCTCCACCGAACTCGGCTGCTCCAAGCGCTATCTGCACATGCTGTTCTCCGAGCGCGGCACCACGGTGAGCGACTACATTTGGCAGGCACGCTTGCAGAACTGCCGCCAGGAGCTCGAGGCTCACGCAGGCAAGACCATCACCGATGTCGCGTTCTCCTGGGGCTTCTCCAGCTCATCGCATTTCAGCCGCGTGTTCCGGAAGTATTTCGGCGTGGTGCCGTCCTCGATCCACAAGATACAGCACGGCGCGGCGGCCGTCGGCGAGAACTAAACGCAGGGCGGGCAGTTCTCTTCGGGCATCGCCGACGGGCCGGTGAGGCCAGTAGCGCCGTAGCTGCCTATTGCTAACCGCATCGTGCGTCATTGCGAGATGCATGCGTGTGCACGCAGGCTCGGAATGCACCGCGGCCGCTTCAACGCTGGATGATCTGCCTCCAGACATCGCCAAGGATTGCGGGCTCTCGCGGCGGCAGATAGGTGAGGCCGGCCTGTTGGCCGAATGCGGCGATCTTGCCGTCCGCGGCGAGTTTCGTCAGGGCCTTGTTGACGGCGTCGATCAGCGCAGGCTCGCTGGCAAGCCCGACATAGCCGCGATTGGCCCCGATCGGATAGTAATAGTGGGAGGCGGTGATCGCGGTCTCGGGATGCGCGGCGCGGTAAGCGTCGAAGCGGCCGAGGTCGATCAACGTGGCATCATGGTCGCCGCGCTCGAGCGCGCCGAGGAGGTCATCGCGGCCCGGCACTACATGGGTGATGCCGTCGATCAGGCGTCCCTTGTCGAAACTCATCAAGATGGCATCGCCGAGCGACCCGCTCTCGATCGCGAGACGAAGACCGGTGAGATCGCCGATATCGCCGATCTTGCGCCCGCGCGCCTTCGGTCCCAGCACCACCGTCATCGGCGAATAAACATAAGGCTGGCTCGGCGCGAGCACGCCGAGCGCGACGCGGCGGCGCCGGTCGTCGCGCGTCGCGCCGGCGAAATCCGGCAAGCGCGCCGTCTTCACGCCGGGCGCGACCAGCGAATCCGTGGTCAGCGCATAGCCGCCGACGAGCGAGCAGCGACCGTCGGAGAGCAGCGCATTGGCCTCGAGCTGCGGGCTCGAATCCTCGTCCAGCTTGCTCTCGAACCACTGGATCCTGAGCTGCCGTCCCAGCCGATCCGCGATCGCCTGGGCCAGCATCACGTCGAAGCCCGAATCGGGCTTGCCGCGGTGATGCGCTGAGAACGGCGGCCGGTCCTCGTCGAGACAGACGCTCAATGGATCGGCCGCGCCGGCCGTTGTCGCCGGACCGATCAACATCGCCGCGACACTGAGTGCCGCCAGCCTGCCTCTCATGGCTTCCTCCGACTCGAGATGAAGGCCCAGAGCTCGCCGATCTCATCGTCGTTGAGAACGTCACCCCATGGCGGCATCCTGTTGTTCTTGCCGTTCTTCACCGTGGTGACGAAGCGGGTCTTGTCATCGGGGAAGGCGCGCAGGTCCGGCGTGATGGTGCCGGAATTCATCATGTTGGGGCCGTGGCAGTGCGAGCACTTTTCGGCATAGGTCGCCTTGCCGTGGTCGATCTGCATTTGGGCGGGGTTGCCATTTGAGTCATCCGCGGCACGAACGGTCGCCGCAAGCGCGACCGTCAGCGCCGCGACGGCGGCGAAGATCGCCGCCGTCCTGTGAGATACCATTCCCAGCACGTCTTGCCGTTTACTGCTTGACAGCAAAGACCCACAGCGAGCCGCCCGGCGGCACTTTCGCCAGCCGCTCGTCGCCGGAGAACAGCGAGTAGACGCCGCCATAGCCGCTCGTCACGGCGACATACTGCACGCCGTCCTGCTGCCAGGTCACCGGCTGTCCCTCGATGCCGGAGCCGGTCTGGAACTGCCAGAGCTTCTTGCCGCTGTCGGCATCGAAGGCCTCGAACTCGCCCGTCAGCGCGCCGGTGAACACGACGCCGCCTGCGGTCGACAGCACGCCGGAGAAGCGCGGGATGTCGCTTGGTGCTTCCCACTTCGCCTTGCCGGTCATGGGATCGATCGCCTTCAGATGACCGCGCGCGCCGTCACCCCATTCCCAGGGATCCGTGAGGTCCATGCCGAGATACCATTCGCCCTGCTTGAAGGTGGCGGGCTCCGACTTGTACCTGCCGCCGAAAGCAAGCGTGTTGGCGTAAGCCAGTCCGGTCTGCGGATTGAACGACATCGGCTCCCAGTTCTTGCCGCCGAGAATGGACGGATAGACCGTGACCTTCTTGCCCTCGCGTGCGCCGGTCACGACGTCGGTCTCGATCGGACGCCCCGTCTTCATGTCGATGCCAGTCGCCCAATTCACCTTCACGTAAGGATTGGCCGCGAGCAGCTTGCCGTTGGTGCGGTCGAGCACGTAGAAGAAGCCGTTGCGGTTCGCATCCATCAGGACCTTGGTCGGCTTGCCCTCGACGTTCATGTCGGCGAGCACCATCTCGGCCACTGCGTCATAGTCGAACGGATTGTTGGGCGAGAACTGGTAATGCCACTTGATCTTGCCGGTCTTGGGATCCATCGCCAGCACGGAGCAGGTGTACAGGTTGTCGCCGGGGCGCACCGCTGCATTGAAGGGTCCGGGATTGCCGATGCCCCAATAGACCGTATTCAGCTCGGGATCATAGGAGCCGGTGATCCAGGTCGAACCGCCGCCGAGCTTCCAGGTGTCGCCCTTCCAGGTGTCGCCGCCGGGCTCGTCCGGTGAGGGGATCGAATGGGTGCGCCAGAGATGCTTACCCGTCGCTGGGTCCCAGCCGTCGATGAAGCCGCGGGTGCCGAACTCAGCGCCGGAGATTCCGGTGATGATGACCCCATCGGCGACCAGCGGGGCCACCGTCATGGAATAGCCTTCCTTGATGTCGGCCGCCTTCTGCCGCCACAATTCCTTGCCGTCCTTGGCGTCGATCGCGACCACGTTGGCGTCGAGCGTTGTGCGGAACAGCTTGCCGTCATAGAGCGCGGCGCCGCGATTGATGATGCCGCAGCAGACGATTCGCGGGGTCTCGGCCGGATACTCGATCTTGGACTTCCAGATCTGCTTGCCGGTTTTGGCGTCGACCGCCATCGTCGCGTTATGCGAGGTGACGTAGATCACGCCCTGGTAGACCAGCGGCTGTGATTCCTCGCTGCGATCGTCGTTGAAGGAGTAATTCCAGATCGGGACGAGGTTCTTGATCGTGTCCTTGTTGATCTGGTTTAGGGTCGAGAAGCGCTGGAGATTGTAGCCCATCCCGTAGTTGAGAACGTTCGATGTGTCGGTCGCACCCTTGACCAGTTGATCGGTGGTTTGTGCGCTCGCAACCGAGCATGCGGACATGACCAGGCTCGCGGCCATCGCAAGGCGTTTCATCTATTCCTCCCCAGTACGCGCGTCTTTTGACGCTGCGACAGCAACAGTCGTTCGGAAACCAAAACGCGTCAATACGAAAGTCGTAAGCGTCGTGACGAATTATTGGACGCCGAATACCAGTTACCCCGAGTAAACCTCTCAACAATGAACGCCATTTGCGTCGAGGCGCTGGTGAAATTCCGCGGCGTGAGACGGCGCGTGTGGCTGGCCAGCCACGCGGGTGTGGAGTTTGCCAGGTAGGTTGCAATACGTTGGGGCTTGAACCGCGCACCGCTTGGGGACTTATCTCGTCCGCATCCCGCGCAAATCGCGGGCTCTTGGTCAGGGAGGCTTTGATGATATCGCGCCGCTCGATTGCACTTGCGTTGACGGGGCTGCTGCTCGCTGACCCCGCCTGGTCGACCTCTGCCAGCGCGGTCAAGATGTTCGACAGCGACAATGACGGCACGCTCGATTTCGCCGAGGTGAAGAAGGCGGCGGCCGCGCTGTTCGCGAAGCTCGATCCCGATCATGACGGCACGCTGGATGTGCGCGAATTGCGCGGACGGTTAACAGCGAAAGAACTCGCCGCCGCCGATCCCGATCACGACGGGACACTCACGCTCGACGAATATCTCGCCCTGGTGGAGCAGCGCTTCAACGCAGCCGATCCCGATCACGATGGCACGCTCGACGCCAAGGAGTTGAACTCGCGTGCGGGGCGCGCTTTGCTGCGATTGTTGCGGTGAAGGGTGCAGCGCTTGACTGGGAGCGAAGGCGGTTTGCCCGGGAGCGAACAGCGCACGCGCAATTCGCTGCATCGTTGTATCAGCCGTTCGATTCCAGACTTGCGCTGTGCTTGACCCAGCCCTAGGTTTTGCCCGGCGCGATGTCGCGCTCAATCCCTTGGGAGACCCCGAATGGCTTGGAAAGCTCCGAAGATCGTGGAAGTGCCGGTCGGCATGGAAATCAACATGTACGCCTGCGCTTTGCGCAAGTAAGACCACCCGACGACCTGCCGCGGCTTCGATGGCAAATGCCGTCGAAGCCGTGGTAGTGTTCGGGATGCGCGCGAGAGCCCAAATAGTCTCGATCATAGCTGGCTGTATAGTCGCGCTTGCACCGGCATGCGTGCACGCCGAAGAGGGCTTTGATACCGAGCACATCTTCGGCTTCATGATCGGCACCGATGTTGGCAATCTCGGCGAGCGCGAATTCCAGAGCCAGACGACGGGACGGTTCGGCAAGGGCGGCGGGACCTATCGCGCCATCGGCCAGGAGGTCGAGATCGAGGTCGTCCCGCTGCCGAATTTTCGCATCGAGGCCGGCGGCATTGTGACCCTGCACGACATCACCGGGGTCCCCGACATCGACGACCGCCGTCAACTCAACTTCCAGGGCGCCTCGCTCGATTTGCGTTATCGTCTGCTCGATCGCGAGCAAGCACCGTTCGGCCTGACCGTCGCCGCGGAATTGCATGGCGATCGCATCGATGAGACCAGTGGCGCGAAGGGGCGGATGTACGGCACCGACTTCACACTGGCATTCGATCGTGAGCTGACCCCGAACTTTGTCATCGGCGCGCTCAACTTGATCTACCAGCCGGAATGGGCGCGGTTCGAGGTCAGCGGTCTCTCGGAAAAGAGCTCGACGGTCGGCGCCGCCTTTGCCGGCATGGTGCGCCTGCGCCCGGACTTTCTGCTCGGTGGCGAGCTGCGCTACTTCCGCCAGTATGAGGGCATCGGCCTCGGCGAGTTCGCCGGGCAAGCCCTGTTCGTCGGCCCGACCGCCTATTATCAGATATCGGAGCGCTCCCGCCTGACCCTGAGCTGGAGCATGCAGGCCTGGGGGCGTTCGGCTGGATCAGGCGCCAATCTCGACCTCGTCAATTTCGAGCGGCAGCAGGCGAGATTGATATTTGGGGTGAATTTCTAGCGAAGTGGGTTCCAGCTAGTCCTCACGCCAGATTGAAACTTCCCGCTCTTTGGCACGTATCGTTTGTGCTAATCTCCACTGCCCCCGCGCGAGGATCCGGCATGAACCCGATCGACCTTGTGGTGACTGTGTGTGCGGTGCTCTCGCCCGCGACCTGCGAGGAGCAGCATATTGTGTTCAACTATGCGGGGTCGCCGGCGCAATGCGCGATGGCGGCGCCGCCCTATATCGCGCAATGGGTCGGGAACCATCCGAAATGGCAGGCGGTGCGGTGGCGCTGCGAATATCCGCACCCGAACGACAAGGCGTGATCCGGCGCGAAACCCTCATGGTGAGGAGCGCGAAGCGCCTCTCGAACCATGCAGGCCCGGTTCTCGCCTGTGGCCATCCTTCGAGACGCCCGCTTCGCGGGCTCCTCAGGATGAGGAGCTAAGCCGCTTTTGATGCGCCCGCGCTACTTGGTGCAATCCTTCAGATCCTTGTCGGCGATCGAGAACACTGCGTCCGCCTTGATCTCGACATCGCGCACGATGCACTGCCGCGAATTGGGATAGGTGACCTTGGCGTCATAACGGCCGGGCTCGACGCCGGTGATGCGCAGCCGCTCGTCATGATCGACCTCCTTCTCCTTGTCGTTCAAGGTCTGGTTTGGACCCCAGTCGGTCTTGCCGGCCGGTGACAGCTGAAAGCCGGAGATCGTCTCTGTTGTCAGATTCCATAACCGGATGCCCTTGCCTTTGGCCTGCGCGAGGGCCGTGCCCGGCATCGCCAACATCAGGATGCCGATCGCAATCAGCGTACGCCGCATGGTGACCTCCCTCGACAATCTCGTTCGGTCCAGTTGACCACGAGGTTTCATTTCGATTCAAGTTGTGCTGCAGCGAGCTCGGCCTTGATCCGGCCGAGCTCGACCTCGCTACGCTGCGCGCGCGGGATCGGAATCGGGACCTCCCGAATGATGCGCGCCGGCCGTGGCGACAGGAAGAACAGGCGATCGCCGAGACGGATCGCGTCGTCCAGGCTGTGGGTGACGAGCAGCGTCATCATGGGGCGGCTTGCCACCAGTGTCGCGATCTCGTCGCGCAGGCGGCCTGCGAGCGCATCGTCGAGCGAGGCGAGGGGCTCGTCGAGCACCAGCAGATCGGGCTCGACCGCAAAGGCGCGGGCGAGTGCAACGCGGCGGGCGAGCCCCAGCGACAATTCACCGGGGAAGTGGCTGCGATGCGAGGTCAAGCTCGAGGATCCTGAAAAGCTCCGACAGCTTTGCCTCGCTGACGTCGGGGGCGGCTAGCCGTACGTTCTGCTCCACCGAACGCCACGGCAACAGCCGCGGCTCCTGGAACACCATTCCAACCCGCGCTTCGGGTGGGCGCGCGACCCTCCCGTGAAAGTCGCGGTCGAGCCCGAGGATGATGCGCAGCATCGTGCTTTTGCCGCAGCCTGACGGGCCGATCAGCACACCGACTTCGCCGGATTGAATCGCGAACTTGATCGGCGCCAGCACCTCGTGCGTTCGGCTCGCGGCGCTCTCAAATGTCTTGCCTGTGATATCGACCTCAAGCCGCACGGGGGCGCCACCGTGTTGCCCGAGACTCGAACGGCTGCACCAGCGCGGTCTCGATCACGAGCACGACGGCGGCGAATGTCAGGGAATAGGCGAGCAGCCGCGGCGTGTCGAATAGCTGGAAGGCGACCCCGATCTCGAAGCCGACGCCGTTCGGGCGTCCTAACAATTCGGCGACCAGCACGATCTTCCAGACCAGCGACAGCCCGGAGCGGGCGGAGGCCGCGACATAAGGCGCAAGCTGCGGCAGCACGACATGGCGGAACGCGCGCCAGCGCGGCATGGCGAACACGGTCGCCATCTCGTCCAGCGAACGGTCGAGCGCGCGGGTGCCCTCGCGCAAGGTGACGACTGCCGTTGGCAGCTTGTTGATGGCGATCGCCGCAATGGCGGCGGCCTCAGTGAGCCCGGCCCAGATATAGGCGAGCACGATCACGACCAGCGCCGGCAGATTCAACAGCAGGATCAGCCAGGGATCGCCGAGCCGGTCGGCAAGCTTCACCCGTCCCATCAGATAGCCAATGGCGCTGCCGAGCGACATCGCCAACACGAAGGCGAGCGCGACGCGTGCGAGCGTGGCGCCGAGATGCAGGAAAAGCGCCCCGCTCGAGGCTTCCGCGATGATGACGTTGAGCACGGCGGGTGGGGAGGGCAGTTTTGCGCCGCCGACGAACAGCGCGGCTGTCCACCAGATCACGAGAAGCAGGGCAATCGACAGAAGGCGCAGCACCTCAGTCTCCGGTCACGGCGTGATAGAAGGTGCCGGGGTCGAGCTCGGCCGCCGGTCCAACCAGATCACGGCCTCCGATTTCGGCCAGCACCCGATAGAGCACGCGCGCATCCGCCTCCTCGTCGGCGACGCTCCGGCGCGGGATGCCGTCGCGATAACGGCCGCGATAGGTCTTGAGCATGGCGGCGTCGGCCGTGCCGGTCAGCGGCGCGACCTTGTCCCAGGCCGCATCGGAGGTGACGAGCAACTGCTTGGCTTTGCGGGTCATCGCGATGAAACGCGCCACAGCGTCGCGATGGCTCGCCGCCCAGCTCTCGTCGAAGACATAACCGACCGCGGAGACCGCTCCCTTGGCGCCAAGCTTCGGCAGAATGTCTTCGATGCCGGCGAGGCGCCGGAAGCCCTTGGCCTCCAATTGCGCGCAGAAATTCCAGAAGTTGAGGCTCGCATCCATCTCGCCGTCGGCCGCTTTGGCGGCGATCAGGGGCGGCGCACCATAGGCGATGGTCGCCTCCGATTTCAGGTCGATGCCGTCTTGCTTCATCCGCGCCTGAAGCAGCAGCCAGCTCTTGTCGATGGGGCCACCGCCGACTCCGAGCTTGCGGCCCTTGAGGTCGGCGAGGGTCTTGATCGGCGAGGCCGCCGGCACCATCACCGCGCCGAGCGCGCTGGAATAGGGATAGAACGTCAGCTTGGCGCCGAGCGCGCGCTCGCGCGACACCCAGAGCCAGTCCGAGAGCATGATATCCGCATTGCCGGCGCGAAGCGCGATCTTGCCGGCCTCGGGACTCGCGAGCTCGGTGACCTCCAGCGACAGGTCGGCCTCCTTGTCGAGACCGCTCGCGCGGATCGTGGCCAGCTCCCAGGAGAAGGTTCCGGTCTTCTGGACCGCAAGACGGATAGTATCCGCGGCGTGGCCGGGTGCAACCAGCGCCAGCGTCATCGCGAGCGTCAATGTTCGACCAAGAAGTTTCATCACCTTGTGAGCCGTTTCCTCGAAGCGAGTGCTTTTCAGGACAATACGCATAGCATAGCTTCCATCGCAACCAGCGGGAGGATGCTGATGGATTTGGCCGGACAGCTACGACCGATTGTCGCCGCGCTGGCGGTGCTCGCCGCAATCGCGTCTGCGGCGCGAGCCGATGAAGCCAATGATTATCCGACGACGGCGCGCGCCGAATATGTCTATGGCTGCATGAAGGCCAACGGCGAGAGCCGGCAGTCCATCGAGCAGTGTTCCTGCTCGATCGACGTGGTCGCCTCGATCGTGCCCTACGAGCGCTACGTCACCGCGGAAACCGCGCTCAGCATGTCCCAGGTCCGCGGCAATCTCGGCGCCCAGTTTCGCACCTCGGAGCAGGCGAACGCGGCGGTGAATGATCTCAGGCGCGCGCAGGCTGAGGCAGAGGTCAGGTGTTTCTGATACTTGCGCTGCTGCCTTCCCTTCTCCCCCTGTGGGAGAAGGTGGCGCGAAGCGCCGGATGAGGGGTATTTCTCCGCAATTTCGATTGTGAGAGGTGTGCTCGCGGAAGCAACCCCTCACCCGTCTCGCCGCTGCGCGGCGATCCACCCTCTCCCACAAGGCCCACAAGGGGAGAGGGAAATACAGCGCCCTCACGTCGCCGGCTTATCAACATCCCACTCGTTGCGGAACACATGGCCGTCCGTGTCCTTGGCCTCGGCGCGAAAACGCCGGGCGCCGTTGGAGACGTAGGTGAAGCGCAGATTGGGATCTTCCGAGATGGAGATGCCGCCTTCCATCGACAGCACGGGACTGTCGTCCTGCGTCAGCTTCAGCTGGTTGACGAAGAAGGCGGGAATATAAAGCTGCGTGACCTGGTCCATCTGGAGCCCGGAATTGTTGGGATGGCCGATCATGATCTGCGCCTCGCGGACGCGGCTCGCCGGCGCCTCCTCGCGCGCGAATTGCCGATAACGCATCTGGCCGAGATGATTCCGGGCTTCCTCGGCATTCTTTCCCGCCGGTGCCGAGCAGCCGCCGGAGGCTTTTTACATAGATCTTGGAGACATAGAGCTGGCCGTCGCTTAGCTCCGCCACCGCATGGACATCGGTATAGTTGTTGACCCGCACCCGCGTCGAGATTTCGGTGACGTTGGCGTCCGGCCCAAGCTCGAACTTCGCCGCCATCGGTGCCGGGTTGCGGTCGATCACCAGCGTGATCG
This sequence comes from Bradyrhizobium sp. LLZ17, assembly GCF_041200145.1. Classification (NCBI taxonomy): domain Bacteria; kingdom Pseudomonadati; phylum Pseudomonadota; class Alphaproteobacteria; order Hyphomicrobiales; family Nitrobacteraceae; genus Bradyrhizobium; species Bradyrhizobium zaerense. The sequence goes on from NZ_CP165734.1 coordinate 7,612,202, forward strand.
AACGGATGCGGCGGCTGTCGCCCGGCGAGAGCTTGCTGCGCAAACTCACCGGGACGATCGCCGCGTCCTCGGCGCGATAGGGCATCTCGATGCCGATCACGCCGGCACCGTCGTTCATTGGACGGTTATTGAAAATGTCCTGCACTAGACCCGGCCAGGGATCATAGGCCTCTTCCGCGCTCGCCGGTGCGGCAAGGGCGATGCCGGCAAACGCGGCGATCAAGGTCAGGCGGAGCATATGTCGCATCATGGGTGTGATCCCGTGCGGGCGAAGCGGCACTTGAGCTTCAGCGTAGCGCGTCCGCTACTCCCATTCAATTTCCGAAAATGCTGCGGTTGCGTTGCGGGCGTTGTAGTCGTCGAAAAGGTCCCAACGGGAACGCTCGGATGAGCCCGCTTGATCCGCCGCAGCCCGGATCGATTCGCCCTTCTTGTTGAGCGCGCGCACGTCGGACAGCAGCGTCGAAAGATAACGCCGCTCATCGGCCAATGCGGCAGGCCAGTCGCTCACGGGTCCGTGACCGGGAACGACGCGCTGCGCCGGAACGGTCTCCAATTCCTTCAGCAGGGCGAGCCAGCCACGGATGCTGCCGTCCACCACCGGAATGTGGCGGAGAAAGACGAGGTCACCCGCGAACAGCGTCTTCGTCGTCTCGTCGAACACCGTCAGGTCGTTATCGCTATGCGCCGGCGGCCACGCCCGCAAGGTCAGCCGGCGCGATCCGAGGTCGAGCGTCAGCGTCTCCGTGACCAGCAGCGTTGGCGGAACTATCTTCACGGGATCGATCAATTCGCCACCCATGATCTGCTTGAAGTTGTCCAGGTAGTAAGGCCCGCGCGTTGCCAGTGCCTGCGGCAGCTTGCTGTGGCCGATGAAGCTGGTTCTGTCGGCGATGAAGGCGGCATTGCCGAAGACATGGTCTGGATGTCCGTGGGTGTTGATGACGTAGCGGATCGGCTTGGTGGTGTGGGCCCGCACCGCCGCCAGCAACGCCTCGCCCTCGCGAACGCTGCCGCCGGTGTCGATCACGGCGACCGCCTCCTCGCCGACGATGAAACCGACATTGGCGATGTCGCCCTCGTTCTCGCGCGTCATCAGCGCGATGGTCCCGGAGTGTACGAAGATTCCCGGCGCGACTTCGCTCACAGGCAATTCGGCCGCCGCAGCGCGTGCTAACGTGGCGAGGCCCAGCAGGGCTAAGGCAGCAATCGTTGACGCGAGATGAGACACGTTTCCGCCTCAGTTCGGGGTTTTCTGCGCTGCACACGACAAGCCACCGCAGAGTTTGGCAAAACATGGTGCGTCCTGCGTTGCATGGATAGCATTGGGATGAAACGAGGAGGAAGTGCGATGACGGAGGCCGGGCGACATCGTCGCTGGTTAGTTTCACTATGTCTGATGGTCGCGTCCTGTGCGATCGGCGACGTCGCCGCGGCGCAGACCAACGAAACTGGCGATCTCTCATTCGAACTGGTCGATCCAAAGGTGCTGCGCGTCTGCGCTGATCCGCGCAACCTGCCGTTCTCCAACGAGAAGGGTGAGGGCATCGAAAACAAGGTCGCCGAACTGTTCGCCGAAAAGCTCCAGAAGAAGCTCGACTACGTGTTCTTTCCGCAGGCGACCGGCTTCGTGCGGATGACGCTGGGCGCGCACCGCTGCGACGTCATCATGGGCTTTCCGCAAGGCGATGATCTCGTGCAGGGGACCAATCCCTATTACCGCACGTCCTACGCGCTGGTCGCGAAGGTCGGCAGCGGGCTGGAAGATGTCGATACGCTTGAAGACGCGCGGCTCAAGGGCAAGCATCTCGGCATCATCGCGGGCACGCCGCCGGCCACCAACATGGCGATCGCCGGGTTGATGGGTGATGCGAAGCCGTATCCGCTGATGATCGACACCCGTTATGACAATTCGGCGCAGGCGATGATCGACGACCTTTCCGCCGGGAAGATCGATGCCGGCGTGTTGTGGGGACCGATGGCGGGCTTCTACGCCAAGAAAGCCGACTCGCTTCACGTGATGCCGCTGGTGAAAGAAACCACCGGGCCAAAGCTGGTCTATCGTATCGGCATGGGCGTGCGTGCCGCCGACCAGAATTGGAAACGTCAGCTCAACAAGCTGATCCAGGAGAACCAGGGCGAGATCAACAAGATCCTGCTCGACTTCGGCGTACCGTTATTGGACGAGAGCGACCGGCCGCTCGGCGCGGAGACGGCCAAGAAGGCGCCATGAGACGGCCTCTTGCCGCTGCGGTCGTCGCCGTCATGCTGGCGGCGCCGGCATTAGCGCAGCAGCAGGAGCCGTTCGAGCCGGAAGGTTTTCGCACCGACAATTACCGTGCGCCGGTGCCGGCGACACTGGAAGGCGCGCGCGTGCTCACGACGGCGGAAGCCGAGGCAATCTGGCGAGCCGGGAGTGGCGCGTTCATCGACGTGCTGCCGCGCGCGCCCAAGCCGAAGAACCTTCCCGAAGGCACTGTCTGGCGCGATACCCCGCGCAAAAACATTCCGGGCAGTGTCTGGCTGCCGGACACCGGCTACGGCACGCTTCCACCGGCGATGGACGACTATTTCCAGCGCGGTCTTGCGCGGGCGTCACGCGGCGACAAGGCCGCGCTGCTGGTGATCTATTGTCTGGCCGATTGCTGGATGTCGTGGAACGCCGCCAAGCGCGCGCTGGCGTACGGCTATGCCAACGTCGCCTGGTATCCGGACGGCACGAACGGCTGGGAGCGTGCGAAGCTTCCCACCGAGCAGGCGCAACCGGAGCCGCGCCCGGAACAGTGAGCGAGAGACCGTCATGCCCGGGCTTGTCCCGGGCATCCACGTTCTTCCTGAGCGTGGTTAGGCGTGGATGGCCGGGACAAGCCCGGCCATGACGCCGTGTCTACTGCTTCTGCAATTTGGTCAGCGTCCCCGTGCCGTTGGCTTCGGTCGCGGAATAGCTCACCTTGTCGCCGGCATGGACGGTATCGAGCATCGCCGCGTCCTTGGTCTTGTACTCCTGAAGCGCGCCGGCACCGCCTGCGCTGCCGCCGACCGTGCCCTTCTGCGTCTGCTGGATCGAGATCGTGTTGTTGAGCCGATCGATCCTGGTGACCATTCCGGTCATATCGTCAGCAAACGCGCTGGATGCGAGCATGCCGATGGCCGCAGCGCCTGCGAAGATAAATTTTGCTGTTCCCATCGAGGTCTCCCCGGGTTGGAGCTTCACTTCGACAAGCCATCCTAGATCGATTTGGTTCCGGCAGATAGCGCGGCAAAGAGCTTAAGGATTCTTATTGCGAGGACGGGAACCCGGGAGCCGTCAGCAACGCTGACGCTATTCCAGTTCCTGCTGGATCACGCGTCCGAGCGCAAACAGGCGCTGGTCGATCGCGGTGGGAACCTCGCAGACGAATCGCACGACCTTGCGGCGATCCTCGAAGATGCGGGTTTCCCAGATCAACTGGTTGCTGAACGCCTCGACCTTGGCCTCGTCGCGTGGTGTTGCGTCCTGCAGCGCCTGAAGCTGGACTGTATCGTCGCGGATCTTGTCCGCGGCCTCACGCTGCTTGCGGCTGACCCGTTCGAGCCCCCGCATGACCTGGGAGCGCTGGGCGTTGAGCGTGTCGAACAGGCCGGCGAACAAGAGCTTTGCGTTCCCGGTCTTGTCGGACCCGGAACCGGCCAGAAATTCCTTCACCGACTTCTCGGCGTCATCCAGCGGCGTTTTTCGCGCCGACAGCTTTGAGATCAGCGCGCTGACTTTCGCGTCGTCCTTCCACCGGGTTTCGGCGTCGTCGAGCGCCGGGCCGGCCCAGACGGCCGCGAGCGAGATCTCCGGCACCTTAGCCTGCGTGCAGGGCCAGTCCGGATAGCGCGGATCGGCCGCGCGCGCGGCCGTGCCCGACACCACGACCGCAAGGGCAGTAATGGCAAGAGCCCGAACCTTCATCCTTCGCCTCCGGCAGGCCCGCGCCGTGCTAGCCCGCGCGACGGATCATAGGCGAAAATCGCGCCGGTCATGAACACGATTGTGCAGGTCGCGACCACCGCGAGCGAGATCCAGTTGACCTGCCCGTAGAGCGCAAACCGGATCATCTCGACCGCATGGGTGAACGGATTTGCCTCGCAAACATAATAGAGATAGGGGCTGCCCTCCTGCACCCGCCACAGCGGGTAGAGCGCGGAGGATGCGAAGAACATCGGAAAGATCACGAAGTTCATCACGCCGGCAAAACTCTCGAGCTGCTTGATGCCGGAGGAGATCAGCATGCCGAGCGAGCCCAGCATCAGCCCTGACAGGATCAGCGCCGGCAGCACCGTGAGATAGCCAATCGGCGGAGGGGTGATGTCCCAGAACCAGGCGATCAGGAGGAATGCATAGACCTGAAGCAGCGAGACTGCGGTGCCCGCGAGCAGCTTGCAGAACAGGAGAAACCCGCGCGGTAGCGGGCTCACCAGCAGCGTGCGCATGTTGCCCATCTCGCGGTCATAGACCATCGAGAGCGAGGATTGCATGCCGTTGAAGAGCTGTATCATCGCGATCAGCCCGGGCGCGATAAAGACCTCGTAGAGAATATAGGTCTCGTAGGGCGGGATAATGGAGATGCCGAGCACCTGCCGGAAGCCCGCTGCAAAGATGAACAGCCACACCAGCGGGCGCACCAGCGCGGAGACGAAGCGCTCGCGCTGATGCAGGAAGCGCAGGCCCTCGCGCCAGACGATGCCCATGAGACAGGTCATGTACTCGGCAAACGAGAATCCGCGCGGTGTGTCACGGGCGGTGATGCTGCTCATGCGCCGCCTCCCGGCATGATCTGCGCGCCCGTCAGCCGCATGAAGGCGGTGTTGACGTCCTGCGCACCGGCTTCCGCAATGACGCGGCCGACCGGGCCCTTGGCCAGCACCTTGCCCTGGTGCAGCACCACGAGGTCGTCGCCCGCATTGATCTCGTCGAACAGATGCGTGGCCCAGAGCACCCCGATGCCTTGTTCGGTGACGAGCTGGCGCACATGGCTGATGATGTCGGCGCGCGCCTTGACATCGAGGCCGACGGTCGGCTCGTCCAGCAGCAGCAGTCGCGGCCGGTGCAACAGCGCGCGCGCGATCTCCAGCCGCCGCATCTGCCCGCCGGAGAGATCGCGCACCTTGCTTGCAGCGCGCTCGCCAAGGCCGATGCGGCCGAGCAACTCGGCAGCGCGCGTGGCGGCCTCGCGGCGGCTGATGCCGTGGAGGGCGGCGTGATAGAGCAGGTTCTGCGTCAGCGACAGATCGAGATCGAGCGTGCGCGGCTGGAACACGACGCCGAGCAGCCGCAGCGCTTCGCCGGGGCTATTGCTGATGTCGTGGCCGAAAATACCGACGCGGCCGGTCTGGATGCCGAACAGGCGCGTGATCAGCGAGAACAGCGTGCTCTTGCCGGCGCCATTGAGGCCGAGCAGCGCGGTGAAGCTCGCGGGCTGGACGTTGAAGGAGACGTCGATCAGCGCCCGGCGCGGTCCGTAGGCGTGGCTGACGCCGTCGATCGACAGCGCCGGCACCGCGGCCGGATCCGGCCTCAGTGTGGTCTCGCGTGGCTCGGCGATGGGGGCGGGGCTGGTCATGGCGCGATCGTGATGCCCCAGGGCAGCTCGCCCACCTGAATGGTCTTGATCACCTTCTGCGCGGCCACGTCGATCACCGAGACATCGTTGGAGACGCCGTTGGTCACCAGCAGGTATTTTTCATCCGGCGTGAACGCCATGTGCCAGACCCGCTGGCCGACCAGCAGATATTTCGTCACCTTGCGCGTGGCAGTATCAACCACCGCGACGCGGTTGGCGGGGCCGAGCGCGACGAAGGCGGTCTTGTCGTCCTTGGTCATGCCGATGCCGACCGGCTGGATCGCCTCGCGCCGCAGGCCCGGGATGTCGAACGTCACCTTGCCGATCACCTCGTGCTTTTTGGGATCGATGATCGACACCGTACCGCCGATCTCGGACGACACCCAGAGTTCTGAAGCGTCGTGCTTGAACTCGGCGAAGCGCGGGCGCGCATCGACCAGCACATTGGCGACGATCTGGCGCGAATTGGTATCGATGAAATGCGCCATGTTGGTCGTTTCCGACGTGTTGATCAGAATCTTGCCGTCGGGACTGACGGTCATGCCTTCGGGCTCGACGCCGACCTGGATGTCGCCGAGGCGGGCGCGCTTGTCCAGGTCGATCACCGTCACCGTGTTGTCGTTCTCGTTGGCGACATAGAGCGTCTTGCCGGTTGCATCCTGCGTGAACAGCTCGGGGTCGGGTCCGGAGGGCAGGGTGTCGACGACCGCTTGCGACTTGGCGTCGATCATCTGGATGGTGTCGTCATCGCCGACCGCGACCATCACGAACTTGCCGTCGCGCGTGAATTCGATGCCGCGCGGACGCTGGCCGACCTTGATCGTCTTGGTCACCGTCCAGCTCTCGGTGTCGATCACCGACACCGAGTTGCTCTTCTCGTTCGAGACATAGGCGATGAACGCATGGGCAGGCGTTGCCGAGAGCGCCAGTGCCACGGGCAAAGCTGCCCCGAGCATGCGCAAGGCTTGTCCGCGGGGCGCCTTCACCTCCCCCGCTTGCGGGGGAGGTCGTATCGCATCGTTAGATGCGATACGGGAGAGGGCTCTTTCACCTTGGGGACTCTCGCTCGTGGACACACCCTCTCCCCAACCCTCCCTCGCAAGCGGGGGAGGGGGCGTAGCGTCGTTGTGGTCGCAGCTCGAACTCATCTCACATAGCCCACTTCAGCTTGGCTCACTTCAGCTTGCATTTGCTCTCCGGACGGTCATAGCCGAGCGTGTCGAGCTCGGAGACCTGGTGCAAGAATCCCTCTTGCGGCGACACCGACACCACCATGCGGCCATCGACCAGCAGGATCGGTTGGCGGAGCTGGAGGTTCCAGTCGCGCAGCGTCAGCTTTGTGCCCTTGAAGGCGGCCACGGAGAAGTCCGGTCCCTTGATGAAATCGGTGACTTTCTTGACGTCCCCGGAATTGGTGCGCGAGGTGCCTTCGCCGACCATGCGAACCGCGGTCCAGGCCTGCATGTCGAGCGCGGTCATCCGCCGTGAGTTCAGCTTCATGAAGCGGTTCTGCATCTGGGTTGCGCCCCATTGGTCCTGGGCCGCGTCCCAGCTGCGCGGCACCAGACCGGCCGAGCCCGCGACGGGGCGCGGATCCCAGGTCCGGTAGGGCAGGTACGCGCCGAACACCTCACTCTCGTCGGCGGCGACCATTACGTCGTAAGCGGGGGCCTGCTGGGTGAACACCGGCATCTGCCGCTGGATCAGCGTCACGCCGCTATCGGTGCGCCGCGCGCCGCCGGTGTCCTCGAAGGTGCGCTCCTGCACGATCTTGGCGCCAAATCGGGTTGCGGTACGCCGGAGCGCGTCGGCAAACAGCTTGTCCGCGTCATGCGAGCCGACCACGAGCAGCCAGCGCTTCCACTGCTTCCACACCAGATACTGGCCGAGCGCGTCGGCCAGCATCGACCGCGTCGGTGCGGTGTGGATGACATTGGCGCGGCAATCGACCTCGCGCAGCCGCTCGTCGATCGCGCCGGCGTTGAACAGCAGCGTGCCGCGATCGCGCAGGGCGTCGGCGACCTTCAGCAGCGTGTCGGCGGGCAAGTCGGCAATGATGAAGCCGTTATGCGCGGCGAGATCGGTCGCGGCCTGGACCGCATCCTCGCCCTCCTTGACCCGGCGCTCTTCCAGCGCAAAACGCTGGTTGAGAAATTTACCGGTGGTGTTGTTGTCCTCGATCGCGAGGCGTGCGCCGGCGACGCCGTCATTCTCGGCGGGCTGCTCGACCAGCGACAGCGTCGACCTGGTGCCGGCGACACCGAGATAGCCGACGCCGATCTGCACCGGGTCCGCCGCGAGCACTTGGGTCGCCGCCAGACTCAGGCCGATCAGGCCGGGCAACCATCGGATCATGCTTCCTCCGTACGTCTCCCCGGCTTGACCGCCGATGGAGAATTGTCTCCACTAAAGCATGACCGATTTGTCAGGGCATGCAACCCCGCATTTCGTCCTCGCGTGTGCGCGGACTGGAATCACGATCATGCGAGCGCTGCTTTGCTTCGCCGCTTTGCTGTTGACGCCATCGGCAGCGTTGGCCGATCCGCCGAAACTCGCGGTATTCGATTTCGAGCTGATCGACACCAGCCTGCCCGGCGAGTTCTACGGCTCAAAACCGGAGGAGGCGCGGCTCGCGCAGATCAGCGAGCAGCTGCGCAAGGAACTGGCGGACTCAGGCAGGTTCCAGCTGCTCGATATCACGCCGGTCCGAGACGCCGCGAGTCACAGCAATTTGCAGGTTTGCGGCGGCTGCGACCTCAAGCTCGCGAAGCAATTGGGCGCCGATCTCGAGATCACCGGAATGGTACAGAAGGTCTCGAACCTGATCATCAACCTCAACGTCTATCTTCGCGACGTGAAGACCGGCAGCATGATCACGGCTGCCAGCGCCGATATGCGCGGCAACACCGACGAATCCTGGTCCCGCACCATGAGCTATCTGATCCGCAACCGACTGCTGGCGCCGAATTACGGGCGGCCGGAGTAGGGCCTTCGCCTCTCCCCGCGTGCGCCGCTGCACCCTCGCCCCTTTGTGGGAGAGGGTGGCTCGCCGCGCAGCGGCGAGACGGGTGAGGGGTTCTCTCCGCGTGCGAGTCTCTCGAGAGTGGAGTTCGAGGAGGTAACCCCTCATCCGGCGCTTCGCGCCACCTTCTCCCACAAGGGGAGAAGGAACAAACCCTCACGTCTTCAATCTCTCCGCATGCCAGTGCAGATGATCACTCATGAACGTCGAGATGAAGTAATAGCTGTGGTCATATCCCGCCTGCCGCCGCAGCGTCAGCGGGATGTTGGCCTTGCTGCAGGCGGCTTGCAGCAATTCGGGCCGAAGCTGCTCGTTCAAAAAATTATCGGCATCGCCGACGTCGACGAGAAAGCCCGAGAATCTCGCGCCGTCCTCGATCAGCGCCACCGTGTCATGGCTGCGCCAGGCCTCCTTGTTGGGCCCGAGATAGCCGGTCAGCGCCTTGACGCCCCACGGCACCTGTGAGGGCGCCACGATCGGCGCGAAGGCGCTGGCTGCGCGATAGCGGTGAGGGTTGCGTAGCGCCACCGTCAGCGCGCCGTGGCCGCCCATCGAATGGCCCAGCACCGATTGGCGTTTGGGATCGACCGGAAAATTCTCCGCTACCAGCTTCGGCAGCTCGTCGGTGACGTAGCTCCACATCCGATAGTTGCGCGCGAACGGCGCTTCGGTGGCGTCGACATAGAAGCCGGCCCCCAAGCCGAAATCATAGGAATTGTTGGGATCGCCGGGCACGTCGGGCCCGCGCGGGCTGGTGTCGGGCGCGATGAAGATCAAGCCAAGCTCGGCGCAGGCGCGGCGAAATTCGCCCTTCTCGGTCACGTTGGCATGGGTGCAGGTCAGCCCGGAGAGATACCAGACCACGGGCAGCTTGGCGCCCTCCGCATGTGGCGGAACATAGACCGAGAACACCATGTCGGTTCCGGTCGCCTGGCTGGCATGGCGATAGACGCCCTGCACGCCGCCATAGGATGTGTTGGTCGAGACAGTCTGCATGGTCATGCCGTTTTGCTCCGTGGCATCTCACCACATCTCTGTTGCAACGCCTATGTGACCGAATTCGTGCCGGTGCGCCACGTGCGGCGCAAGATCAGGCCATGCCGCTGTCGATCGCCAGCCGCACCAGTTCGACCGAGGTCTTGACTCCGAGCTTCTGGCGCATGATCGAGGAGGTGTTGGCCACCGTCTTGTAGGAGGATTGCACCAGCCAGGCGATCTCGGACAGGCTCTTTCCGGCGCTGAGCAGCCGCAAGATCTCCATCTCGCGCGCGTTCAGCTTCGACAACGGGTTCTGCGCCAGCGCTGGTCCCGCGAAGGCGATGCGGCGTGCGATCGCGCTCGGCAGATAGGTGCCGCCGCCGCCCACGGTGCGGATCGCTTCGACGAGGTCATCGGGGTCGCCGGTCTTGGAAACATAACCTTTGGCGCCGCACTCGATCGCGCGGGCGGCGAAAGCGGGGTCGTCGTTCATGCTGAACATGATGATACGGGCATCAGCCGCGCGCTCGAGGATGCGGCGGGTGAGTTCGAAGCCGGAAACGGTGGGCAGGTTGATGTCGATGATGCAGAGGTCGGGGCGCTCGACGATGAAGACGCATTCGCCGCTTTCGGCGTCGGCGGCCTCCAGAATCTCGATATCGCCGTCGTCCGCCAGCACGGCTCGGCAGCCGGAGGCGACGATTGGATGATCGTCGACGATCAGAATGCGCATGGGCGTTCCCCGCGTCAGCGCCTCGGCTTGTTGTGAGCCGCATGAGCCGAACAAGACAACGGCGTGTCTCATGTCAGCTCATGCAACCCGGCCAGGATTGCTGTACGCTTTCGATTAGATATCGGGCGCTTCGGGTCTGTCAACGCTATCGGACGGGCACGAGCAGAGCTTGGCGGGGTACGGACGATACCAATGTGGCAAAATCTATCCTTGCGCGGGCGCATCAATCTGCTGCTGGCGCTGCTGCTGGCGCTGGGGCTCGCCGTCAACATCGCCAGGCAGGTGGCGGAGGCGGCGCCGCGCGTGCAGGCCGAGGACCAGAGCGTGATCCGGCTCGCGCGCGAATTCATTGAGATGATCGTGGCGGATCTCAACGACGCCCCCGATCCGGATGCCAAGCTGAACCAGATCGCGCGTGACCTCAACCGTCTCCGCCACGTCAGTATCGCGCTTCATGATTCCGGCGGGATTCCGCTGACGCCGCTGCGAACCGCGGCCGATGACGATGCGCCCGGGCCGCCGGCCTGGTTCGTCAGTCTGGTTCATCCCGAGCAGACCGCGGTCAGCGTGCCGGTCTCGGTTCATGGCAAACCGGGCTCGCTGGTGATCACCTCGCATCCCACTGACGAGATCGCCGAGATCTGGGACGCCATCGTCACGCAGCTCGAGGTCGGCTCAGTCATCGCGCTCGCGCTGTTCCTGGTGATGATGAGGGTGGTGGGCCGGGCGCTCACCCCGCTGCAGTCCCTGGCGCAAACCATGGCCGAGCTTGAAAGCGGTCGCTACGACGCGCGCGTGGCGCCGGGCGGTGCACCCGAGCTGGCCGCGATCTGCACCAAGCTCAATCATCTGGCGGCGACACTGGGGGAGGCGGTCGAGGACAAGCGCCGGCTCGCCGAGCGCGCGGTCTCGCTTCAGGACCTCGAGCGCAAGGAGATCGCGCGCGAGCTGCATGACGAGTTCGGGCCGTATCTGTTCTCGCTGCGCGCACATGCGAGCGCGCTGGCGAAGCTTGCGGACGGGCGCGCCCCGAACGCCGATGCCGTGCGAAGACACGGCAGCGCCCTGCTGGAGCAGATCAACGCGCTTCAGCAATTCACCCGCCGCGTGCTGGAGCGCTTGAGGCCGGTCGGCCTCGCCGAGCTCGGCCTGAGTCAGGCGCTCGAATCGCTGTCGCGGCTGTGGCGGGAGTCGCATCCCGACGTCGCGATCGAAACCACGATCTCGCCCGCGCTCGGGCCGGTCGGCGAGACCGCCGATCTCACCATCTACCGCGTTGTGCAGGAGGCGCTCACCAACGCGTTTCGTCATGCCGGTGCGACCTCGATCAATGTCGTGATCGAGCCGGCGGAGTCGCCGGGCAGCGATGGCCGCGGCTGCGCCCGGGTGCGCGTCAGCGACAACGGCCACGGCATGGAGCCGGGCCAGAAGCTGGGCTTCGGCCTCGTCGGCATGCGCGAGCGCATTCTGGCGTTGGGCGGCACGCTCCACGTGGCCTCGGGCGATGGCGGCGTCACCGTGGAGGCGTTGGTTCCGACGGCGGCGGCCTGATCGCGAGGAACGCCATCGGGAAAAATTCCCGATTTCGTCGGGAAAACCGGCGGCAAGAGTGCCCGATCTTTTGTGGCTGGCGCACGCATGACGGCAGACTACACTTCTCGACGCAATCGGCGACGTTCAGAACAGCCGGCGCTTGGGAATGGGACGGCAGGGGATGGGCGTGCGAAAGCTTTTGATGGCCTCGATGTCGACGGGGCTGATGCTTTGGACTGACGCCGCCACGGCGGCGCAGGACGAGGACACCAACGTCCAGAACCTCCCCGCGGTCGAGGTGGTGGCGCCGCAGCCGACCGCGCGTCGCAGCGCGCCGCGCGCGCCGACGCGCGTCGTAAGTTCCGGCAAACCCAACACCCGCATCTACGTCTACCCGACGGCGCCGGGCAATGCGAAGGGCCTTGATGTCGACAAGGTTCCCTCCAGCATCAACGCGGTCGATGCCAGCCAGATCAAGCGCGCCGGCTCGATGAACGTCACCGACGCGCTGCGTGACAATGTCGCGAGCGTCAACATCACCGAGGTGAGCGGCAATCCGTTTCAGCCGAATGTCGAGTTTCGCGGCTTCGTGGCCTCGCCGATCGTCGGCACGCCGCAAGGGCTTGCCGTCTACCAGAACGGCGTGCGCATCAACGAAGCATTCGCCGATAGCGTCAATTGGGACCTGATCCCGACCGCCGCGATCCGCTCGGTCACGGTGGTGACCAACAATCCCGCCTTCGGCCTCAACGCGCTCGGCGGCGCGGTCAACCTGCAAATGAAGGACGGATTTACCTATCAAGGCGCCGAGATCGATACGATGGGCGGCTCGTTCGGCCGCATCCAGAGCTCGGCGCAATGGGGCAAGCATGTCGACACCAATTACGCCGTCTACGCCGCGCTGGAGGGCTTGCACGACAATGGCTTCCGCAACTCCGCGCAATCGGACGTGCGACGTTTTTACGGCGATGTCGGTTACAAGGGCGGGGACAGCGAATTCCACGTCAACATGGGGCTCGCCAACAACAACTTTGGTGCTTCCGCCACCGTCCCCGCCGAGTTGTTGCAGCAATATTGGGGCGCAATTTACACCAACCCGCAGACCACCAACAATCGCGTCGGCTATGTCAACCTGACCGGCAAGGTCGAGGCGACGCCGACCTGGACCTTCGAAAGCACGGCCCATGCGCGCGTGTTCGAGCAGCGCGTTGTCGACGGCAATCCCACCAGCGTGCAGGAATGCGCTGCGCCCGGCCTGCTTTGCTTCGGCGACGACACCACGGCCGCCAATGGCCTCAACGGGGCGCAGCTCGTAAACCCCTTCGCGTCCGGCACGCTGCTCGGCGAGATCGATCGCACGACGACGCGATCGACAACGTTCGGTGTCTCCTCGCAGGCGACCAATACCGACAAGCTGTTCGAGCACGAGAATCGCTTCGTGGTCGGCGCGAGCTTTGACGCCAGCGTCACGCGTTTCAACGCCACGGCCGAGCTCGGAACCATCGGCACGGACTATCTCGTCAGCGGCCGCGGGATTTTTCTGGGACCATCCGGCACACCGGCGACCGGCGAGATGGGCCCGGTGTCGCTGCGTACCGTCAATCAATATTCCGGCCTCTATGCGCTCGACACCTTCAGCATGACCGACGCCTTTGCGATCACCGGGGGTGGTCGCTTCAATCACGCCCACGTCACGCTGGAAGACCAGCTTGGCACCGCGCTCAACGGCGATCACAGCTACGACCGCTTCAATCCGATCGTCGGCGGCACGTACAAGATCACGCCCGAGCTCACCGCCTATGCCGGTTACTCCGAGGCCAACCGCGTCCCGACGCCGCTCGAGCTCGGTTGCGCCGATCCGAACAACCCGTGCCTGATCGCATCCTTCCTGGTCTCCGATCCGCCGCTCAAGCAGGTGGTGTCCAAGACGGTCGAGGCGGGCCTGCGCGGGACGAGGGAGTTGAACATCGGCACGCTCGGCTGGAAGATCGGCGGCTTCCGGGCGACCAATTATGACGACATCATGGGCCTGCCGGTGGCGGGACGGCAGGGTTTCGGCTTCTTCCAGAACGTCGGCGCGACGCGCCGGCAGGGCATCGAGGCCGAGGTCAACCTCAAATCGGAGACGCTCCAGTTCCACGCCAGCTATGCTTTGGTGGACGCGCGCTTCCTCGATGCGCTCGAGCTCTCGTCCAACAGTCCCTTTGCCGCCGGCGGCACCATCCACGTCGTTCCCGGCAACCAGATTCCGGCCGTGCCACGCCACCGCGTCAAGGCCGGGATCGAATATGCCGTGACCGACGCCTGGAAAATCGGCGGCGATGCGTTGTTCGTGTCGAGCCAATATCTGGTCGGAGACGAGTCCAATCAGGCCTCGAAGCTGCCTTCCTACACCGTGTTCAACCTGCACACCTCCTACCAGCTCAGCAAGAACGTCCAGCTCTACGGCAAGATCGACAACATCTTCGACAATCGCTACGCGACCTACGGCACCTTCTTCGACACCACCGCGGTGCCCAACTTCGGCAACGGCGGCAATCCCTTCACCGACCCACGCTCGCTGAGCCCGGCAAGGCCGCGCGCATTCTACGCGGGCGCGCGCGTGACGTTCTAGAGCCGGATGAATCCTCGTTGCATCAGTCCTCGCATAGGTCGCTTGTGGCCTGAATGTGGTCACCGGCGCTGCAGCTGTTGCAACCAAGGTCGCTGCTGGGACGTTGCCTCGGGAATGTGGTATGCCTGCAAAGCAGCAGGCTTTTGCGCTCCGACCGGCGGCAGATATGTCCTCGACCGATGGTACAGGTGCAACCAGTGACGTAGCCCGCCGGCGGCGGAGAAGGGGCAACACGTTATTGCTGATCCTGGGAGTCGGATTCCTCATTTTTGCTGGCGCAGCGGGCGCGCTGTATTACGCGTTGCAGCCGGTCACGCTCCGGATTGCGGTCGGACCGGCGGGAAGCGACGATCACAAGGTTGTTCAGGCTGCGGCCGAGGCCTTCGCCAGCGAAAGCAGGACAGTCAGGTTGTCCGTGATCACGACTGACGGCGCGGTCGAAGCGCTCGGCCTGCTCGGTGCCCGCAAGGCCCAGCTTGCGGTGGGCCGCGCCGACCTGGACATGCCGGCCGATGCGCAGACCGTGGTCACCTTGCGCAAGAACTTCGTTGTGTTGTGGTCGCCTTCCGGGCTTGCGGGCAAGAGCTCCAGGAGAAAGCCCGCGGCGAAAATCAAGGAGATCGCCGATCTTGCCGGCCACAGGGTCGGCGTGATCGGCCGGACCCCGGCAAACGTCGCGTTGCTGCGGGTCATCCTGAGCGCTTGCGGGGTCGAGGCTGACAAGGTCGCGGTTACCCAATTCGGCACGGATCAACTCGAGCAGCTGGCGAGTGACAAGACCCTTGATGCATTCATGACGGTCGGTCCGCTCGACAGCAAAATCACCTCGCAGGCCATCGCAGCAACGGCTCGGGCCCGAGGCGAGCCCAAGTTTCTCGCGATCGACGCGTCAGAGGCGATCGCGCTGAAAGACCCGCGTTATGAATCCGAAGAAATTCCCCCCAGCGTCTTCAATGCCAATCCGGCCTGGCCGGACGACAAGGTCGAGACGGTCAGCGTCAGCCATCTGATCGTGGCGCAGCGAGCCTTGTCCGAAACGACAGTAGCGGCCTTCTTCCGGCAATTGTTCGCCGTCCGTCAGGTGATTGCCCGGCGCGTGCCCGGCGTTGCGCACATCGCCAAGCCGGACACCGACAAGGACGCCGAGTTGCCGGTGCATCGCGGAGCGGCAGCTGTCATCGACGGCACCGAACGTACCTTTCTCGACCGGTACGGCGACTACTTCTGGTTTGCCCTCCTGCTTCTCTCCGGAATCGGTTCGGTCGGGGCCTGGCTGCGCCACTATTTGAATCGGGATGAAAGGGACGAAAACACCGGTCATCGCAACCGAATCCTGGCCATGGTCTCCGGGGTGCGGACTGCGGAAACGAACCAGCAACTCCTGGCGATGCAGCGCGAGGTCGACGACATCATCGGTGAAACGCTCGAATGCTATGATGACGGCGCCATCGAGGAAGAGGAGCTGGCGGCCTTTGGCCTGGTGCTCGACCTGTTCAATCACGCCATCATCGAGCGGCGCGCCACATTGCAAGCGGACGCGCCCGAACCGGTCCGCGGCGCGGCAGCAGGCCGTGGTTTCACGTCGCCACGATGAGATAGCCACGTCAAAGATCACCCGCGATCTCGCCGCTGGTCACTCCGGCAGGCGCGTCGATCGCAGCGCTCCCGCCCATTTGGCGAAGTCCTCCGGCCTGCGCAGCGGGAGCAGATCCCCGAGACCGGAAACGCGCAGAGTGGGATCCATCTCGGTTACGCGATCCATGAACCTTTTTGGCCTCCTTGGGCCGCCCTGCAAGCGCATGGCTGACAGCGGCCATGCGCACCGCGGTCAGCCAGGTGGGGCGCGCACGCACGGCTCTCTCCGCCCAGGTGCTGGCCTCGTCGTAGTTGCCTGCAAAGAAATGAGCATAGGCCATTCCGGCCTGCATCCGGAAAAGCAATGGATCACGCGGACTGAGACGCATGGCGGTTTGCAAGCGCTCGATCGCCTGCTCCGGCTCCCCGCGTAGACCAGCAGCCAACCGCTTACGTACCAAGCGGCGGCCAGATTTGGATTGAGGTCCATCGCGCGATCCAGGCAAAGGATGCCCTCGTCGAGCTCGAGCGCGAGATAGGCGATCGCAAAGCCGCCCCAACACAGCGCCGCCGCATCGTCGTTGCCGAGTTCAAGAGCCCGCCTCGCCAAGCGGGCGCCCTCTGCGGTCTCCGCTTCGCGGTCGACCATCCAGCCGTTCGACTTGCGGGTTACGAAAATCCAGGACGCCCAGTCATAGGCCACGGCAAGGTCGGGATCGAGTTCGGTGGCACGATAGAATAGCCCCAACGCTTGATCGTCGCCTTCCCGCGTGTATGCCACCGCGCTGGCGACGGCGCGCAGGTAGCTATCGTAGGCGTCGAGGCTTTCGGTCGGCTTGTTTTTCACGCGATCGATCTCGACCTGCTCCAGCTTCGGCACCAGCGCGGTGACGACGCTCGTGGTCACCTTGTCCTGCAGTTGAAACGCGTCTTCCAGCGCGCCATCAAAGCGGTCGGCCCAAAGATGGCCGCCGGTTCTGGCGTCGATGAGCTGGCCGGTGATGCGGACGGTGGTGCCCGCCTTGCGAACGCTGTCCTCCAGAACGTAGCGGACGCCCAGTTCGCGGCCGACCTGCTTCAGGTCCACGGCGCGGCCCTTGTAGGTGAAGCTCGAGTTTCTGGCGATGACGAACAGCTGCTTGAAACGGCTGAGCGCCGTGAGGATGTCCTCGACCATGCCGTCGGCGAAATACTCCTGCTCGGGGTCGCCGCTCATATTCTGAAACGGCAATACTGCGATGGACGGCTTGTCCGGCAGAGCGAGCGGACGGTCCGCCGCGGAGAAGCTGGCTGTTCCGTCGGCGGGCCGGGCTCGCCAGGCGCGCATCGGCTCCGAAATGTTCTTCAGCGATTGGTGGCCTATGTCGTCATAGGCGATCTCGGTCTTGCCTCTGATCTGGCGATAAGCGTCGTCCGAAATACAGATGCCGCCCGGCTCCGCGATCCCTTCCAGACGGGCCGCAATGTTGACGCCTTCTCCGAAGATGTCGTCGCCATCGATGATGATATCGCCGACGTGGATGCCGATGCGAAACTCGATACGCTTGCCGTCGGGCACATCGACATTGCCGCTCGCCATTCCGCGCTGGATCTCGATCGCGCAACGAACCGCGTCGACCGCGCTTGCGAACTCGACGAGCACGCCGTCCCCGGTCGTTTTGACGATGCGGCCTCGGTGCTCCTCGATTTTGGGATCCATCAGCGCCCGACGACAGGCCTTCAGCCGCTCGAGCGTGCCTTCTTCGTCTTCGCCCATGAGGCGGCTGTAGCCCGCGACATCCGCGGCCAATACCGCCTCGAGTCGGCGCTCAATGCGCTTGGTCAACAAGGCGTCCCCATCTCAGGTTCTGCATATCAGCTTAAAGGCTCTGAAATGAGGGCGCCAGCGATTACCGACAGACCCAGACGCCGTTGACCATCACGCGGTGACACCCCACCGCCGCTCCGCCCACGGCGGCACCTCCGACGACGGCCCGTCGTGTGGTTCGACGGGCGACGCCGGCGTAGCTCATCGGCGTCAAGGGGCGGCCGACCCGGGCCTCCGCGCTGGTGATGGAGAACGACAAACCGTCGGTTTTGGACCAGGCGAGTGAACCTGAAATCCCGCACAGTACAACGCTTGCAGCAAGGAATCCTCTTCCCAATGCCTTCGTGTTCATAGTCGGCTCCTTTACTGACGATCTTAGCCTTCTTCAGGTGCTCATGCCCGACCGCCGAAGGCCGGATCGTCGTCGAGCATGTCGTCCATTCTGCCGAGTGGACCGCCGCATCCACCCTCACATCAGCCGCCGGGCCACGATGGGGCGGACATCGCGGCCGCTAACGGGCGGACCGAGAGCGTCAGCCCGGAGCGCCCCAGGCCAGGATTTGTAGCAATCGTGGGATAACAAGCCGCTTCATGATCGCTCTCCTGAAAGGAGGGGATGCCTTACCGATCAACACGCAGAAGGACATTTCATCACTGCGACGAGCGCTAGGCAAGTTACTTCTTTGGCGCCAGCCAGCTCAAACAACCTGAGGTAAATACCACTTTTTTGCCGAGCGCCGTGCTCACGGCAATGCCAACGAACACGCGCAAGTTCGACCGATCGACGCGAAGCCACCGGCGGACTTGTCAGGTACATGCGTAAAAACTACCATCATAGTAACTGCGCCGTCCGAAGCGCACCCGTCGGAGGAGGATCGCCTTGCATCACCGAACCGAACATCCAACACATTGCGATTGCCTCGCGCGTCGCAAATTCCTGAAGATGGCCAGCGCCGCAACCGCCGTGGGCCTGGCAGGTAGCGGTCTCTTTCTCGCCGATGACGCCCGCGCGGACGCTCTCACCAGAGAGATGCGCGACAAGCTGAGCCCCGACCAGATCATCCAGGCCATGAAGAAAGGAAACGGGCGTTTCCGGAAGGGCGAGAGGAAAGACCGCAACTATCTGCGCGAACAGAAGGCGAGCGCCTCTGGGCAATATCCGGCCGCCGCGCTGCTCAGCTGCATCGATTCGCGCGCTCCCGCCGAGGTCATCATGGACCTTGGGATCGGCGACATCTTCAACTGCCGTATCGCCGGCAACATCGAAAACGCCGACATTCTCGGCAGCCTCGAGTTCGCCTGCAAGCTCGCCGGAGCCAAGGTCGTGCTCGTCATGGGCCATACCGCCTGCGGCGCGATCAAAGGGGCCATCGACAACGCGGAGCTCGGCAACCTCACCGGGCTGCTCGCCAGGATCAAGCCCGCGGTCGAAGCGACGACCTACTCCGGCGACCGGTCGGCCAAGAACTACGCCTTCGTCGATGCCGTCGCACGCAAGAACGTAGAGATGACCGTCGCAACTATCCGGAAGGACAGCCCGGTCCTCGCCGAACTGGAATCGAAGGGCAGTATCAAGATTGCCGGGGCGATGTACAACGTCGGAAGCGGCGCGGTGGAGTTCTTCGGCTGAACTGGATATGGGATTCCAACGCTCGAAAAATTTCAATCGATAATCGCGGGGGATGGGCATGGCTGTAGCAGGCACAGCTCGGTGGACGTGGCTTTGGCCGGCGCTCGCGTGGGCCGTCTTGTTGGTCACGATCGTGCTCGGCGGAAACGGGATTCTTTACGCCGCGGCCGGAGCCGCTCTGTTCGGCACCGTGTTTGCTGCGGTGTATCATGCCGAGGTGGTCGCCCACCGCGTAGGCGAGCCGTTCGGCACACTGATCCTCGCCCTGGCGGTGACGGTGATCGAGACGGCGCTCATCGTCTCGGTCATGATCGCAGCGCCCGCCGAGAAGGCGGGACTGGCCCGCGACACGGTTTTCGCGGCGGTCATGATCGTCTGCAACGGCATAGTTGGCGCCTGCTTGTTGTGGGGCGGCGTCCGCCACCACGAGCAGGGCTTCCAGGCGCAAGGCGCGAGCGCCGCTCTGGCCGTGCTCGTCGCGCTGACCAGTCTGACGATGGTCCTTCCGAACCTTGCGGCGCAAGAACTCGGGCCGCTGTACAACACGCCGCAACTCGTCTTTGCCGCGCTTGCTTCTCTGGTTCTCTATCTCGCGTTCGTGTTCATCCAAACGGTAAGGCACCGTGATTATTTCCTTGCCGCAAAGGGTGGCACGGCCGACGATCATTCGCCACCTCCGGACAACGGAACGACGACCCTCAGCGCCGTTCTCCTCGTCCTCTCCCTTGTGGCCGTGGTGGGGCTTGCCAAGGTCCTGACGCCGACCGTCGAGGGAGCGATAGACTTCCTCCAGGTACCCAAAGCCGTGGTCGGCACCATCATCGCCGCCCTGGTTCTTCTTCCGGAGGCGGTGGCGGCCATCAAGGCCGCTCAAAGCGACCGGCTGCAGACCAGCCTCAACCTTGCGCTCGGCTCGGCGCTGGCGACGATCGGTCTGACCATCCCCGCAGTGGCCGGGGTGTCGATCGCTCTCGGCTACCGGCTCGAACTCGGGTTGGACGTCAAGGAGTTGGGGCTGCTGCTGGTCACGCTGCTGTTGAGTGTCATCACGCTCGGCACCGGCCGGACGACGGTGCTGCAGGGTGTCGTTCACCTGGTGATCTTCGCCGGGTTTCTGTTTTTTGCGGTGGTGCCGTGAGTTGTCGGTTCGATACGGCTGGTCGAAGCCCTCTCCGGACAGACCAAGGGGAATGCCGGCAATGATCGGACGAATACCGCGATTGGCGGCCCTTGCCCTGCTCGTCGTCGGCCTGCAGGGCTGCGGCGAAAAAAGAAGGAAGCGAACGAACAGCCGGTCCGCGGTCTGCGCGCCTACAAAGTGGCTGCAACCGCGGAGAGCCGCGTGCGCCGGTTTCCGAGCGTTCTGCAGCCCGCCGATGTCAGCGCTTTGTCGTTCGAGATCGGTGGCCAGTTGAAAGCCGTCGGCCTCACCGTCGGCGAGAGGGTGCAACTCGGAGACGTTCTTGCCGAAATCGATCCGAGATCGCTGCAGAGCCAGGTGGACCAGGCCAGCGCCGGCGTGCAGCAGGCGCAGGCGCAGCTCGACAACGCGCAGTCCGACTTCCAGCGCAAGGAAGAACTCCTCAAGCGCGGCGTTGCCACCCAGGCCGCTTTCGAACAGTCGAACGCGACCCTGCTCAGTTCGAGAGCCCAACTCGACCAAGCGCGCCGGCAGCTCGAGTTGGCCAACCACAACCTCGACCGGAGCAAGCTGCTGGCCCCCTTCGCCGGTACCATCGCCCGCGTGGAGGTCAAATCCTTCGCCCAGGTCGCTGCGGGACAGCCGGTCGCCACACTCTACAGCGACGACAGCTTCGAAATGAGCTTTCTGGTCCCGGCTGCGACCTTCCAGAGCCTCAAGGTCGGACAGAAGGTCGAAGTGAAAGTCGCCGACAAACCCGACCTTCCGCTCAAAGGCGAGATCAAAGAGCTCGGGTCCAAAGCCGAGCAAGTATCGGCCTTCCCGGTCGTGGTCAGGCTCGACAACAACGCCCCTGGTCTGAACGCGGGCATGTCGGTCGAAGTGACGATCGAAGAACCGCTGGTCGTGGGTCGCAGAGGGTTTCTCGTCCCGCTGAGCGTCCTTGTGCCCGAAGGCGGAAAGGTGCTGCAGAACACCGGCACCGTGTTCCGCTATGACGAAGCAAGTTCGACGGTGAAGAAGCGCGTCATCACGGTCGGCGGGATCCGCGAGAATCGTCTGGTCGTCGTGGATGGCGTCGCGCCGGGCGACATCCTGGCCTCCGCAGGCGTGTCCTATCTCTCGGACGGAGAGCAAGTGAAGCTGCTGCCGTTGGAGCAGGAGGCACCGTGAACCTCCTCACCCGCTTCGGTCTTGCGCGATCCCGATTCACCATCGCGGCCATGATCGGGCTGCTGATCGCCGGCATCGGCCTCTATCCGAACTTCCCGAAGCGCGAAGATCCAGTCATCGTCATCCGGACGGCCGTCGTGTCGGCGCTCTTCCCGGGCATGGCGCCCGAGCGGATGGAGAACCTCGTCGCCGTTCCCATCGAGCGAAAGATCCGCGAGCTCGCCGAGGTCAAGGACATCAGAACGCTTGCGGGTGAAGGATCCCTGACGATCTACGTCGACCTGAAGGACGAGATCGCCAATGTCAACGCCACTTGGCAGCGGCTGCGCGACAAGATGGCCGACGCCAAGGTCGAACTGCCCGACGGGGTTGTCGGGCCATTCGTGAACAGCGACTTCGGCGATGTCGCGATCGCGACCATCGCCATCACCGGCGAAGGCTTTTCGCCGCGCGAACTGAAGGACACCGCCGAGGACTTCCGGAAGAAGCTCTATCAGATCGTCGGCATCTCCAAGGTCGAGCTTCACGGTGTGCAGGACGAGCGGGTATGGCTGGAACTGGATACACGGAAACTGGCCGCCATCGGCGTTCAAGTGAACGCCCTGATCAAGGACCTTCAGGGTCAGAACGTGGTGCTGCCCTCTGGCAACATCAACGCGGACGGCACGCGTCTTCTGCTTGAAACCTCCGGAGATTTTCCGAACGTTCGGGCGATCGAGACGATGCTGACCCGGGTCGGGACCACCGAGAGCCTGGTGCGGCTCGCCGATATCGTCACGGTCCGCCGCGACTACGTCTCCCCCAAGGTCAAGCCGATCTATTTCAACGGCCGTCCCGCCGTCGTGCTCAGCGTCATCATGCAGCCGGACCAGGACGTCACACAGCTCGGCGGGAAGCTCCGCGAAGCCGCAAGCGAGTACGAGCAACGCCTTCCGATCGGCTACGCCGTCGCCTTCGCGACCTACCAGGCCGATCAGGTCAGCGCCTCCGTCAATTCCGCCCTGTCCAGCGTGGCGCAGACCTTCGTCGTCGTGGCCGTGCTGGTGATCGTTTTCCTTGGCCTGCGGGCGGGCACTATCGCCGCCATGATCGTGCCATTCGCCGTGATGTTTTCCTTGATCGGCATGCGGGCGCTGGGGATCGCGCTGGAGCAGGTCTCGATCGCGGCGATCATCATCGCGCTCGGGCTGCTGGTCGACAATGGGGTCGTGATGGTCGAGGACATCGTCAGCCGGATCGGCCGCGGAATGCCTCCCGAGGAGGCCGGGCTGGCGTCGGGAGAGCAGTATGCGCTGCCGCTCCTGATCTCCTCGATCACCACCATCGCGGCGTTCTTGCCGCTCATGCTGCTGTCGGGGGCGTCCGGCGAGTATGCGTTCTCGCTGGCAGCCGTGGTGGCGCTCACGCTGGGAGGCTCCTGGATCACGGCGCTGTACATTCTTCCAGCCCTGACCGTTTGGCTGATCAGGCCGCGGGGTAGGGCCGGCCATGAGGACGCGCCGCCGTCCCGGCTGCAGCGGCTCTATGCGTCCGCACTCGGTTCGGCTTTGCGCTTCTCGCCCCTTGTGCTGGTGGGATGTGTCGCGCTGGTGGTGATCGCGCTCACTCAGTTCGGCCGCATTCCCAAGGAGATGTTTCCGCTCAGCGAACGGAGCCAGTTCCTGGTCTACATGAACATGCCTGACGGCACCGATATCTCGCAAACCGAAGCTCGCGCGCGAGATCGAGCAATGGCTCGGCGACAAGACGGCCAATCCGGAAATATCCGGGGAGATCCTTTATGTGGGTGACGGCGGTCCGCGGTTCTATCTCACCTTGACCCCCGTTCCGCCAGACTCGGCATCTGCGTTTTTCTTGGTCAGCACGAACGACTACCAGGGCGCGATCCGTGCCGCCGATCGCGCCTGGAAATATCTGTACGCCAATCACCCCGAAGCAAGCTTCAAGATCAAGCGGCTGGCCATGGGAGCCGTCGAATCCGGCGTCGTGGAGCTGGAGATATCGGGGCCCGATGGAGACCGGCTACTCGCCTTCAGCGAACGGGTACGATCCCTGTTGCAGCGGGCGCCGAACGTCCGTGAGAACGACGACGACTGGGGCAACAAGATCGTCAAGGTGGTCGTCGAGATCGACCAGGACCGGGCGCGCCAGCTTGGGGTGACCTCCGAGGAAGTCACTCGGCTGCTGAACACCTATTTCAGCGGCACCGCGGTGTCGATCTACCGGGAAGGCGACAACTCGATCCCGATCGTGTTGCGCGCCGGCGCCTACACGTCGCAGAGCCTGGAAGGCCTCACCAGCGCGACGTTCGCGAAGAACGGCGGCCTCATCTCGTTGGCCCAGGTCGCGAGGCTGAAGCCCGGGTTCGACTTCGCGCGGATCCGCCGCAAGAACCAGGAACGGACCATCACGGTGACGGCCCGCAGCACCTCGCTGACCGCCGGGCAGCTGCTGGAAACCATCCAGCCCGGGCTCAACGAGATGGACACGACCGGGGGTTATCACGTGGCCATCGGTGGCGAAATCCAGAAAAGCGCGGAGACCAACCAGAAGCTCGCCGCCGGCTTTCCGATCGCACTTGCCGTCATGGTGCTGGCCATCATCCTGCAGTTCAACTCCTTTCGGCGCACGCTCCTGACCTTCATGAGCATACCGCTGATCTTGATCGGCATCCCGTCCGGGCTGCTGGCAACGGGACAACCGCTGTCGTTCTTCGGGACCTTGGGCATCATCAGCCTATCGGGGATCATCATCAACAACGCCATCGTGCTGATCGACCAGATCGATATCGAGCGGCAGAGACTCCCGCTGCGCCAAGCGGTCGTGGCCGCATCGGAGAAGCGGTTGCGTCCGATCCTGCTGACCTCGGCGACGACGGTTCTAGGGTTGGCTCCGATGGCCATCGCCGGCGGCGCCTTGTGGCAGCCGATGGCGGTGCTCATGATGTCGGGGCTTGCAATTGCTTCGCTGCTGACGCTGTTCTTCGTTCCAGCCGGATACGTCCTGCTATTCTGGTTCGATAAGGAGCTGCTTCTGGCAGATCAGCGCTAGCCCTGAATGCGTTAGTGCCCCACCTACCCATTTTTGCCGGTTTGCGCTGTGATGGCAACAGGGCTGCATTCAGCTCAAACGCGAAGGCGTGCGCGCCAAATCGGCTTGAGAGCCTCGAGAACCAGTAGCACGGCTGCCGCTGCAGCCATGGTGACGAGGAGGTCGTCGCCATGCAGCGGGTCGAAGCGAAACAGCAAGGAGGCTGCGGGCCAGTACAGGACCGCCGCAAGGACCGCCGCGATCGTCAGGAGGATCCAAACAAGCGCGGCGTTCGGGCGGCGGAAGGCAACGATCAGCGAGGAGCTGAAAGAGCGGTTGACCAGTACAAGGCTGAAGATCGTCAGCACGAGCGCGAAAAACCCGAGCGCGCGGGCTTCGTTTTCCGGCATGCCGCGGCGCAGCCCAACGATATAGACGAGCGCGACGACGGCGAAAGCAAGCGCTCCCTGGACAATGCTCCATACGATCAGGGACCATGAGAACAGCGGCGCGTCGGGCGGGCGTGGCGGCCGGTTCATGATGTCGCGCTCGTCGGTTTCCGCCTCGAAAACCAGCGAGCACACGGGATCGATCACCATCTCCAGAAAGGCAATGTGGATCGGGCTGAAAAAGATCGGCAGGCCCAGGACCAGCGGCAGCAGCGCCATGCCCGCGATGGGGACGTGCACCGCGAAAATAAAGCTCATGGCCTTGCGTAGATTGTCGTAGATGCGCCGCCCGAGGCGGATTGCGGTCACGATCGAGCCGAAGTCGTCATCGAGCAGCACGATCGAGGACGCCTCTCGCGCGACGTCCGTGCCGCGCCCACCCATGGCGACGCCGATATGAGCGGCCTTGAGCGAGGGAGCATCGTTGACCCCGTCGCCAGTCATCGCGACGACCTCACCGTTCGTCTTCAATGCCTGGACGATCCGCAACTTCTGCTCCGGCACGATGCGCGCGAAGACATTGACCATTTCGACACGTCGCGCGAGCGCGGTGTCGTCGACCTGCCGGAGTGCGTCCCCACTCAGAACATCGGACGTCTTGATGCCGGCTTGCCGGGCGATGGCCTGCGCCGTGGCCGGATAGTCCCCGGTGATCATCACGACGCGGATGCCCGCCATGAGACATTCCCGCACGGCATCCGGCACGCTCGAGCGAAGCGGATCGGCAAGGCCAACCAGCCCAACAAGGCGGAGAGCGAATTCGGTCTGGGACTCTGGGAGCGTCGCCCCATCGTATGAAGCGCCGGCCACGCCCAGCACGCGCAAGCCGTCGGCGGCCATGGCATCGGTCGCCTCGCGCAAGGCGATCATCTCCGGCTCTGCGAGCCCGCAAAGACGCGCGATGGCCTCGGGAGCTCCCTTGCTCGCGACCAGGAGCTGCGTCGCACCGGGCCGTTGCCAGACCTGGGTCATGGCAAGAAGATCGGGGCGCAGACCATAGCTGCGTACGAGGCGCCAGCCATTGCCCGGGACATCGAGGCGCGTAGCTGGCGCCTGCTGGACGAAGCTGTAAAAAGCCTTTTCCATGGGATCGAATGGCTCCGGCGTACTCGCGAGCAGGCCATGAACGGCGATCCGGGCGAACTCCGCCGGGAGGTGCGGCAACAAGAGCGCGGAGTTGCGCAGCGCGCTGCCGTCCGGACGGCGCAGCTCGGCAATCGTCATGCGGTTCTCGGTGAGCGTACCGGTCTTGTCCGTGCACAGGACCGTTGCCGAGCCCAGGGTTTCGATCGAGGCGGCACGGCGGGTCAGCACCCGGGCCTTGGAGATACGCCAGGCGCCCATCGCCATGAAGACCGTCAGCACGACCGGAAATTCCTCCGGCAGCATGGACATGCCGATCGCGATGCCCGCCAGAAACGCTTCAAGCCAGCCGCCCCGGAGCGTTCCATAAAGCACGACCGCCAATACACTGACCAACACGCCTCCGAGTGCGCACCAGCGCACGAGCGCGGAAGTCTGTTGCTGAAGCCGCGGCGGCTCGCTATCGAGGCTTTGCAGCGACTGGCCGATCTTTCCGATTTCGCTGCGCGGCCCGGTCGCGATCACTTCGGCAATCCCGGTACCTCGTACGACCAGCGAGCCTGAATAGACGTAAGGCTGGTCGTCGCCGCCGGGACGGGGATGGTCAACGGCAACGCGATCGGCTGCGACCTTGCGCACGGGCACGGATTCGCCGGTGAGCAGGGACTCGTCCGTCTGCAGGTCTGAGGCTTCACACAGCGATCCATCAGCGGGAACGCGGTCTCCTTCGGCGAGCACGATGAGGTCACCTCGAGCGACGTCGCGCCCGGCAATGCGCCGCCGTTCGCCGTCCCGGATCACCAGCGCCCTGGGGCTGGTCAAATCCCGCAACGCCTCGAGCACACGCTCGGTGCGGGTCTCCTGGATCACGGTGATGACGACCGACATAAGCCCGAAAGCCAGCAGGATCAGCGCTTCCTTGAGGTCCCCCAGTAAGAGATAGACCAGCCCTGCGCCAACCAGCAGCGCCAGCATCGGTTCGCGCAACACCTCCAGGACGATGCGAAGCGGCGTCCGCCGAGCCTGTCGTGGCAGCTCATTGTAGCCTTCGGCTTCGAGCCGGGTCCGGGCTTGCTGTTCCGTCAGGCCCGTGACTGCGGGTGTTGAGCTGGCGGTCATCGCGGCGGACCTGAACGTTTCATTGTGAATTGCATCGCGTGACAGGCACGGTGCGGCGGTCAGGCAATGGTGCCGAAATCAGTCACCGGCGTTACCCAATATACGATGTTGGTGCCGGCGAATGAAACGCGAACCCGCTCGAGCAAACGTTCGGCACTGGCGCGTTGCAGGATAATCCGGACCAGCACCTGGTCCGCGTGTCCCTTGACGCGTTCGCTGGGGGTTTGCAGCAACACGTTGGCCCCGTGTCCGGCAGCCTCCGAAGCATTGAAGCCGGACACCAGATCTCCCTGTTCGCTCAGATAGTCGAACAGTTCGTCGCGAAGATTGCGCGCAGCGATCAGGGTGAGGCAAACCGTGTCGTTTTTCATTTCGCCACCTTCGCGGCGCCGCCGAACCGCTGGTAGAGGATCGGCAGCAGGATCAGGGTCAGCACCGTCGATGATAGCAAGCCACCGATCACCACAATGGCGAGCGGGCGCTGGATCTCGGATCCGGGCCCGGAAGCAAACAGCAGTGGGATCAGTCCCAGCGCGGTGATGCTGGCTGTCATCAGCACTGGCCGGAGCCGCCGCTTGGCACCCTCGACAACGATACGCTCCTCGGCAAGGCCATGCGCGCGCAACTGATTGAAGTAAGAGACCAGCACTACGCCGTTCAGGACCGCGATCCCGAGGAGAGCAATGAAACCAACGGAAGCCGGGACCGACAGGTATTCCCCGGTCGACACCAGGGCGAATACGCCACCGATCAAGGCGAAAGGGATGTTCACAAGCACCAACAAAGCCTGCCGCACGGAACCGAACGTGGTGAACAGCAGCACGAAGATCAGGCCAATCGCGATGGGCACCACGATCGACAGCCGGGCGGCGGCACGCTGCTGGTTCTCGAACTGTCCGCCCCAGCTCAACCGATAGCCTTTCGGCAGCGGAAGCTCGGTCGCGACCTTCTGTTGGGCCGCCTGGACAAACCCGACCATATCGCGGCCGCGGACGTTGGCCCTGACGACGCTCATCCGGTTGCCGTCCTCGCGGTCGATCTTCACGGGACCGTCGACGCGCTGGATCTCGGGCGACCTGCGACAGCGCAACATGTTGCCCGGACGACAACGTCAGCGGCAGGCTTGCAAGCAGCGTCGGAGCCTCCCGTGTCGTCTCGCCGCCGCGGACCAGGATCGGCGTACGGCGACCATCCTCGAGCGCGGTGCCGATGGTTCGTCCCTCGATCTGGGTACGGAGCGTGTTGGCAATGGAATCCACCGTCAGGCCAAGTCGGCCGGCCTCCATCCGGTTCACGGCCACAGTGTAGTATTGGGCGCCCTCGTTGAGCGTCGTGTACACATCTTCGGCCCCCTCAATGCCCGAGACAATGGCGGACAATTTTGCCGCAATCTCGTTAAGCTGGCCAATGTCAGTGCCGAAGATCTTGACCGCGACGTCGCCGCGCACGCCACTGATCATCTCCTGCACGCGCATGTCGATCGGCTGCGTGAAGCTGAGCGACAAGCCAGGAAAATCTGCGAGCACATCGCGCAGCTCTTGCAGAAGGGCCGAGCGGTCTCGGGCTTGCCTCTGCTCGACAGGCTTGAGCACCAGGAACGTATCGGTCTGGTTCGGACCCATCGGATCAAGACCGAGCTCATCAGAACCGGTTCGGGCGACTATTCCAGTGACGTCCGGCACCTTCATAAGGGCCGACTGGAGTCTGGCGTTGACGGCAATGGAATCGTCGAGATTGACAGAGGGCAGAGTTTCCACGCTGACGATGACGTCGCCTTCATCCATGGTCGGCATGAACGTCTTGCCAAGCTGCGTATAGGCGTAACCGGCGGCGGCGAGCCCCAGCACAGCCGCGACAACGACCTTGCGCTCGTTCCTCAGTGACCAATCGAGGGCGGGCTCATAGACCCTTAGCGCGATGCGGATGAGTAGCGGATCGCCATGGGCCGTAGATTTGAGCAAAAACGAGGTCGCAACCGGAATGACCGTGAGCGCCAGCAGCAACGAGCTGGCGAGCGCAAAGATGATGGCGAGCGCGACAGGGATGAAAAGCTTTCCCTCAAGTCCTTGTAGCGTCAGCAGAGGCACGAACACGATGATGATGATCAGGACACCGGACGCGACCGGTTGCAGCACCTCGCAAACGGATCGGAACACAATGTGGATCAGTGGAGTTGTTTTTCCCGGCTCGTGCTTGGCGAGATTGCCGACGATATTTTCGACCACGACCACGAGAGCGTCGATGAGCATGCCGATCGCGATCGCGAGCCCGCCGAGGCTCATCAGATTGGCCGACATGCCAACGGCGCGCATGACGAGGAGCGCCATCACGATCGCTAGCGGCAGGCTGAGCGCGATGACGAGGGAGGCGCGCCAATTGCCGAGGAACAGCAACAGGAGGACGACGACGAGCACGGTGGCTTCGCCGAGTGCACGTACGACGGTCCCGACGGCACGTCCGACCAGCCGGCTCCGGTCATAGAACACATTGATCGAGACGCTCTTCGGCAGAGAGGGCTGTAGTGCCTCAAGTCGCAGGCGGACATCGCGGACGAGTTGGCCGGCATTGGCGCCGCGCAGCCCGAGCACGAGCCCCTCGACCGTTTCGCCACGGCCGTCGGAGGTGACCGCGCCGTAGCGGCTCAGGGCGCCGACCTTGACCCGGGCGACGTCGTTCACACGGATCGGAACGCCGTCGCGCGTGTCGACGACGATGGCCCTGATGTCATCAATTGTACGGATGCTGCCTTCGATCCGCACCAGCGAGCTGTCCTCCCCCTGGTTCACGCGTCCGGCACCATCGTTGCGGCTGTTGGCCTCGATGGCGCGACGAAATAGCTCGGAGGAGATCCCGCGGGCCGCAAGCGCGGCGTCGCGGGGGACAATCTCGAAGGCTCGGACATAGCCGCCGAGCGCGTTGACGTCGGCAACGCCGGGGACCGTACGCAGCGCGGGGCGGATCACCCAATCGAGCAAGGTTCGCCGCTCCGCGAGCGAGAGTTCCGGGCTGTCGATCGTGAACATGAACATCTCACCGAGCGGGCTCGTGATCGGCGCCAATCCGCCGCTCACCCCGTCGGGAAAATCGCGCGAAACATTCGAAAGTCGCTCCGACACTTGACTGCGCGCCCAGTAGATGTCGGTGCCGTCCTCGAAATCCACGGTCACATCGGCCAGGGCATATTTGGTCGTGGTGCGAAGAATCTTCTTGTTGGGCAGTCCAAGCAATTCCAGTTCGATCGGAACTGTAATGCGCTGCTCGACCTCCTCAGGGGTGAGGCCAGGTGCCTTCATGATGATCTTCACCTGGACCGGAGAAACGTCGGGAAAGGCGTCGATCGGCAGGCTTGGAAGAAAAGCCGCGGCCGCGCCGACCAGCAAGAGCACGCTCAAGGCGACGAACAACCGCTGTGACAACGCAAATGCGACCAGCCGTGGCAGCATTACTGTCCCGCCCCGAGCCGCAAGAGAATGCCCCGAAGCGCAGAGATGCCGGCGATTGCGATCTGATCCTTCTCGGCGATCGGCCCGGAGATCACGACGTGGTCCTGATCTTCCGCGAGCAACGTCACGGGCACCAGACGAAAGCCGCCATCGATGGCGACGAAAACAGACGTCTGCTCGCCGCGGCGAACGAGTCCGCTATAGGGAATTTCCCAGGCGCTCTCGTCCGCGGAGAGAAAGCTGACGCGCGCCGCCGCAGTCTGACCGGGACGCAAGCCGCCATTCTCATTCGGGATCTCCGCGCGCACGAGAATAGTCTGCGTTGTCGCGTCGGCCGTCTCGGATACCAGGATCACGCGGCCTGACGCATCGTAACCCTCGACGTCGACCTTGGCGCCGGGCCGAATGGCTCGGATACTGGATGCCGGGATCGCAATCTCGGCCCATAGCGGTGACAGCCGCGCAAGTTTTACCAGAGACGCGGCCTGCTCCAGGCGCTGACCGGGCGAAACAGCGATATCGACGACGGATGCGGCCTGTGGCGCGCTGACGGTGAGCGTTGCGCTGATCGCTGCATCGTTGATTAGACGAGAGATCCCGTCGTCCGACATGCCGCTCAGATGAAGCATTTGTCGTCGTTCGGCGAGGATGGTGCCGGCTTGGCGAGCCTCCGTCTGACTGGCCTCCAGCACGCGTTGCGGTACTGCCTTGCCGTCGAACAAGTCGGCGTTCCGCTTGAGCTGCTGATTGGCAAGAACCTCCTGAGCGATTGCCTGCAGGTAGTCGCGTTGCAATGTGACAAAGCTTGGGCTCTGCAGGGTCACGAGCGGTTGACCCGCGGTGACTCGATCGCCGCGCGCCGCCGCCAGATTGGTGACCATGCCGGCGACCGGAGCGCTCACGACCCACAATTGCGCCGTCGGAATGACGATCTGTGCTGGATAGGGCAGTGTTTGATCGGTCCGGCTCGAGATCGGATGGGCCATGCGGACGCCCAGGTTCTGAGCCTGTGTCGCCGTGAGCTTGACGTCCTCATCGGCCGTCGCAACGTTGGGCAGGACGGCAAGCGAGAGCACAAGCAAAATTGGACGCAGCATCCGCATTTGGTGCGGAGAGCGCTTCATCCTTGAGACGAGCATCACTACCAACTGATTTGAGCCAAGAATCTTTCATACTCCGGATCGCTCCACTGGTATTGACCCACGTCAATCGGAACTGCCATGCGTTAATCGGCCTCGGATAATCGCAGCGGAACGGACCGAGATTGAGACCAGGAAAGGAGTGACGGCATGCTAGCGAACGCGAAAGTGGCAACCCGGCTTCCAGCAAAAGACCTTGATCGGGCGAGGGCGTTCTATTCCGAGAAACTCGGGCTCGAGCCGGTCGAGCACGCGAGGGTGGGCTCCGCTACGTCTGTGCCGCTGGCGAGTTTGCGATCTTCGTCTCGGCCGGAACGCAATCCGGGACGCACACGCAGATGGGTTGGGAAGTCGAGGACATCGAGGCCACCGTGCGCGAGCTTCGCCTACGAGGGGTCGCGTTCGAGGAATATGACTTCCCCGGCTTGAAGACCGTTGACGGGATTGCGGAGATTGCCGGCAATTACGCCAGCAAAGGTATCGGCGAGCGGGGCGCGTGGTTCCGCGACAGCGAAGGTAATCTGCTGGGAATCGGGCAACCGGTTCGATCTTGAAGCTGGCTCCGTCGTCCGCGCTTTTCAAATCGCTTGTGACCCGCCATTGTGCGACCGCAACAGCGCACAAGCGGAGCAGCATCAATGTCGGACAAGGTCTCGCGGCGCCAGTTCGCGAAGCTCGCGGGGCTGTCGGCTGCCGGGATGGCAAGTCCGCTGGAGGTCAGGGCCCAGCCGGCTTCGACGCCGGGCCGTGCCGGTAGCTTTCCGCCAGGTTTTCTCTGGGGCACCGCCACCTCGTCCTACCAGGTCGAGGGCGCGGTCAACGAGGACGGGCGTGGCGCCTCGATCTGGGACAAATTCGTCCGCATCCCCGGCAAGATCGAGGACGGCACCAATGGCGATCGCGCCAACGAGCACTATCACCGCTACGGAGAGGACATCGCGCTCATCAAGGAGCTCGGCTGCAAGGCCTATCGCTTCTCGGTGGCCTGGCCGCGCGTGTTTCCGGACGGCGACGGCAAGCCGAATCCGAAGGGGCTTGATTTCTACAACCGCCTCATCGACGAACTCCTGAAGAACGGCATCGAGCCGTGGCTGACGCTCTACCATTGGGACCTCCCGCAATCGCTCCAGGACCGTTTTGGCGGCTGGCGCTCCACCGAGACCTGCAAGATTTTTGGCGACTACGCGGCCTATGTTGCCGAGCACCTGACCGACCGCGTCAGGAACGTGTTCACGCTGAACGAGAGCGGCCGCTTCGTCTATTTCGGCTATGGCATCGGCATCGACGCGCCGGGCCTGATGTTGCCGCAGGCCGAGGTCAACCAGGTCAGGCACAACAGCGCGCTTGCGCACGGGCTCGCGGTGCAGGCCGTGCGTGCCCATGGCCGCCAAGGCACCCGCGTCGGCCCGGCCGAGAACATCGATGCCTGCATTCCCGCGATCGATACGCCCGACCATGTCCGCGCCGCCGCAATCGCGCTGCGCGAGCTGAATGCGGGATATCTCAACGTCATCATGGAGGGTCGCTATACCGACGCCTTCCTGAAGTTCGCCGGCCGCGACGCGCCGAAATACACCGACGCGGAATTGAAGATCATCTCCTCCCCGGTCGATTTCCTCGGCCTCA
Source organism: Bradyrhizobium sp. LLZ17 (assembly GCF_041200145.1). Classification (NCBI taxonomy): domain Bacteria; kingdom Pseudomonadati; phylum Pseudomonadota; class Alphaproteobacteria; order Hyphomicrobiales; family Nitrobacteraceae; genus Bradyrhizobium; species Bradyrhizobium zaerense. The sequence goes on from NZ_CP165734.1 coordinate 7,645,885, forward strand.
ACATCTACGCGCCGCAGCACTACATCCTGCCGTCCGACCAGGGCGCGGGTTTTGCGCCGCTGCCGATCCCGAAATCATTTCCGCACATGAATTCGGACTGGCTGCGCGTCGGCCCCGAGACGATCTATTGGGTGCCGAAGCTCGCCGCAAATATCTGGAAGACGGACGCGATCTATATCAGCGAGAACGGCACCTCCGGCGAGGACCAGGTCACGCCCGACGGCAAGATCTACGACACCGATCGCATCATGTACCTGCGCAATTATCTCGCCCAGCTCCAGCGCGCCACCGTCGAAGGCGTTCCGGTGCGCGGCTACTTCCTCTGGAGTCTGATGGACAATTTCGAGTGGGTGTTCGGGCTCAACAAGCGCTTCGGGCTCTATCACGTCAATTTCGAAACGCAGGTGCGCACGGCAAAACTCAGCGCCAGCTTTTATCGCAACGTGATCGCGAACAACGCGGCGGGAGCTTAGCTCTCCCTCGCAGCATTCTTACGGGAGAGGGCGGGGTGAGGAGCTCTATCCACCAGTCCGTCTGTCACCGCTCTCGCGGACGAACCGGGCCATGATCAACTACTGCTCCTGTTTTGCCCGACGAGTCAATCGCTTCGCAGGCGGGCGAGGCGCCATCCCGGGGCCTGCATTTCTACTGTGCATGGGGTTGTTTTCGAGTTTTTTGCAAAGAGGGTGCCGCATCAGGGCGTCTGCGCCGACGCCGCAGCGATCCTTATCGAGCGGATCCAGGCCTTATTTTTCAGGGTGAATCGCGACCGACCTTGCACAAAGAGGCCGGTCGTCGCTTGTCGAAAGCAGCGAATCAGCTTTAGCAAGGCTGCTTGCGGGCCTTTGAAACAAGGCAAAAACCGCTGCCGGAGGCTCTTTCCGCCCAGGAAGCGGCTAAAATGCAGGGTTTTTTGCCGGAGGGGGCCAGAAAAGCCCGTAAAACGCGACAAAACTGTGCAGAAGGCAGTAGAGCCTTCAACGGTTGGTCTAGTATGCAACCGGCAACGAATCAGAGGAGACACGATGCCAACCCAAATGTCCAAATCGCAGCTGATCGAAAAGATTTCGACCGTCACCGAGCTTTCCAAGCGCGACGTCAAGAGCGTCATGGAGACGCTGACCGACGTCGGCCACAAGGAGCTCAAGAAGAACGGCCTGTTCCTGGTGCCGGGCTTCGCCAAGTTCGTGGTCATCAAGAAGCCCGCGACCAAGGCGCGCAAGGGCACCAACCCGTTCACGGGTGAAGAGATGATGTTCAAGGCCAAGCCGGCCCGGAAGATCGTCCGCGCCCGCCCGGTCAAGGCCGCCAAGGACGCTGTGGCCTGATAAAGCAAAGGCCCCCTCGGGAAGAGGGGGCCTTTTTGTGTTGTGACCGCAAGGGCTGATGCTGAGGGGATCAGCCGTTGCGGCGCTTCACCCGCACGGGAATCGGCCGAAGCCGCGGCCCAGGTGCCGCCAGCGCCTCGCGAACCCGATCGATCGCGCGATCGAGCAACTGCCGTAGCCGCTGCGCTCTCCGCGATTTCGTCGCTCGTTCCAACAATCCGCTCATTGCCTTACTCCGCCGCTTCGACCTTGGCCTCGGCTGGCTCGAGCACCGCGGCGATGGCCTCGTCGACGCGCTCGAGCCAGATGAATTCGAGGTCGTCCCGCGCGCTCTTCGGGATGTCGTCGTAATCCCGCCTGTTGCGCGCAGGCAGCATCACGCGCTTCAGTCCGGCGGCGGCAGCCGCCACCACTTTCTCCTTGATGCCGCCGACCGGCAGCACCAGCCCGCGCAGCGAGATCTCGCCGGTCATCGCGGTGTCGCTGCGCACCGTGCGATTGGTGAGCAGTGAGGTCAGCGCCGTGAACATCGCTACCCCGGCGCTCGGCCCGTCCTTGGGGGTTGCGCCCGCCGGCACGTGAACGTGGATGTCGCTCTTCTCGAACAGCGACGGTTCGATGCCGATCTGCGAGGCTCTGCTCTTCACCAGCGTCAGTGCCGCCTGCACGCTCTCGCGCATGACGTCGCCGAGCTGGCCGGTCAGGATCAAATTGCCCCTGCCGGGCACCCGCGTTGCCTCGATGAACAGGATGTCGCCGCCGACCGGCGTCCAGGCAAGGCCGGTGGCCACGCCGGGAACGCTGGTGCGCTGCGCGATCTCGCCCTCGAAGCGCGGCTGGCCGAGCACGGTGGCGATGTCCTTCGGGCCGACCACGACCTTCGTGGCCGTGCCCTCCGCGACCTGCACCGCTGCGTGCCGGAACAGTTTTCCGATCTCACGCTCCAGGTTACGCACCCCGGCTTCCCTTGTGTAGCCCTTCGCGACCAGCTTCAGTGCTTCCGGTTCGATCTCGGCTTGCTCGGCGCTCAGGCCGTTGGCCTCGAGCTGCCGGCGCACCAGATAGCGTTGCGCGATCTCGAGCTTCTCCTCCTGAGTGTAGCCGGCCAGGCTGATCAGCTCCATGCGATCCAACAGCGGACCGGGAATCTGGTCCAGCATGTTGGCGGTCGCGATGAACACCACGCGCGACAGGTCGAAGGGCACGCCGAGGTAATTGTCCCGGAACGTCCCGTTCTGCTCGGGGTCGAGCACCTCCAGCATCGCAGCCGAGGGATCGCCCTGCACGCCGCGACCCATCTTGTCGATCTCGTCCAGCATCATCACGCAGTTCCGCGCGCCTGCCTTCTTGATGCCCTGGATGATGTTGCCGGGCAGCGCGCCGATATAGGTGCGCCGGTGACCGCGGATCTCAGCCTCGTCATGCAGGCCGCCCAGGCTGACACGCACGAAGGGGCGATCCATCGCGCGGGCGATGGATTGTCCGAGCGAGGTCTTGCCGACGCCGGGCGGACCGACGAAGCACAGGATCGGCGCCTTGCCCTGCGGGGCGAGCTTGCGCACCGCCAGATATTCGATGATCCGGCTCTTGATCTTCTCCAGGCCGAAATGGTCGGCATCCAGGATGCGGCGCGCCTCCTTGATGTCGATCGGCTTCTCCTCGGGCAGGGCCCAGGGCAGCTCGATCAGCCAGTCGAGATAAGTGCGGACCATGCCCGCTTCGCCAGCAGCCTCCGGCATGCGCTCGTAGCGGCGCAGCTCCTTTTCGCATGCGCGTCCGCCTCCGGCGGCATGTTGGCCTGGGCGATGGCGGCGGTCAGCTCGGCGACCTCGGCTGCCTTGCCGTCGCTTTCGCCGAGCTGGCGCTGGATTGTCGCCATCTGCTCGCGCAGGATCGCCTCGCGCTGCCGCTCGTCGAAGCTGGCGCGGGTCTGCTGGCCGATCTCGTTGGAGATGCGCAGCACCTCCAGCCGCTCGGCCAGATGCTTCGACACCTTCTCGACGCGCAGGGAGAGGTCGATGGTCTCCAGGACCTCCTGCTTGTCCTGCGGCTTGATGTCCATGAACGAGGTCGCCAGATCCGCCAGCGCGCCGGGCGCACTGGTGCTCTGGAACATCGCGACCAACTCGGGTGGCGCCTGCGGCAGCAGCTCGACCGCCTCGATCGCCTGGCGCTGCAAATTCAGAGCGCGCGCCTCGATCTCGGGCGAGATCGTGGTCGGCTCCGAATCTGCTGAATCCGCGCGGCCGCGAACGGCGTCCCGGGCAGGAAGTCGAGGATGCGGGCACGCTGCACGCCCTGGCAGACGATGTGATGGGTGCCATCGGGTGCAGTGATATAGCGCACGATGTTGGCGATGGTTGCGACCCGATAAAGATCGTCGGGCCCCGGCTCTTCGGTCGCGGCGCTGCGTTGCAGCACGATGCCGACCGGCCGCTGCTCGCGCAGTGCCTGCTGTGCGGCGGCGACCGACTTCGGCCGCGCGATCGCGATTGGCGCGATGGCGCCGGGGAATAGCACCATCTCGCGCACGGGGATGATGATCAGCGCGTCTTCGGGAATCTTCACGTCGGAGCTGTTTTGGGAATTGGTCTGGGCGGTGTTCATCTGTTCGGTGGCCATGATCGACCTCAGGATTTGGCGAGGCGCAGTGCGACGCAGCCGTCCATCACGAAGCGGCTGATGGCGTAGCGCCCAAGGGGCAATGCAATGCGGCGCTCAAAACGCCCCTGCGGTAGCTCCAGCCGGTGGATGCGGGCATTGCGAAGCTCCGGCGGAAGCGTGCGCTGGCCGGAGATCACGAGCACGCCGTCATGGATCACCGTCTCGACGTTGTCGGGATTGACGCCTGGCAGCGCGACGAGAATCAAAAGCTCATGCTCGGTCTCGAGCACGTCGATCGGAGGCTCCCAGCAGGATTCCTGGCGGCCGAACTGCTGGCGCATCCGTTCGGCGCGGGTCAGCGAGTCCAGGGCTTCTGACAGCATCCAGTCGAGGGGATTTTTGGGTTGCATGGCATAACTCGGGGAGGGCGCTGCGATTGGAAAAAAGGCATATGGGGATGGTTCCCCGGAAATCCAGCAGCGCGCGTTTGGAGCATGGCTGACCCAACTGCCGGCGGGCGCCCCTTGTCATCAGACGTTTCGGCGCCACGGAGTGTCCGTGGCGCCGTTGGTAACCAATTCGGCCGCGCGGTGGCTCAGGCCGCTTCGCGGTATTCCTCTTCCGCTTCGAGGTTGATCACCGAGGTAGCGAGCTCGGTCAGGGTGTGATCGGTCGCTTCTTCCTCGTCCAGCGTTGCCTGGAGCAGCCTTGCGGCGTCCGGCATGCCGAGCTCCTCGGCCCAGGTGCGCAGAGTGCCGTACCGGGAGATCTCGTAGTGCTCGACGGCCTGGGCCGCCGCGAGCAGGCCGGCGTCGAGGGCAGGGGCGTTCTTGAAGTCCTTCATGATCTCAGCACCCTCATCGGTGATGCCGTTGATCGCTTCGCAGGGCTTGCCGCGGGCCGGCTTGCCCAGCATCTTGAATATCTGGTCCAGCCGTTTGACCTGGCCCTGCGTCTCGCGCACGTGCTTGTTGAAGGCCGCCGCAAGATCCTTCGACTGCGCGGCCTTGGCCATCTTCGGCAGCGTCTTGATGATCTTGTTCTCGGCGAAATAGATGTCCTTCAGCGTTTCCAGAAACAGGTCGCTCAGCAGCTTCGGCGCCTGACGCGTGCGGCGTCCTGCGCTCTTCTTTGTGGTGCGTTTCTTTGCTCGTTTGGCCATGGATCCTCCTGTCGAGGTGAACGGGAAGGCCCGGCCTTCCCTCGGGCGATCAAGACTTGGCGAGGCCAATGGTTCCCATTTTGCAACAGGGCCGCCGGCCAGCTAACCGTTCGTCGTGTCTTCCTGGTCCTGCCGTTCTCTTGTGACGCGATCGGAAGCGCACGCTCGCTTCGACGCATGTGGCTGCAACAGCCCAGATCTGGCAGGGGCGGCCGACGGCGTGCCCTTCGGCTCGGCGGCCCGGGCGGCGAAATCGCCGGCCTCGGTCGAGGTGCGCAGCCACTTCGTCCCGTCACCGATCGCCTCACGCGGCGAGCGGCCGAACTTTCTCAGGCCCCGGAAATACTCGAGCTGAAGATGCGCCGAAGTGCCGCGTTTCGGGATGGCCTTGAGGTGCTGAACATCGTCCTCGATGCCGAGATGCGCGATGTCGGGCGCAAGCATCGCGATCACCGCCTCAAGCTAGCTCCTGAACGAGACCGGCTCGAACGACGCCAGATCGATCTACGTTCCGTCCGTCCCGTAACGCTGGGCGCGCCAGCGGTTTTCCTCGATCAGCGCGCGGTGCACGGCCGAATAGGTGGCGTTCAGATCCGGGTGGTGCACGACGTGTCTGACCAGCGCGCGATACACCGCCGCGATCGCCACCGTGTCGGCGATCGACGTGCAGCAGTCGGTGATACGAAGCTCGAGGGTCGGATGCTGGAGCGAAGGCCGCAGCGCCCACCAGACATAGGTGGCGTTGGGAACGATGCCCGCGTCGACCAATGTCCTCACATAGGTCTCGTATTCAGCAAGGTTGCGAAACATCTCCGGGAAGCCGGTCCGCGGCAGGGCGTCGTTCGCGGCGTTGCGGTAGCCCAGCAATCCGGTTGGTAACCGCACCAGAACGGCGACGAAGTCGACCGCGCCAGCAGCAGCGGCAGGAACGGCACCAGGCGGTGCATGATCTCGACGCGCTGGTCTGGCTCGGGCACCTCGACGTGAACGTGCAGGCCGCTGATGGGATTGCCGAGCCCGACCATTCCGAGGTCGCTGATGACCTTGCTGTAGCGGCGCTTGCGCGTCATGCGCTGCTGCTGGGCTCCTGCAGTCCGCGGCAGACGAACAGGGTGGGGATGCCGCGCGCCAGCGCGCGCGGAATCAGGCGAAGAGCGACCTCGTCGCGGAATTCATCAAACGGGCCGTCGAGCGCCTGGTCGGCCATTTGGCCATAGCGGGACGGGTGAACATTGGTCTGCCCGCCGCCGACAAAGAGGCCGTCAAGACCGTCGAGATAGGCCTCCAGATCTGCTTCGGGAGCCGCGGGCAGGACCCGCGGAACGGCACCTGTGACCAGGCCGATGGCGTTGACGCAAATCATGGCAACGGACGAGAGCAGCTCGCCGCACGCAATCATTGAATCGGAGAGAAGCCCAACCTGCGGCGCGCCGCTGCGAGCTTTCCACTGACCATGGGAGGAGTTGAGCCGCCACTGTTGAAGTCCGTAGGCCACGGCATCCGCCGCGTTGCCGATTTGATGAATCGCGGCCTTGAGTTCTCTGACGTTTGTTCCTAATCGAAGCGCCCAGCGGCTGCCGGCAATGGGATCGTGCGCATCAATTCTGGGACGGAGCTCGTGCAATTGTCTCGTCTGCTTCTGTTGATGCCGCTGCCGAGTGAAACGGCAGTGTGCGGGAATGGTTGCTTCAATGTTGAGCTGCTTGGGTTTTTTCCGACCGCGGACCTTAATTTTGTTGTGGTATCCAAGTTGGACCAACAAGACGACCTCGGAGCATGCCTCCGATGTCGCGGTGTTTCCGCTGGCCATACCGATGATGGCCAGCCCCGGCGCGATCGCGACCACGCTGCTGCTGACAGGTGATGCCGGTTATGGGGCAAGGCTCGCGATCATCATCTTGGTCGTTGTTTTCGTGTGCCTGCTCTGCTTTGTCTCTGCGGGCCTGATCGCGCGCACGCTCGGGCGCACCGGCAATGCGGTGCTGTCGCGCGTGCTCGGGATGCTGCTCGCTGCCTATTCCGTGCATCTCGTAATCAACGGAATTGCTGCTGTCCGGACAAGCCTCTCATAAGGCTGCGACAATCTGTTAATTTGTCGATTTTACGGTATATCTCGTGATCTGGTGGTGCCGCCGCCGATGCGGGTGCGCGATCCGGTCCGCTTTCTCTTGCGCTGCCATATTGCTTTGACGTACTCCCGCTCTCACAAGGCCCATCGCCGGGAAATCGAATGTCGACGACAGCTGACGAACTCGACAAGAGACAGGCCATCATCGACGCCTGCCACCGCATGAATGCGCTCGGCATCAACCAGCGCATGGCCGGCTACGGCATGTCGGAAGGTTAGGGCAGGCGGTGTTCGCGCGGATCAGACATATCGCCGATCGCAAGGGATCCAACCGCCTCATGGTTCGGCTGCGTGCGCTGTTGCGCAGCAACGAGTTCTACCTGATCCCGCTGGCGCTGGTGATCGGCACGCTGGCCGGCGCCATCGTGACCCTGATGGCCGAGATCGCGCAGATTGCTCATATGGTGATCTACGGCATTCCCGTCGACGTCCGCCTGTCCGCCAACGCACGTGTCAGTCCTTGGGCGGCGCTGCTTGCACCCGCGCTCGGCGGGTTGGCACTCGGCATCATGGAATGGTGGCGGCGGCGGCTGAAGATATCCAGCGCCGTCGACCCGATCGAGGCCAATGCGCTGCGCGGCGGCAATCTCTCCATGCGCGACAGCGTCGTGGTGTCGAGCCAGACGCTGATCTCGAACGGCTGTGGCGCCTCGGTCGGTCTCGAGGCTGGGTACACCCAGATCGGCTCCGGCATCGCCTCACTGCTCGGCAAGTTCTTCAATCTGCGCCGCAACGATCTTCGCCTGATCGTCGGCTGCGGCGCTGCTGCGGCGATTGCGGCAGCGTTCGGCGCGCCGATCACCGGCGCTTTCTACGCCTGCGAACTCATCGTCGGCGTCTATTCGGTCGGCAGCGCCGCGCCGATCCTGGCGGCTTCGCTCGCCGGCGCGCTGACCGCGCAATGGCTCGGCGGCGCGCCGTACTCCATTGAAATACCCAAGGTGAGCGCGGTCGGCATCGAGCAATATCTGGCGCTGATCGGGCTTGCGCTTGTCACCAGCGGCGTCGGCATCGCCGTGATGCGCTCGTCTTCGACCTTCGAGCGCCTGTTCGCCTGGTTGCCGGTCTGGCTGCGACCGGTGATCGGCGGCCTCGTCGTCGGCGGCTTTGCCATCGTCACGCCGCAGGTGCTCGCGGCCGGCCACGGCGCCATGGTGCTCGATCTGTTTCACGAGATGACCATCGGGCTGATCGCAATCATCATTGCCCTGAAGGTGACGGCCTGCCTGATCTCGCTCGCTTCCGGCTTTCGCGGCGGTCTGTTCTTTGCCTCGCTGTTCGTCGGCAGCCTGATCGGGAAGTTCTTTGCCGCCGTCCTTCTGCTTATCAGCCCCAACTTCGTGATCGATCCGCTGGTCGCGATGCTGACCGGCATGGCGACGCTGGGCGTCGCCATCGTCGGCGGTCCCTTGACCATGTCGTTCCTCGTGCTCGAAATGACCCGCAATGTCGACGTCACCGCCGTGGTGCTCGCCGGCTGCATCGTCACCTCGATCTGCGTCCGCTTCATGTTCGGACATTCGTTCTCGACCTGGCGCCTGCATCTGCGCGGCGAGACCATCCGCAGCGCCAACGATGTCGGTTGGCTGCGCAACCTCACCGTCGAGCGGCTGATGCGCTCCGACGTCGGCAAGGTGCCGTCGACCACGACGATTGCCGCCGTCCGGAACGAATTTCCGCTGGGATCGCGGCCCGGCATCGTCATCGTCAACAATGCGGACGAATATGTCGGCCTCGTCTTGCTGCCCGACCTGTTCACCAGCGATCTCGATAGCATCGCCGACGAGATCCAGGTCATCGAGCTCGCGCGCCTGACGGACATCGTGCTCATCCCGGAAATGAACGTAAAGTCGGCCATGGCGGTGTTCGACGAAGCGGAGGCCGAGATGCTGGCCGTGGTGGATTCCACCGACAGCCGCAAGGTCGTCGGTTTCCTGACCGAGACCACCGCCCGCCGCCGCTATGTCGAGGAGATCGACAAGGCCACGCGCGGCGTGCTGGGGGCGCTGTCGTAAAGGGGCGGACCGGCAAAGCGAGGCTTGCACGCGCGACGGCCTTGTCGCATCATCCACAACCTCTAGGCTAGAGAGACGAACGGGCGGCCGATTTGGCCACCCTCAGCGACAAGGGCCGTGCGATGTCCGACACGCTTCGCCTGTTGCTTGCCTTGCTCGAGCTCGGGCCGCAAATGGAGCATTTGCTCGGCGGCAGATGGCCGCCCTATCGCGACGAATTGTTGGAGCTCGCCGGGCGCGCCAACGATGGCGATGATCCCAACGAGCTCCGCCGCGCGCTCGACGCACTGGTTCAGCGGCTGCTTGCCGAAGAGCCGGCCGCAGAACTCGTTCGGCGCACCCTGCCGGAACCGGCTCCCGCCCGGGAATTCGTCGTCCGCCGTGGCCGCGCGTCCCCGCCCTTGGTCTCGGAGATCGTTCGGCCGAGCGCGGACGAGGCGACCGGCATCGTCACGATCCCCGTTTTCTACGGCACCGATCGCGCCCGGGGCGACGACACGCCGGCGAACTATTTTCGAGGGGAGCGTGGCGGGCTTGCATTCGGGATCGCGGAGGTCAGCGTGCCCACGCGCGGACGCGACCTCGGCGAACTAACCGGGCCGAGCTGGTGGCATCTTGAATTTACCGCCGATCCGGCAAGGCATGTGATCCTCAAGAGCGTCGGAGTGCTTGGCCGGGATGTCTTCATCACGAGCCTCGCGGACTCGCTCGCCGCTGCGGACGGGCGCGACGTCCTGATCTTCGTGCACGGCTATAACGTCGCGTTCGAGGATGCGGCGCGGCGGGCCGCGCAGATCTCCGTCGACCTGAAATTTGCCGGGAGGACGCTTCTCTACAGCTGGGCTTCTGCGGCGGATACGAAGAAGTACACCGTAGACGAGAGCACGATCGAATGGTCGCGCGACCATTTTGAGGCGTTTCTCCAGCTTGCGCTGAGCGAAATCGGCGCCCGTGAGGTTCACGTCATCGCCCACAGCATGGGCAACCGCGCCGTGATCAATACGCTCGAACGCGTCACCTCCTGGCAGCTACCGGCCGGCGCCGCCAAGCTGGGCCAGGTTATCTTTGCCGCGCCCGACATCGATCGCGACCGCTTCATCCAGCTCGCTGCGAAGTTCAACGGTTGCGCTGCGCGCTTCACGCTCTATGCCTCGTCGCGCGACGTCGCGCTGCTGGCGTCGAAATTCATGCACGGCTATCCAAGGGCGGGGGAGGCTGGCGAAGCGTTGCTGGTCGTCGACGGTGTCGATACGATCGATGCATCGCTGGTCGACACCAGCCTGGTCGGCTTGCGCCATTCCTATTTCGGCGACAAGCGCTCGATCCTCAACGACATGTTCAACCTGATCACGCAGCAACTCGCGCCGGACAAGCGCTTTGATCTCGATGCCGTGGGCGATGCGCTCAGGAGATATTGGAGCTACCGCGCCTAAGGGTCTGAAAGCGAGACGGCGTGCGCCGCCGTCCGTGCCGGTTGAGACCATTTCCGCGGTTTGCGCATCGCATGCTGTTGCATATCTCTACTTTGGGCAAGAACAGAGGACGTCAAGATGAGTGATAGACATGTGAATTCGAGGATCGGCCGCAGTAGCCTGCTGGCTGTATTCGCAAGCCTCGCCCTGGCGGCGGCCCCCGTGTCCCCCTCGGCTGCCGCGTCATCGGTGCCCGAGACGCCCCCCGCAAAGATAGCTATGGCGGGCCAGCGCTCATCCGACGTCACCGATTTCAGCGCGGCCCGACGTCGCCACTATTATCGACGCGGGCCGAATGCCGCGGGCTTCGCCTTCATGGGCCTGGCGGCAGGTTTGATCGGAGGTGCGATCGCGGAGAGCCGGCGCCAGGAATACTACGACAACAACTATTACTATGGCGGCCCGCCCACCTATTACGATCCCGGTTATGGCTATAGCGGTGGTCCGCGCCACTACTACAGGCCATACTGATTGTTGCGCGCTGATCACTCTTGAAGAGTGCTGAGTGTACCCTGTGATGACACCCAGTGGCGGGACGCCAACGCATCCCGCCACTTATGCTACCGTGCCGCCGGTGCCGACAGAGCCTCACGATGGGGCGAGCCAATTGTTTGATCTCGGCTAAGTATTCGGCAACCGCCCTCGCTGGTCCGATGGACTTGCCCCGCGCAATCCGGTTGAATGGGACCAATTGAGGTTCTTTGGGCGACAATGATGTCGAAATATCTGCTGGTCCTTCTGCTGATCGTCTCGCCGGCCGCGGCGCAGGTCAAGTTGACTCCAAAAACCTCGGCGGCGCATCCCGACCTCTGTGCGCCGATCGGGCGCACCGCGGATGGCAAGCTGGTCTACTCCATGAGGTGTGAGACCCTGCCGGCGCCGCCCGCGCCACCGCCCCAGGCGGAACTGAAGGAGGCGCCTCAGCCCGCCGCCGAGCCGGAGCCGGAAGTGCGCCGTAGCGGCATTCTGGGCTGGTCCTACGACCGCAGGTAATGAGCCGCGCCACTTGCGCGAAGCGCTCTGGAATGCTCTTTGCTTGAAAGTTCCCCGTGGGGCCCACCGCCCCCGATCCAGAGAGATGAGATGAGCAAACTCGTTATCCGCACCGGCGACTACACCTTCGATGCCCGCTTTGAGGAGCAGCTTGCACCCAAGACTGTCGCTGCGTTCCGCAAGGCGCTGCCGTTCGAGAGCCACATCATCCATGTGCGCTGGAGTGGCGAGGGTGTGTGGATGCCGCTCGGCGATCTCGACTTCGGGGTCGGCTACGAGAACCACACCAGCTATCCCGCGCCCGGCCAGATCATCCTCTATCCCGGCGGCATCAGCGAGACCGAGATTTTGCTCGCCTATGGCGGCGTGCATTTCGCAAGCAAGATGGGCCAGCTTGCCGGGAACCACTTCATCACGCTGACCTCGGGCCTGGAGAATCTGGCGACGCTCGGCAAGAGTGTGCTTTGGAAGGGCGCGCTCCCGATCCGCTTCGAGGAAGTCTGATTTGCAGGACGCCCGCTATCCGCGCGACCTCCGCGGCTACGGCCGTAACCCGCCGCATCCGCGGTGGCCCGACAATGCGCGGGTCGCGGTGCAGTTCGTCATCAACTTCGAAGAGGGCGGCGAGAACAACATTTTGCACGGCGACCGTGCGTCGGAAGCATTCCTGTCCGACGTGCTCGGCGCGCAGCCCTGGCCGGGCCAGCGCCATGCCAACATCGAATCGATGTTCGAATATGGCTCGCGCGCCGGCTTCTGGCGGCTGTGGCGGCTGTTCAGCGAGCGGAAGTGGCCGACCACCGTGTTCGGCGTCGCGACTGCGCTGAAGCGCAATCCGGAAATCGTCGCGGCGATGAAGGAGGCGGGCTGGGACATCGCGAGCCATAGCCTGAGATGGATCGAGCACAAGGATATGACCGAGGCGCAGGAGCGCGACGAGATTGCGCAAGCGATCCACGTTCACACCGAGGCCACCGGATCGCGACCGCTCGGATGGTACACCGGGCGCTCCTCGATCAACACCAACCGTCTCCTGATGGAGGAGGGCGGCTTCCGCTATCTCTGCGACTCCTATGCCGACGATCTGCCCTATTGGGTCAAGGGCGGGAACGGCAAGCAGCTGATCATCCCCTATACGCTTGATGCCAACGACATGCGTTTCATCAATCCGCAGGGCTTTGCCGAGGGCGAACAATTCTTCACCTATCTGAAGGATGCCTTCGACGTGCTCTATGCCGAAGGCGAGACCGCGCCGAAGATGATGTCGGTGGGGCTGCATTGCCGTCTCGCCGGGCGGCCCGGCCGCGCTGCGGGGCTGATCCGTTTTCTGGATTACATCGGCAAGCACGAGCGCGTTTGGGTGCCGACGCGGTTGCAAATCGCACAGCACTGGCACGACAAACTCGCGCATCTTGCGACCGATGCGTTCGAGATCGAGTGAGCCGATCATGTCGCAGATTTCGCTCGCCGATCTCAACGCCGCGGATAAGGCCAGTTTCGTCGCCGCGCTTGCCAATGTGGTCGAATACTCGCCGTGGATCGCCGACCGGCTCGCCGAACAGCGGCCGTTCGCTGGCCTCCATCAATTGCATGCCGCGCTGATCGCTGCGATCCAGAGTGCCGACCCCGATCTCCAGCTGGCGCTGATCCGGGCGCATCCCGATCTCGCCAACAAGACCCAGCGCGCCGCGGGCCTCACCGCGGAATCGACCGATGAGCAGAACAGCGCCGGCCTCGACCGGCTGTCCGACGCCGAATACGCCGCATTCGAGCGCGTCAACAATGCCTATCGTGAGAAGTTCGGCATCCCCTATATCGTCTGCGTGCGCCGTCACACCAAGGATTCCGTGCTGCGCGATTTCGAAACGCGGTTGCGCAATATCGCCAAGACCGAGACGCGCCGCGCGATCGAGGAGATCGGCCGCATCTCGGCTCTGCGGCTCGATCAGCTCGTCGTCGCCGAGGATAGGCTGAAGGTACATGGCCGGCTCTCGACACATGTGCTCGACAATCACGCCGGCAAGCCGGCGCCGGGCATCGCCGTCGAGCTCGTCGAGCTCGCCACTCTCGGCGAGAACCGCGTCATCGCCCGCACCGTGACCAACGCGGATGGCCGCACGGACCAGCCGTTGATCGGCGGCCGGCCGCTGCCGATCGGTCGTTACGAGCTCAAATTCAGCGTCGCCAGATATTACGCCGAGCGCAACGTGCAGCTCACCGACCCGCCGTTCCTGGACGAGATCCCGCTGCGCTTTGCGATCAGCGAGCCGGAAAGCCACTATCACGTGCCGCTTCTGGTCACGCCCTGGAGCTATTCGACCTATCGCGGCAGTTAGGATCCGAACTTATCGTGCAGGGCCGGAAACAACCGATCCGGCTTGAAGGGCGGTGCGGTGAAGCGGATGCCGGTGGCATCGGCAATCGCGTTGGCGAGCGCGGCGGCGACCGGATTGTACGGGCTCTCGCTCATCGACTTCGCGCCGAGCGGCCCGATCGTGTCTGATGTTTCGGCGAAGAACACTTCGGTGCGCGGCACGTCTGCGTACGACGGCAGGTGGTAGTCGCGGAATTTCGGGTTGGTGACGCGGCCGGTCGCGTCGATCACCATCTCCTCGTAGAGCGCCGCGCCAAGCGCCTGCGCCACGCCGCCTTCGACCTGGCCGCGGCACTGCATGGGATTGGCGACGACGCCTGCATCAGCGGCCTGCACGCTCCTGGAGAATCTTGATCTCGCCGGTGGCTTTGTTCACCGCGACGCGAAAGCCCTGGACGTTGAAGCCGACCGATCGCGGCGTTCCGCTGGAGTTGCCGCTGACTGCGAGCGGTTGGCCCTGCTCGCGCGCGAGCTTTGCCAATTCCGCGAACGGCATCCGCCGCACGCCGCTCACCACCGAGTCGCCATCAAGCACGCAGGTTTCCACATCGCACAGCCAGGCGCCGGCGGCGCTGGTCCGCAATTTGGTCGCAAGCTGCATGGCCGCTTCGTGCGTCGCCTTGCCGGCAACGAAAGTGCCCGCGCTGCCATAGGCGCCGGTATCGTGGCCACCATGGGCGGTGTCGGATTGGCGCAGGCGGATTCTGTCAACCGTGGTTGCCAACGTCGTCGCCGCGATCTGCCGGTGCACGGTGCTGGTGCCGTTGCCGAACTCCGCGGTGCCGACGGTGAGGTCGAAGCCGCCATCGTCGCGCAACGCGATCGTCGCATCGGCGAAATGGCCGGCCGGCGGCACCGTATCGATCATGGTCAGCGCCACGCCCTCGCCGATCAGCCACTCCGGCGACAGGGCTGGCTGCGGCGCGTCGGCCTGCATCGCGCGCTCGACCAGGTCGAGGCACTGGTCGAGGCCGTAGGAGCCATAAAGCACGTCGTGATATTCGGACGGCGGCGGCGCCAGCATGGGATCCCCGGGCTTGACGATGTTGCGGCGACGGATGTCGTAGGGGCTGATGCCAAGCTGCTTCGCCAATTCGTCGATCGCGGCCTCCACTGCGATCAGGGTCTGCGGCAGACCGTAGCCGCGAAACGCGCCCGCGGGCACCGTGTTGGTGTAGACCGCGACGCCATCCACCTTCTTGTTCGGGCAATTATAGACGCTGATGGACTCAGACAACGCGTGGAACATCACGGAGCCGGCGTGATTGCCATAGGCGCCGGTGTTGGAGAGCACGTCGAGCTGCAGCGCGGTGAGCTTGCCGTCCGCATCGGCGCCGGCCTTGATGTGGAGCCGCATCGGGTGCCGCGTCGAGGTCGCGATGAACTGCTCCTCGCGCGTGAACTCCAGCTTGACCGGGCGCCCGGTCTTGAGTGCAGCGAGTGTCAGGATGTCTTCGACGAACATCTCCTGCTTGCCGCCGAAGCCGCCGCCGACGCGCTCGCAGAACACGCGGACCTTGTCCATGGGAAGCGCGAAAATGTTCGACAGCGCGCGCCGGGTCAGGAACGGCACCTGCGTGGAGCAGCGGACATTGAGCACGCCAGTATCATCGAGCCAGGCCAGGCCGCCATGGGTCTCCAGCGCGGCGTGCTGCACGCGATGGCTGTGGAAGATGCCCTTAAAGGTGACAGCGGATGTGGCGAGCGCGGCCGCGACATCGCCGAACTCCCCGTGAGTCTCCGCGACGAGGTTACGCCGGGCGTCGGCGACGCGATTCTCGGTGGTCCGGTCGGGATGAATGATGGGCGCACCCGGCGCCATCGCCTGCTCGGGATCGACCAGAGCGGGCAGGACCTCGTACTCGACTTTTAGCCGCCGGCACGCCTCCTCGGCGGCGCATTCGCTCTCGGCGACGACAGCCGCGACCTTTTGACCGATGAAGCGGACCACGTCGTCGAGGACGCGGGTGTCTTCCGGGTCCATCCAGTCCTTCTCATGCCGCGCGGTCGAGAACAGCATCGACGGTGCGTCCTCATGCGTCAGCACCGCGTGCACGCCGGGAACGGCCAGCGCCGCCGACTTGTCGATCCCGACAACTTTCGCGTGGGCGTGCGGTGAGCGGAGCAGCTTGATGTGCAGCAGACCGTCCATTGCGGTGTCGAACGTGTACTGCGCCTTGCCGCGCACGATGTCGGGGCCTGCGGGTGCCGGCAAACTGCGGCCGAACGCTGCGCCGGCCTCGACGCTCTCCTCGACATTGGTCTTGCCGAGGATCGCGTCCTCGATCGAACGATAGCCGGTGCAGCGGCAGATGTTGCCCTTCAGCGCTCCGCCAAGATCGGTGCGTTGCGCCTGGTTGAGCGAGGCCGAGGTGAGGATCATGCCTGCAGTACAGAAGCCGCACTGAAAGCCCTGCGCGTCGAGGAAGGCCTGCTGCATTGGATGCGCGCCGCTATCTCCGCCAAGTCCTTCGATCGTGGTGACCGTGCGGCCTTCGGCGCGGAAGGCTGGGATGAGGCAGCTGTGCACGGGCTCGCCGTCGAGCAGCACGGTACAGGCGCCGCAATCCCCGGCGTCGCAGCCCTTCTTCACGCCGAAATGGCCGAGTTCGCGCAGGAACGTACGCAGGCACTGGCCCGCGCGCGGCTCTTGCCAAAACCGCTTGCCGTTGATCTCGAAGCTCATGGCTGAACAATCCCCAGCAATTCGCCGCGGATCTCCTCGGCGAGCCGCTGCGTCATGTGCTTGCGCCAGAGCGGCTTGCCGTGAATGTCGGTGTGATACAGATCGTCCGTGATCTGCTCCGAGAGCGCGGCGCGAAGCGCGCTCGCATCGGGCGGCTCGGGAAACGACAGTTGGATCGGGCGCACCGTCGATGCGGTGATTGTCAGCGTCTGCGCGCCGGCGGCATCGAGGCTGCCGATCAGAAGCGCCGCAGAGCGGCCGACCGGCGTGAGCGAGATCTGGCGAAACGCCGAGCGTCGCCTCAGTGCTGAAACTGGAATATCGATCTGCCGCAACAGGTCGCCGGACATCAGTCGGTTTCGCTGGTTACCGGTGACGAAGTCGACGACGGAAATCTTCTGTTCGCCGCCGCTGGCCTTCCAGATGGTGCAGACGCCGTCGAGCGCGGACATCAGCGAGATCATCGGTCCCGCGGGCAGCGACATGCAGAGATTGCCGCCAACGGTCGCCGTCTTCCAGATCTTGAAGGAGGCGAGGAAGGCGCGGCAGCACTGGCTGATCAGTGGTGCCGCGAGCCAGTCGGCCGGGCAGGCCAGCGCATCAAGTTGAGAAATCGTGCAGGTGGCGGCGATGGTGAGGTGGTTTTCCGTCATCGTTAACGCCGGCCATTTCAGATCGGTAAGATCGATGAGCCGTGTCAGGTGGACTTGTGGCTCCGAGAACAGCCAGGTGCCGCCCGCGAGCCAAGCATCGCCTGGCGTCCAAACGGGCAGCTGCGCACGCGTTTGCGGATGGGCGACTGCTGTGATGGTATTCAAGTCCATGGCTGCGCCAACGCTTCCACCAAGTGATTTGCTTACGGAAAGTCTTGCAAGACCAGCGCCAAGTGGCAACAACAAGTCGTAACGATATCGCTCTCGGGCTGGCCTCCGCCTTGCAGGCCTGTCGTCAGCGATGTGGGGAGAAGCAGGATCATGAGCGACGCAAAGCCGATCTGGATCAGGGATCCGCTCGCCATCCTCGCCAGCGGCGCCGAGCGCGGGGTCGTGGCGAAAGACGGCCGGATCATCGAGCTTGTTCCGGCCGGCGGAGCGCCCGCGACTGCGGATGCGGCCGTGTTCGATGCGAGCGAGCATGTCGTGCTGCCGGGCCTCATCAACACGCATCATCATTTCTACCAGACGCTGACGCGCGCGCTGCCGGCGGCGATGGACCGCGAGCTGTTTCCATGGCTTCAGGCGCTCTATCCGGTGTGGGCGAGGATGACGCCGGAATCACTGGAGCTCGGCGTCACCGTGGCGATGTCCGAGCTGCTGCTCTCGGGCTGCACCACGACGACGGATCACCACTATGTATTTCCGGCAGGGCTTGAGCAGTCCGTCGATATCGAAGTCGGGGTCGCGAAACGGCTCGGCATGCGCGTGCTGCTGACGCGCGGCTCGATGAACCTGTCGCAGCGTGATGGCGGCCTGCCGCCGGATAGCGTCGTGCAGGACGAGGATACCATTCTCGCCGACAGCACGCGGGTGGTCGCAAAGCACCATCAGCGCGGAGCGGACGCGATGGTGCAGATCGCTCTCGCACCTTGCTCGCCCTTTTCGGTGACGACATCGCTGATGCGCGCCACCGCCGATCTCGCCGACAAGCTCGACGTGCGCCTGCATACCCATCTCGCCGAGACCGAAGACGAGAACAGGTTCTGCCAGCAGATGTACGGCTGCCGCCCGCTCGACTATCTTGAGCAATGCGGCTGGCTCAATGACCGCACCTGGCTTGCCCACGGAATCTTCTTCAATGCCGACGAGATGAAACGGCTCGGAAAAGCCAAGACCACCATCAGCCATTGCGCCTGTAGCAACCAGCTGCTGGCCTCCGGCTGCTGCCCGGTGTGCGACATGGAAGACGCCGGCGTCGGCATCGGTATCGGCGTGGACGGCTCGGCGTCGAACGACGGATCGAACCTGATGCAGGAGGTTCGCTCTGCCTTCCTGCTGCAGCGGGCGCGCTACGGGGTGAGGAAGGTCAGCCACAAGGACGCATTGCGCTGGGCCACCAAGGGGTCGGCAGCGTGCGTAGGTCGGCCGGAGCTTGGGGAGATCGCCGTCGGCAAGGCTGCCGACCTTGCGCTGTTCAAGCTGGACGAGCTGCGCTTCTCAGGCCACGGCGATCCGCTGGCCGCGCTGGTGCTGTGCGGGGCGCATCAGGCCGACCGGGTGATGGTGGCGGGAAGATGGGCCGTTATCGACGGCGCCGTTCCGGGGCTGGACGTGGCGGATCTCGTCCGTCGCCACAGTTCCGCGGCGCGAGCGATGCAGGCCGGATAGCACCGGAACAAAAAGAGGGGGCGACCACAAGTGCCGGGTGCTTCTGGCCACCCCCTCCGAACCTCCTCCGGGAGGAGCAGGTCGTCAAATCAATGCAAGAAGCGTGCTACTTGCCTGGCAGCTTGTCGTCGATGCCCTTGACGTAGAAATTCATGCCGAGGATCTGGCCGTCAGCGAGATTGGCGCCGCCCTTGCACTCGATCTCCTTGCCGTCCTGCCCAATGACCGGGCACTTGAACGGATGCAGCTTGCCGGCGGCGATCGCGGCCTGGGCATCCTCGGCGATCTTCTTCACGTCATCAGGCATGTTGGTGTAGGGCGCCATCGCGAACATGTGGCTGTCGAGACCACCCCAGGTGTCCTCCGATTTCCAGCTGCCATCGAGTTCCGCCTTCACGCGGGCGATGTAGTAGGGCGCCCAGGTGTCGAGGATCGAGGTCAGCTGCGTCTTGGGCCCGAACTTGATCATCTCGGAATCCTGGCCGAAGGCGAGCTTGCCGCGTTCGCTGGCGATCTGCATCGCCGCGGGCGAATCGGTGTGCTGCATGATGATGTCGGCGCCCTGGTCGATCAGCGCCTTGGCGGCGTCGGCTTCCTTGCCCGGGTCGAACCAGGTGTTGGCCCAGATGATCTTGACCTTGATGTTCGGGTTGATGGTCTGCGCCGCAAGGATCGTCGCGTTGATGCCGGAGACAACCTCGGGGATTGGGAACGAGCCGATATAGCCGAGCACGCCGGACTTCGACATCTTGGCCGCGATCAGGCCCTGGATGTAGCGGCCCTGATACCATTTGGCCGAATAGGTCGACATGTTCTTGTCGCGCTTGTAGCCTGTGGAATGCTCGAAATGCACATTCGGATACTTCTTCGCGACCTTCAGTGTCGGATCCATGTAACCGAATGAAGTGGTGAAGATCAGCTTGTTGCCGGCGCGCACGAGCTGCTCGATGGCGCGCTCGGCGTCCGGACCTTCGGGAACGTTCTCGAGATAAGTCGTCTCGATCTTGTCGCCGAGCTCCTTCACCAGCGCTTGGCGGGCGAGCTCATGCTGATAGGTCCAGCCGAGATCGCCGACCGGGCCGAGGTAAATAAAGCCCACCTTCAACTTGTCGTCGGCAGAGGCTGCACTGACGCTCCCGGCAAGCAAGAGTCCGGCAGCCAGCGCAAGAAGTGATTTCCTCATCATCAATCTCCAAACAGTCGGGGAAACTACGATCCGCAACACGCGCGCCCCATCGCACATGCCGCGGAATGAAAACCCTAGCGGTCGGGTACGAATACGGTGCCGAGCGCGGCCGGCGCGGTCGAGCCGCCGGTGCGCGCGCGGGAGAGCAGGACCAGGACGATCACGGTCGCAAGATAAGGCAGCGCCGACATGAACTGCGAGGGAATACCGACGCCCCAGCCCTGCGCGTGCAGTTGCAGGATCGTCACCGCGCCGAACAGGTAAGCGCCGACGACGAGCCGGCCCGGCCGCCAGGACGCGAACACCACCAGCGCCAGCGCGATCCAGCCGCGGCCCGCGGTCATGCCGGGAATGAAGAAGGGCGTATAGGCGAGCGGCAGGTAAGCGCCGGCAAGCCCAGCGCAGGCGCCGCCGAACATCACGGCGAAGGTGCGGATGCGCAGCACGGGATAGCCGAGCGCATGTGCGGAGATGTGGTTGTCGCCGCAGCGCGCAGGATCAATCCCGCCCGCGTGCGGTACAGGAACCACCAGACGGCCACGATCAGTGCGATGGAGAAATAGACGAAAGCGTCCTCGCCGAACAGCACGCGGCCGATCAGCGGGATATCGGTGAGACCCGGAATGTAAAGATGCACAGCCGGCGCGATGCGTTCGCCGACGAAGCCCGCGCCGATCAGGCCGGACAGTCCGATCCCGAGAATGGTCA
The DNA here is from genome assembly GCF_041200145.1 of Bradyrhizobium sp. LLZ17. Lineage (NCBI taxonomy): Bacteria > Pseudomonadati > Pseudomonadota > Alphaproteobacteria > Hyphomicrobiales > Nitrobacteraceae > Bradyrhizobium > Bradyrhizobium zaerense. The sequence goes on from NZ_CP165734.1 coordinate 7,666,865, forward strand.
GCGCCAAGCCCGTCGCGACCTGGTTGACGGCAAGCCCGAGCGCCATCAGTGCGAAGATCAGCGACATCAGCATTCCGGCGACCATGCCAAAGAGTGCGCCGATGAAGATCGAGCCGGTCAGCCACGCGCCGCCAAAACCGCAGGCCGCGCCGACGATCATCATGCCCTCGACGCCGAGGTTGAGCACGCCGGAGCGCTCGGTCACGAGCTCGCCGCTCGCTGCGATCAGGAGCGGTGTCGATGCGGCGAGCACCGCTAGGATGATGGCTTCAACCAGCTCCACGGGTCACCTGACGGCTCGGGAAAACCAGCTTGAAGCGGTAGAGGATGAGGGAGTCGCAGGCGAGCACGTAGAACAGCAGGATGCCCTGAAAAACCTTGGTGACATCCAACGGGATCTTCATTGCGATCTGCGCCTGCTCGCCGCCGATAAAGGTCAATGCGAGAAAAAGGCCTGCAATTAATATTCCAAGCGGGTTCAGCCGGCCGAGGAAGGCGACGATGATCGCGGTAAAACCGTAGCCCGGTGAGATGCCGGGCTGGAGATGCCCGACGGGACCTGCGACCTCGATGATGCCGGCGAGGCCCGCCAGCGCGCCGGAGACCGCGAAGGTGAGGATGATCAGCTGGTTGGCGTTGAAGCCGCCAAACCGTGCCGCACGCGGCGCGGCACCGACCACGCGGATCTCGAAACCCTTGATGGTCCGTCCAAGCAATATGGCTGCAGCCGCGACAACCAGCAGCGCGATGATGGAGCCGAGATGCAGCCGGCCGCCTTCGATCAGGAGCGGGACAGTGGCGACCGGATCGAACTCGGCCGTGGTAGGGAAGTTGAAGCCTTGCGGATCGCGCCAGGGGCCGCGCACCAGGTAGTCCAGAAAGAGATCCGCGACATAGACCAGCATTAGGCTGGTTAGGATTTCACTGGCGCCGAACTTCACCTTGCAGATCGCCGGGATCAGCGCATAGAGCGCGCCCCCGGCTGCAGCGAGCACGAACATCGCCGGCAGCACCCAGACACCGGCGTCGGTGCCTTGCGTCTTCACCGCGATCCAGCTTCCGGCGACGGCGCCGATCAGGAATTGCCCCTCGGCGCCGATGTTCCAGGCATTGGCGAGATAGCAGAGCGACAGGCCGATCGCGATCATCACCAGCGGCGTCGCCTTCACCGCGATCTCCTGGAGCGAATAGCTGTCCGTGAGCGGTGCGATAAAATAGGCTTGCAGCGCGAGGAGCGGGTTCTTGCCGAGGATCGCGAACAAGACGGTCATAGTGACGATCGTCAAGCCGATCGCGATCAGTGGTGAGACCAGTGCGATCGTGTTGGAACGCTCGGCGCGCTTCTCAAGCACCAACTGCATGCGCGGCCTCCTTCGGCTCGATGCTGCTGCCACCCATCAACAGGCCGAGTTTTTCGCGTGTTGCGTCGCGCGTGGCGAGCGGCTCCGACAAATGGCCGTGGAACATCACGGCGATACGATCGGCGATTTCGGCGAGCTCGTCGAGATCCTGGCTGGTGACGAGCACGGCCGCACCGGCGGTTGCCAGATCGAGCAGCGCCTGGCGGATCACCGCGGCGGCACCGGCGTCGACGCCCCAGGTCGGCTGGCTCACCACCAGCACCGCCGGATTGCGCAAGATCTCGCGGCCGACAATGAATTTTTGCAGATTGCCGCCGGAGAGGCTGGCGGCTTCCGGGTCGCGTTTCGCTTTGCGGACGTCAAAGGTTTCGGTGGCACGGTCGACCGTCTTGAGCGTGGCGGCGGTGTCGATGAAGCCGCGATGGACCATGCCGCTCGCCGCATGCCCGGTGAGTAGCGCGTTCTCCGAGAGCTTCATCCGCGGCGCGGTGCCGTGCCCGAGCCGCTCCTCGGGCACGAAGGCCGCGCCGAGCTTGCGCCGCTTGGTGATCGAAAGCTGGCCGGCGGCGATGCCCTCGATCACCACCGTGCCGGGGTCTTTCGACAGGCGCTCGCCGGACAGCGCGGCGAACAACTCGTCCTGGCCGTTCCCTGCCACGCCGGCGATGCCGAGGATTTCGCCGCCCTTGAGCTCGAACGAGATGTGCTCGAGCCGTACGCCGTGGGCCTCGTCCGGCGCGAGTGAGAGATCGTTCACGACCAGCCGTGGTATCGTGGTCTGCCGGCCAGCTGCAGCTTTCACTTCCTTGATCTCGCCGCCGACCATCATGCGCGCGAGCGAGGCCGCGGTCTCGAGCCGCGGGTTGCAGGTCTGGATTTTCTTGCCACCGCGCAAGATCGTGGCGGTGTCGCAGAGCCGCTTCACCTCCTCGAGCTTGTGGCTGATGTAGAGGATGGCGCGGCCTTCGGCCTTGAGCCGTTCCAGGACGACAAACAGTTGGTCGGCTTCCTGCGGCGTCAGCACCGCGGTGGGCTCGTCCAGGATCAGGAATTTCGGATCCTGCATCAGCGCGCGCACGATCTCGATGCGCTGGCGCTCGCCGACGGATAATTGCCAGACCTCGCGCCTGGGATCGAGCGGCAGGCCATAGGTCTTCGACACCTGCTCCAGCCGCGCCGACATGTCCTTAAAGGATTCCCTTCCATCGAGGCCAAGTGCGACGTTCTCGGCGACGGTGAGGTTGTCGAACAGCGAAAAGTGCTGGAACACCATGGCGATGCCGCGGCTGCGCGCTTCCGAGGGACCAGACAGCACGATCGGTTCGCCTTGCCAGCAGATCTCGCCGGCACTGGGCTGGATCAGCCCGTAGATTGCCTTGACCAGCGTCGACTTGCCGGCGCCGTTCTCACCGAGCAGCGCGTGGATTTCCGTCGGCCAGATGTCGAGGTCAATGGAATCGTTGGCGAGGAAATCCCCATAGCCTTTGGTGAGCCCGATCGCTCTCAGCAGCGGGGACTCGCCGGAATGCAGGCCGTTAGCCGTCGGATCTAACATTCGCTGATACGCTTGCATGCGATGAAGTGCCTCAATACTGGGCTAGTTTGAACCGCCGCGTAAGGTGTGAAAAAACGTCATCCCTTGCTCAACGCTTCGGCAGGCGACGGGCGTCGCGAGTCGCGGCTCCCGCCGCGCGACGATCGCCTCCAATCGCGCCTCGGATAGCGGACGCGGCCGCGTCCTGCGAGCAACGGTTGTTGCCAATTTGTGACGGTTCGAACCAAATCGGAACCCGCTATGCAGGGTTGACGCGAAGTTGAGCATTGTCGTGTCGCCACACGTATGCATTGCCGCGGAGCAATGATGAACGTGTTCGCGGCCCCATGTCCACGCTTCGCGCAGGACGCAAAAGCCGAGCAGAATCAAACGGGAATATTTGGCAATCGCGGGGAATTGTCGTGCCGCTTACAGGGAAGTGCGAGGCGCACAAGCCTCGAGAATCCATCGTGAAATGCCACTCGCTGCCGAAACAAGCGGCATGCCTTGGAACAAGTTGAGGCTTCTCACTCCGGGAGATCGGCGCAAGTGTCGCATCCAGGGACGTTCATTTTTACGTGTCCAAATTTGGGGGTATTCAGGATGTCGTTTCGTTTGAAAGCAGTTGCAGCCGCGGCGCTGTCACTTGCTACGCTTGCCACGGGGGGCCTGGCGCAGGCAGCGGATTTGCCGGTCAAGGCAGTCAAGAAGGCCGCGGACCTGCCGTTTTTCCTGGTGATCGATGACCGTGTGTCGTTCTCCTGGATGCCCAAGGGTACCGATCCCGGCATGTGGAGCACTCGTCCCGATGGCAGCATCAACGGTACCACCGCCAAGCAGGTCTACTCCTTCACTCACTTCGACCTCTGGGCCTACGGCACCAACTTCTTCACCATCTCGATGTTCAAGTCGGGCCACAACGATCCGGCTTCGCCCTGTACCGCGCCGGGCGTGACCATCACCGGCGGTGTCGGCGATTGCGCAGGCGCAACCGAGATCTACGGCCTGTTCCGCTCGACCTTCGGCTGGAACGAGCTGTTCAATACCAAGACCTTCACCATGGGTCCGCTGCACAACATCTCGTTCGAAGTCGGTATGGATGCGAACACCGAGAACAACTTCCTGGCGCCGGCCAAGCGCGACGTCGTCGCCGGTCTCCAGTTCGCCTTCGACCTTCCCTATAAAGGCTACGTCAACGTCTCTCCATTGATGTACTGGGAGTTCTTGAACCACAATGCCTTCACGCAGTGCGGCATATTCGGTGCCGGCGTGGCCGGCGTGACCTGTAACTCCGACGGCAATGTGAGCTACCGTCCGACCTGGGCCGTCGAAATCAACTACTACATGGACCTCGGCTTCCTGCCGCCGAACATGCAGTTCTGGTCGATCAGCGGCCGCGCCGGCTGGTACGGGCCGAAGGGCGACTCGAATGGTCTTCCTGCGCTCTCGGGCATCGGCCGCTTCTCGACCGCGTCCAAGACCGAGCTGAACAGCGAACCGATCCGCCTGACCTTCGACGCTTCGAAGGCGGCCTGGGGTGACAAGTACTCGCATTTCGTCGATCTCTGGGTTGCCTATCGTTACTGGCAGAACAAGTTCGGCCTCGACCACAACGCCATGGCGGGCGTCTGCACGATCGCAGCGACCGGCCAGAGCACAAAGAGCTGCACGGAGTCCACGGTTTATGGTGGCGTGACTGTGAAGTTCTGATCGGCTGGAGGTCTTCAGGTTCCAACGGCGTCGCGCAGGAGTGCGCGGCGCCATTGGTGCTTCGAGGGGGCAACCTAGGGTGTGTTAGCCGAAGGGTGTAACCCACGTTTTTGTTTTTCGCGTTGGGAGAGAAGTGGTGGGTTACGCTGCGCCAACCCACCCTACAAGCTCTCTACTTCGCCCACACGCCGTCGTGCAGCGCTTCGGCTTCGTCCTCGAGCAACGGGCCCACGACCTCCGTCGGCCGCTGGCCGGCGGCAAAGATGTCGCGGCAAGGCAGATCGAGCGTCGGGTTCTCCGGGTGGTTGCCGGTAAGACCGCGCAGGCGGTGCTCGCCGAGGCCATAGACCACGCGGCCGATGCCTGCCCAGTAGATTGCGCCGGCACACATCGCGCAGGGTTCCGCGGAGGAATAGAGTGTGGCCTTCGCCAGGATCGCACGAGTTAGCGTGCGGCAAGCCTGCGTGGCCGCGAGGCGCTCGGCATGCGCGGTGCTGTCGTGATCCGGCATGTAGCCGTTTTCGGTTTCCATCAGCACATGGCCGTCCGCATCGACGACGATGCAGCCGAAGGGATGGTTGCCATGGGTGAGGGAACGGCGGGCGACCGCAAAGGACAGGCGCAGAAAGTGTTCGTCGCGTTCGGCTGCGCCGCTCATCGCTGCTCCTCGAGCATGATCCGGAAAAGTGTGCAGCGGTTTTCCGAAAAGACCATGCTCAAACCATTTGTCAGTGCCCCGCCATATGCCGGCCGATCACGGTAAGGTCGGCCTCGCTGGTCCGTGCTTCATACACGAATTCGCCGTGGAACATCACCACCAGGCGATCGGAGAGCTCGAGCAGTTCGTCGAGGTCCTCGCTGACCAGCAACACCGCCGCGCCGCGATTGCGCGCGGCCATGATCTCGGCATGGATCTGCGCCACCGCGGCAAAGTCGAGGCCGAAGCAGGGATTGGCCGCAATCAGCACCTCGACGTCATCGCCGAGTTCACGTGCCAGCACGGCGCGCTGCACATTGCCGCCCGACAGCGCTGAGATCGGCGTATCCGGAGACCGGGTCTTGATTTTGTACTGCCCGATCTTCTTCTTCGCGTCGTCCCGGAAGGCGCCGCGATTGAGCCACCAGCCGAGGCTGGCAAAGGGCGCACGGTCGAACTCGCGGAAGGCGATGTTGTCGGCGACGCTCATGCCGCCGACGCAGGCGTTCTTCAGCGGTTCCTCCGGCAGGAGCGACATCTTGTGCCGCCGCATCTCCTCACGGCTGGCGTGATAGGGGTCGCCGGCAACGCGGATTTCGCCGCTCTCGGATTCGCGCTGGCCCGCCAGCACTTCGACGAGCTGGCGCTGGCCGTTCCCGGAGACACCCGCGATGCCGACGATCTCGCCGGCGCGCACTGTGAGCGAGACGTCCTGCACGGCGATGGCGCCGGCATCGTCGAGGGCGCGAATCTTGCTCAGTGTCAGCTTCGCCGCGCCCGCTTCGCCGGTGCGCGGCGGCTGCACGGTCAACTCTTCGGCGCCAATCATGGTCCGCGCCATCGCATCGGGCGTGAGCTCGGCGACCTTGCCGGCACCTGCGAGCTTGCCGCGGCGCAGGATCGTGACGTCGTCGGCAAACGCCATGACCTCGCGGAATTTGTGGGTGATCATCAGGATGGTCAGCTCGCCTTTGACCACCATGTCGCGGAGCATCCCGAGCACCTCGTCGGCTTCCGCTGGCGTCAGCACCGAGGTCGGTTCGTCCAGGATCAGGAAACGCCGCTTGAGATAGAGCTGCTTGAGGATCTCGCATTTCTGCCGCTCGCCGGCGGAGATATCCGAGACCTTCGCGCCGAGTGGGACCTTGAAGGGCATCCGCGCCAAAAACGCCTCGAGCTCCTTCATCTCCTTGGCCCAGTCCACGATTGCCGGCACGTTGTCGCGCGCCAGCACGAGATTTTCCGCGACCGTCATCGCCGGCACCAGCGTGAAATGCTGGTAGACCATGCCGAGCCCGAGCGCGTGAGCGTCCTTCGGGTTGGCGATCGCCTGCTCGTGATCGCCAATGATGATGTCGCCTTCGGTCGCGTGGTAGTAGCCCATGATGCATTTGACCAGCGTCGACTTGCCGGCGCCGTTCTCGCCGAGCAGCGCATGGAACGAGCCCGGCCGCACCTTCAGCTCGACATTGTCCAGCGCCAGGAAGTCGCCGAAGCGCATCGTCATGGCAATGGCGTTGACGCCGAAGGCGCCTGACGGCGGGGGCGGCTCGCCGATGATCACGAAATCGCTCCGATAAAGGCGTCGGAGGTCGAGACTGCGCCGAACACGCCGCCCTGCATCTTGATCATCTTCAACGCGTGCTCGTGGTTGCTCTTGTCGGTCGCGCCGCAGCAATCGTGCAACAGCACGCATTCGAAGCCACGGTCGTTGGCCTCCCGCATCGTGGTGTGGACGCACACGTCGGTGGTGATGCCCGTCAACACGATATTCTCGATACCGCGCACGCGCAGGATCAGCTCGAGATCGGTGGCGCAGAACGAACCCTTGCCGGGCTTGTCGATGATGGGCTCGCCCGGCAACGGCGCGAGCTCCTCAATGATGTCCCAGCCCGGCTCGCCGCGCACCAGAATGCGGCCGCAGGGGCCGGGGTCGCCAATGCCCGCACCGATCTGGCGCGAACGCCAGCGCTTGTTGGCGGGCAGGTCGGACAGATCGGGGCGATGGCCCTCGCGGGTATGGATGATGTGAAAGCCTTGGGCGCGCATAGCCGCGAGCAGCTTCTTGATCGGCTCGATCGGCGCTCGGGTCAGTGAGAGGTCGTAGCCCATCTTGTCGACATAGCCACCGATGCCGCAGAAATCGGTCTGCATGTCGATGATGATGAGCGCGGTATTCTCCGGTCGGAGGTCGCCATTGTAGGGCCAGGCATAGGGCTCGGATTTGATGTAGCGCTCGGGCATGGACGACCTCGTTGATGCGCGATTATCGTGTGATTGAAAGTTCGGCGGGTGCACCGGTCAGCGTCTGCTTCGGCGAGCAGGTGATGATCATGATCGCCAGCGTCAGGATGTAGGGCGCCGCGTTGAAGAGATGATAGCCGGAGGTGACGCCGACCGATTGCAGCGCCGGACCCAGCGCTGCCGCGCCCCCGAAGGCGAGCGAGGCCCACAGGCACAGCAGGGGATCCCAGCGCGCGAAGATCACCAGCGCCACCGCCGTGATGCCCTGCCCGGAGGACAGGCCCTCGTTCCAGCTTCCGGGGTAAAACAGCGAAAGAAAAGAGCCGCCAATTCCCGCGAGGAAGCCGCCGACCATGGTGGCGCGCAGGCGGATCAGCAGCACGGAATGGCCCATGGCGCGTGCGGCATCCGAGCTTTCGCCGGCGGTGCGGATGAGAAGGCCCCAGCGCGTGGTGCGGAAAGCCCAGTAGAGGATCGGTGCAAGTGCGACGCCGATCAGGAAGAGGACATTGACCCGCAAAGCGGCGCGGAGCTGCGGGATGTCGCTCCACCAGCCGAAATCGATTGCCGGCAGGCGCGGTGCGGTCGGCTCGATCAGAGGCTTGCCGAGGTAGAACGCAAGTCCGGTTCCGAACAGCATCAGCGCGATGCCGACCGCAACGTCGTTGACGCGCGGCAGCGAGCAGATTCCGGCATGGAGCGCGCCGAGCAACGCACCGGTGATGCCGGCGGCGAGTACCCCGAGCCATGGTGAGCCGGTGAGATAGGAGATGCCATAGGCGCTCATCGCGCCCATCACCAGCGTGCCTTCGAGGCCGAGATTGATGCGGCCGGAGCGCTCGGTGATGCATTCCCCCAGGCTCACGAACAGGAACGGGGTCGAGACGCGAATGGCGCCGCCGAGCACGGCGAGCGGGACGGTCCAGAGTCCGATCGATCCGTCTGCCATCTCAGGACTTACCTTTCAGGAATCCGATGCGGCCGTAGAGCGCGTCGCTTGCCAGCACAAAGACGAAGATGATGCCTTGCAACACCAGCACGGATGCATCGGGCAATCCCAGCCGGCGTTGCAAAAGGCCGCCGCTAGCGCTAATGCCGCCGAGCAGGATCGCGACGGGGATGATGGCGAGCGGATTCTGCCGCGCGAGGAAGGCGACAAGAATGCCGGTGAAGCCGTAGCCGGCCGCGAGGTTGGCGTTGGTGCGCCCCTGCACGGCCGCAACCTCGACCATGCCGGCAAGGCCTGCGGCGCCGCCAGCGAGGAAGCAAATCGTCAAAATGAGCTTGCTCACGCCGAGGCCGACGATCTTCGCAGCGCGGATATTGCCGCCGGCGACACGCGCGGCAAAGCCGAACACGGTGTGATAGATCAGGATGTAGGCGGCGATTGCGGCGATCAGGCCGAAGACGAGGCCCCAATGTACGTCGGTGCCGGGGATGGAGCCGATCATGTTGGCGGCGCCGATCTCGCGGGTCGACGGCTTGTTGAGGCTCGCGGGATCCCGCATCATGCCTTCGACGAGATGGTTGAGGATCGCGAGCGCGATGTAGACGAGTAGCAGGCTCGAGATTGTTTCGTTGACGCCGCGAAACTGCCGCAGCGCGCCTGCCAGCATGATCCACAGCCCGCCGCCGATCACGCCGGCGCAAACCATGGCGATCTGAACGACGAACGGTGGCATGCCCTGAAGCGCGAGTGCAGCGCTCGTCGCCGACAGCGCGCCGATCAGGAGAGCGCCTTCGCCGCCGATGATGACCATGCCGAGCTGGGCGGGCAGTGCCGTGCAGAGCGCCGTGAGGATCAGGGGGGCGGCGCGCGTCAGGGTGTTCTGCCAGGAAAACCAGGTGCCGAAGGCGCCGTAGTACATATAAAAATAAAGATCGAGCGGGTTCTTGCCGAAGATCGCGACGAAGATGCCGAAGACCACGAGCGCGCCGGCCAGCGCCGCGCCCGGGATCAGAATGTATTCGATTGTCGCGCCGTGGCGCTGGAGGAAACCAGGATCCGCGGCCGGGGCGATTGCCCCGATCGCTTCAGTGGAATCCGCCGCTTCCGTTGTCACGAAGTCGCTCCGATCACGCCTTCGACCAGATAGTCCATCTTCTCGAGCTCGGGATCTTTCTGGCCCCGATCGGTGCCGGCCGCGATCACCGTCTTGCCCTTGTTGTCAACCAACCCGCCCTTAAAGATGGCGTAGCCGTCGGCGGACAAGAATTTTGCCTTGACGTCGTCGGCGTGCTTGCGCGCTTCCGCGGAAACCGCTTCGCCGTAGGGCGAGGTCTTCACGATCTCTTCCTTGAGGCCGCCACGATAGAAATTCGGGATGGTTTCGCCCGCGGCGATCATCTTGACGAATTTCGGGTAGAGCGCTTCCCAGTTCCACTCCGCACCGGTGAGATAAGCCTTCGGCGCGAGCGGCGACTGGTTGACGTGATAGCCGCACACCATTGCGCCCCGGCGGGCCGCGTTCTCGACCATGGTCTTCGGGCCGTCGACGTGACAGGTGAGCACATCGACTCCTGGTCGATCAGGCTGTTGGTGGCTTCAGCTTCCTTGACCGGCATCGACCAGTCACCCGTGAAAATTACCTGGGTTGTCGCCTTCGGGTTGGCGAGCTTGGCGCCAAGCGCGAACGCATTGATGTTGCGCAACACCTGCGGGATAGGCTTTGCAGCAACGAAGCCCAGCTTGCCGCTCTTGGAGGTGTATCCGGCCACGATGCCGGAGATGTACTGGGCTTCATCGATATAGCCGAAATAGCTGCCGGCGTTCTTGGGGTCCTTGTCGCTCCAGAGGCCGCCGCAGTGCTCGAAGCGCAGCTTCGGGAACTTGCTGGCCATCTTGATCATGTGCGGATTGTAGTAGCCGAACGAAGTCGGGAAGAGCAGGCTGGCGCCGTCGAGGTTAATCATGGACTCGATGGTCTTCTCGACCGCGTCGGTCTCCGGCACCTTTTCTTCCTCGACGACCTTGAGGCCGGGGATTTTCTTCAGCGCTGCGGCGCCCTGGGCGTGGGCCTGGTTGTAGCCGTAGTCATCGCGCGAACCGACATAGATGAAGCCGATGGTCGTATCGGCTGCGAACGCCCGGTGGGCGCCGGCCGCGGCGCCCAGGGTGAGTGCCGCACCGCCCTGCAACAAATGCCGTCGTGAAATCCTGCCAAAATCCATTGCTCGCTCCCTTGGCGGCTGCACCGCCATGATCTCGCGGCTGCGCCGGTCTGGCGGAGCCTGGAACAGGATGTCGCAAGCTTCGTGCCAGAGGTCACGAAGTAATCATTTTGGAATAAGCATTTGAAACAACAGCGTTATGGCGCGCTTCATAAACCTGACCAGGAAATCGGCAGATTAAATATTAGGCAGTCATGTATGATTGTATGCAAGGCAGTTAAGCAGTCTTAACCAGCTCATACGTGTGCATGACGGAGAGTTGGACGATCGGCCGGCTCCCCGCATCATGCTAACCACGCTCTGATTGGGACGGGCGCCGGCGGAGCGATTTTCGCTGGCACCGAACTTGTATCGATTGTCGTCACGATCGCCGCGCGCGGTCGCCAGGATGGAAAGCTCGACCGAAATGGGTGCTGCTAGCGCCGTTCAAGATGCATCACTCGGCAAGGAGATCGTTCGCCGCATCCAAGAGCTCGGCGCGATCTCGGAAGAAGCCGACAAGCTTACCCGCATCTATCTCAGCAAGGAGCTGCGTAGGGCGGCCGACCTCATTCTCGGCTGGATGCGCGAGGCCGGCATGAGCGCGCATCTCGATGCGATCGGCAACGTGTGCGGCCGCTACGAAGGCGAGCGGCCAGGGGCGCCCTGCCTGATGCTCGGCTCGCACTACGATACCGTGCGCGATGCCGGCAAATGGGACGGACCGCTGGGTGTGATCACGGCGATCTCCTGCGTCGCCGATCTCAACCGTCGCGGCAAGCGCCTGCCGTTTGCCGTCGAAATCGTCGGCTTTGCCGACGAGGAGGGCGTACGCTTCGCCTCGACCCTGCTCGGCAGCCGCGCGGTGGCGGGCACCTTTGATGAGAGCGTTTTGAATACGCGCGACCAGGATGGTGTGTCGATGCGGGCTGCGCTCGTCGAGTTCGGCCTCGATCCCGATCATATCGGGGCGGCGGCACGGGCGCGGCGCGAGTTGCTGGCTTACCTCGAATTGCACATCGAGCAGGGGCCGGTGCTGGAAGCACAGAATCTGCCCGTCGGGGTCGTCACAGCGATTGCGGGCGCAACCCGGCTTGCCGCACGGCTGACTGGCATGGCCGGCCATGCCGGCACGGTGCCGATGGCGCTGCGACGCGACGCGCTCAGCGGCGCGGCTGAATGCATTGGAGCGATCGAGCAGTTCTGCCGGACCGATGCGAGCGGGCTCGTCGGCACCGTCGGCTACATCCATGCCAAGCCAGGCGCGACCAACGTCATTCCGGGCGAAGTGTCGTTTACCATCGACATGCGCGCGCCGACCGACATGCATCGCAAGCGCGCGGTCGCCGATGTCGTCAGGCAGATCGAGGCGATCGCAAAGCGCCGGCAGTTGGCGCTTCAGCTCGACGTCACCCATGAGAACCGCACCGTGCCTTGCGCGACCTGGCTGAAGGATCAGATCGCGCAGGCCATCGCTACGGAAGGGTTTTCCGCATTCGAGCTGCCGAGCGGGGCAGGGCATGACGGTATGGCGATGATCGACATCGCCGATGTCGGCATGATCTTCGTCCGCTGCCGCGGCGGGATCAGCCATCATCCGGACGAGCATGTCGAGCTTGGCGATGCCGATGCCGGCGCACGGGTCCTGCTGCGGGTCGTCGAGAATTTCCAGCCGCGGGAAGGCTAAGCGGCCCGCAACATACCGGCCTGCCGACACGAATGATTCAGATGAACAGCGACCTTTCCTTTCCATCCGATCGCGGAAACCGGTTTTACCAGGGAAAGGCGGCGACGTTCGTCGCCAACGCCCTTCAGGCGGTCAATTTTCTCGGCGACCGATTCCGAGAAAGCCGCCTGATGTGTCATCGGCGATCTCGGACCTTTACCGGCACTCGATCGACAGTGCGTTTTCGGTGACCGAGTCCTTTCTCGTCACGGGGGCGCCGCACGCATCGGCCTACTACCCGCGCGACTTCGCCTGGTTCTATCCGGACGTTCTCGATCCGGAGACCATCATCGATGCTCAGGACGCGATCCGGAGGGCGCGGCTGCTCGAAAAGAGCGTCCGTCTGTTGCTGGCGGCGGTTCGCGCCAATGTCGTCACGACGACCATCGTCCCGGCGGGACGCGGCCGTTATCTCGGCGTGAACTATTTCTCGCGCCCCTCGGACACGCTGCTGGGCGTTCTTGCCGGTCTCCGGCAGATGCTCTCTGCCGAAGAGCGGGCATCGTCTTATCTGGCGATGTCGCAGTGCGCGCATGCCGGCCGTCTGTTGCTGGCCGAATACGGCGGCGATCTGGAGCGCGCAATCCTGAAACTCGCAAGCGAGCTCGAGCCGTTCGAAGCTGACGGCGCCAGATATTTGCTCTGCGACGCCCGCGGCCCTCGCTCTGCGGCAACGGACACCCGCGCCGAGCGCCGGCGGTTTGTCACCAATGCCTGCGTCTACACGACCTTCGCGTGGGGTGTGCAGCTCGGGGTGGTCTACGAGAACCGGCTGAAGCGATTGCTCGGGCGCGACCTCGCGCGATACAAGCAGGACCTGCTCCGTCTGTTCGGCAAGGATGGCTATATCAGGCATTCGCTGGATAGCCCGGCGGGCACGCCGGCATCCCTGGTCGCGCTCGATTTCGTCAGCGTCCATCGCGGCTTCTGGGACATGAACGATCCGAGCGAGCGCGCGCTGTTCGCGGCGACGACGGATCTGATCATCGCCGAACCGAGGTTTCGCATACCTGGGACATCGCACTTCCTGGTGTCCGCGAATAATCCGCGCAACAAGATGATCCACAAGATTGCGGCGCCCGCCTATCAGGGACGCTCCTCCTGGCCGACGTTCAACGTCGAATTTGCCGATCGCATGCTGGATCACGATGAATTCTCAGGGAGCGATACCTATCGCCGCTATGCCCAGGGCATATTGAAGGACATCCGGACTGCGACCGAGGTCCATGGCGGATATCAAGAGTTGATCTCGGAATCAGGCTTGAAATATCGCACCTGGGCCTACAAGGGCGCCGTGGCTCACTCCTGGTTTCCGCGTTTCCTGTCCGTCTGGAGCAGGGCGTTTGGAACGCCCTTGCTCCATTGGAACGATTGACCCGCGGCCGTTACCCCGCCGTGACGTCCACCAGCTCGCCGCCTTCGAGCACCTTGGCCGCCTTGGCGCGGTCGAGGTCGCCTTCCCAGGCGGCGACCACCACCGTCGCCACGCAATTGCCGATGAGGTTGCCGAGCGCGCGGGCCATGCCGATGAACCAGTCCACCGACAGCACCAGCACCAGGCCGATCGCCGGAATGCTCGGCACCGCGTTCAGCGTCGCGGCCAGGATCACGATGGCCGAGCCCGGCACGCCGTGCGCGCCCTTCGACGTGATCAGGGAGACGCCGAGCACCAGCAGGAGATCGCCGAACGACAGCGGCGTGTTGGTCGCTTGCGCGATGAACACGACGGCGAGCGTCAGGTAGATCGAGAAGGCGTCGAGATTGAAGGAATAGCCGGTCGGAATCACCAGGCCGACGACGGAGTCCTTCACGCCCATGCGCTCCAGCTTCTTCATGATCTGGGGCAGCACGGCGTCGGAGGACGCCGTCGCGAGCACGATGGTGAGTTCTTCGCGCAGGTAGGCGAGAAATTTGAGGATGTTGAGTCCGGCCAGCGCCATCACGGTGCCGAGCACGCCGAGCACGAAGATGCCGACCGAGACATAGAACAGCATCACCAGCGAGACGAGCTGCTTCAGCGAGCCGACACCGTATTTGCCGACGGTGTATGCGACCGCGCCGAGCACGCCGAGTGGAGCAACGCGGACGATCAGCCCCATGACGCGGAACAGCACGGTGGAGGCCGCGTCGATCATCGAGGTGACGAGCTTGCCCTTCTCGCCGCCGACCAGCGCCAGGCCGACGCCGAACAGCACCGCAAAGAACAGAACCTGGAGCACGTCGTTGCGCGACAACGCATCGAAGGAGGTGCTCGGGATCACGTTGAGCAGGAAGGAGCCGACGCCGGCACCCTGGAGCTTGTGGGCGTTGTCGGCATAGGTGTTGAGCGCCTTGGCATCCAGCGTCGAGGGATCGATGTTCATCCCATGGCCGGGGCCGAAGACGTAGGCCAGGATGAGCCCGACCACGAGCGCCACCGTGGTCATCACCTCGAAATAGAGCAGCGCCTTGACGCCAACGCGGCCGACCTTCTTGAGGTCACCGGCGCCGGCAATGCCGTGCACGACCACGCAGAACACGATCGGTGCCACGATCATCGAAATCAGCTTCAGGAAGGCATCGCTGAGGATCTTGAGGCTGACGGCCAAGTCCGGGGCGGCCACGCCGAGGATGATGCCCAGGATCAGCGCTGCCAGAACCTGGACGAACAGCGAAGTGTAGAGCGGCTTGGGCTCGGCGGCCGGGGCCGCTGCAATGGTCGACATGGTAACTCCCCCGTTTCAACGACGTCTTGGTCGCCAAAACTAGCAACAACCATGCCAGAATGCCGCCGTTTTCGTCGGAAATGGCGTTTTCGGGTAGTGTCTCAGCTTGAGATCTCGTCGGCTTCGCGCTTAATGTAGGAACCGCGAACGGCCGGGACCGGGTTGGCGGCAACGATGAGCGCGACCACGTCCGTCACGTTCATCACGCGGGCGATCAAGCCAGCAGCCATTGCCGGGGTAGCGCCAAGCGTCTTGTGGACGCGGCAGAAGTTGTAGAGCACAAATAGAGCGCCAGCGCGTGGCAGTGGTTCTCAAACTTCTTGCCGAACGCATAGGTGAGGCGGGTAAACCGGCGCGCCGGCGCACTTGGGCAAACGCCCGTCCGCTTTTATCCGAATAGCGGCGTGAAAGCGGCTTGTCTCGCTGAGGTGCTGGCTCGCATCGCTGATGCGCCGCCGACAGCCACTCTGCTGGATGTCCTGGGCGACGATCTGCGTCTCACAGGCGTCAAGAAGGCTGCGATCTCCGGCTTTGCGTAGCAAGTACACCTCAGGCCCTTGAGGACGCGAGGGCCCTCCAGTAGCCCGCGCCGGCAACTGTCGTCCTTGCGCGCATGGAGCAGATAGCATTCGTAAAATGCGATGAGGCCGAGTTCCGCAAGCACCTCTGGCTGCATCGACAGCAACAACACGAGGCAGCGCTCGGGCGTCGTGACGATCACCTGCGGAAGCACGTTAAGCGACACCAGTGTCAATCGGCGCTCAAGTATTGCAGGCCGAATGACACTCCCGCTGCCGTGGAAAATATCCAGGACAATATTCATAGCAGAAAACCGGTCGGAGCACACCTAACCGCGCTGTTACCATCTCGTTGTTTCAGAGAAGAACCGCTTTTCGAAGCTCGCCATAGCGCAACAGGCACTGCTGAAGCTTCGGCAAATCGCACGATGGGACCCGACTGCTCAATCGCTCAAGAACGTCTTTCTGCAAGTCGATCAACATTATTGACCACACACGTGTGATTACCGGTGAAGACGCCGACGAATGATTGTCGTTGTTGGCCATATTCTCGATGTCTGCTTTGGGTCCAGGCTGTGTAAAAACTCCGTCGATGCTATGATTCTCTTGCTGAAACGCGGAGGGAATTGATGCGGGGTTTCGTTCAAGGGGTGGATCGCCAGTAGACGACGTTGCTGCCGGAATGCCTTGATGATTGGGTCGGCGATAACAATCCTGTTCGTGCGGTCGATGTGTTCGTCGATGCGTTGGAACTCCATGACCTCGGGTTCGATGGCGTCGATCCTGCACCGACCGGCCGGCCAGCGTATCATCCTTCGCCGATGCTCAAGCTCTACATTTACGGTTATCTCAACCGGGTCCAATCGAGCCGACGGTTGGAGCGCGAGGCTGGCCGCAATCTTGAAGTGATGTGGCTGACGGGACGGCTTGCGCCGGATCACAAAACCATCGCCGACTTCCGCAAGGACAACGGTCTCGCGATCAAGAAAGTTTGCGCGCAATTCGTCGAGTTGTGCCGCAAGATGGGCCTGCTAGCGAAGGCCAGCGTTGCCATTGACGGCAGCAAGTTCAAGGCCGTCAACAGTCGCGACAACAACTTCACGCAAGGCAAGATCCAGCGCCGCCAAGCAGATCGAAGAGGGCGTGGCACGCTACATGAGCCAACTCGATAGCGCCGACCGCCAGACTGCAGCAGGCGAAGAGCCTTCGGAAACGGTGCTTCTGACCGAGACACGGCTTCGGGAAAAGCTGATGAAGCTTGAAGAAGAAGTGAAGCGGCTGGCCGCGATTGAAAAGAGATTGCTCGCCTCACCGGACAAGCAGATATCGCTGACCGATCCCGATTGTCGCTCGATGGCAACAAGGGGCGCGGCTCCGGCATGGTCGCCTACAACGTACTAAGTGCGGTCGACACCACGACCATCTGATTGTCGCGCACGACGTTACCAACATCGGCACCGATAAATCGCAACTAGCGGCGATGGCGCAGGTGGCGAAAGCCGCGTTGCATTTGGACGTCGTTGCGGATCGGGGTTACTTTAACGGCGAGGAAATCCTGGCCTGTGAACAGGCCAGCGTGGCAGTTACGCTACCCAAGCCGCAAACCTCGGGAGCCAAGTCGGCAGGCCGCTTTGGGAAGCCTGATTTTGTCTAGTCTGGTCTGCGATCAAGAGTTAGCGCGTCAGCACGAGGTGCGTCGCCAGCTCGGTTGGGACCACCTCCGTCACCCGATAGCCAAGGCCCGGCAGGTCGACGCCTGTGAACAGGGATTCACCGCGGCCCAGAACGACGGGCGACAGCGCCAAGTGCATCTCGTCGATTGCTCCTGCGAGTAGATACTGGCGGACAGTCGCAACGCCCCCGCCGATCTTTACGTCCAGGTCGCCCGCGGCGGCCTTTGCCTCGGCAAGCGCCGCCTCGATCCCGTCGGTAACGAAATGGAAGGTCGTCCCGCCCTCCATCACGATTGACGCCCGGGCATGGTGAGTGAGGATGAAGGTCGGCGCGTGGTACGGCGGATTGTCGCCCCACCAGCCCTTCCAATCGGGGCCGCCCCAATCGTCGCCGGCCGGCCCGAACATATTGCGTCCGAGGATGAAGGCGCCGAAGCCTTTCATTGCGGCTTCGGCAAAGCGGTCGTCGGTGCCCCCGTCTTTCCCGATCATCGATCGAAAGGCCAGGGTCGGGAAGAACCAGTTCATCAACTCCTGGCCCCGTTTGCCGAGCGGATGTTCCAGGCCCTGATCCGGACCGGCCCCGAAGCCGTCGATGGACACTCCGAAGCCAGCTACGCGTACCTTGCCCATCCGGGCCTCCCTTTAATTGTGAACTGACTCAAGACGAATGGGCACGCGCGTTTCCGACACCATCGGCCTCCTTTGACACAAAATTTTTAGAATTTCCGACCTTCGCTGACTCGGTTGGGGAAGCCACTCATGTTGTGATGGTCCGTAATGGGTCATTCGCGTCGATTTGCTCGCGTCTTCCCGATGTCCGGTCTGGCCTCGACTGCCGACGTGCCGGACACGACGGCGATCTTCGCCTTCTGGGATGGAAGGCGGAACTTATTGGGCTGCAAGTGTGGCCATGGGAGCGGCCCGCGCAAAGAGCCAAGGACTTGTAAGCGCGCAGGTAACGCTTGGGATGAGCACGAGCATTTGAGAAAATCAAAAGCCCTAACTCGCGCCCGTTGCGATCCGGACGACATCACTGTCGAAGACGCTGAAAATTCAAACTGAGACACTACCCGCGTTCTTCGTCGAAAACGGTCTATTCGGCCGCTTTCGCCGTCCTGCCGAACATCCGCATCGGGGCCGGGAAACCGCAGGACGTGCCGTCGGTGACCTTGACCTGGTCTTCCCACGGCAGGCGAAAGGTGCCGGCCACCATGTCCTGCATAAAGGTGTAGGGGCAGTCCATCGCGCCGCCTTTGACGGCGACATAACCGCGGTGCCAGAGCTGGTAGATGTTGTTCTCGACGCCCCAATTGATGCGAGCCTCGCGCACGAGATCGGGACGCACTTCGGCGGTGATGATCTCGTCGGCGCGGCCGGTGGTGCCGTGCGCGAGCACGCTGCCGTCGAAATTGACGATCATGCCTTCGCCCATGGAATCGAACGAGCCGTCAGAGCCGCACATGCAGACATTCGCGGTCACCATCAGGTTCTGGAACGAATTGGCCTGGTTGGTGAAGCGCCAGGACTCGCGGATCGGTGCGGTGTAGCCGGCGGTACGGATCATGATCTCGGCGCCTTTGTAAGCACATTCCCGCGCCATCTCCGGGAACATGCCGTCGTGGCAGATGATCAGCGCGATCTTCGCACCGTTCGGGCCCGAGATCACGGGGATGCCGATGTCGCCCGGCTCCCAGGGCTCGACCGGTATCCAGGGATGGAGCTTGCGGTAGTAGAGCTTGATGTCGCCGTGGTCGTCGATGATCAGGCCGGAATTGTAGGGATTGCCGTGCGGGTTGAACTCCATGATGGAGAAGCAACCCCAGATCTTGTTGTCGATGCAGGCTTTCTTGAAGGCGGCGACCTCGGGCCCGTCGAGCCGGCACATGATCTCGGGATTGATGTCCATCGAGAGGCCGTGCAGCGAATATTCGGGGAAGACCACCAGATCCATCGTGGACAGATTGCGGCGCGCCTTGCCGACCATCCAGACGATGCGCTCCGTCTGCTTCGCCAGATCCGCTGGGGTCACGATGCTCGGCAGTTGCAGCTGAACGAGGCCAATGACCACGCCCTCAGGCGATTTGTTCAACCCGCCAAGTCCATTCATGATCTGCTCCCTTGTCGTCCGCGCGTCGTTGCGCGCCATCGGAAGAGCAAATCCGATTTTGGCGGCACGCAGAAGTCCATTTTTCAGGCTCGCGGGCGAAAGCGGGCGTGCTCGCGCGCACCGTGGGGTGTCTTCGACCCATGCTGACGCCCATTGTTGCAGCGCTGCGTGCCTCAAGTCTCGGCTTGACCGCTCAAATCGTCCGGTGTCAGACTTATGACATGAGTACAGCAAAGCGACATACCGCCAGCCTTCGTGACGAGTATGCCGCGATTACGCGGCAGCGCATCGTTGCCGCTTTTGTCGAGACGCTGGAGGATGAGCAGGCCGACGACATCTCCATGGCCGCGGTGGCCAAACGCGCGAAGGTGGCTGAGCGAACCATCTATCGGCACTTCAAGACCCGCGCGGAGCTGTTTGCGGCGGCCGGCGAATGGATCGAAAAGAACGTCTTCAGCTATATTCCCTTCACCTCGCCCGACGAGTTGCCGGAGATATTCCGCAAGCTGTGCAAGCGGTTCGATCGCCATCCGCATTTGGCGCGCGCCATTGCGATGACGCGCGCCGGCCGCCGCGTGCGCGCCGGCTTCCGGCGGCACCTGATCGACCAGCATCACAAGGCGATGGCGCCGCTGGTGCAGCATCTCCCCGCGAAGGAGGTCCGCCAGGCGGAGGCGCTCGCGTCCTATCTCAACAACGTGCTGGCCTGGAATGCGATGCGCGAGGACTTTGGCATGTCCAGTACCGAGGTCGCCGACGCGATCGAGTGGGCGATCACGACCCTTTTGAAGGACGTTCGCCGGCGCGATGCCGCTGCTGCCGGAGGCAGCACCAAGGCCGCGAAATCGCAGCGAAAGCGAACCCCGGCCCGCGAGACGACCGGTGCAGTGTGAGGTAAGCCCATGAACGCGATGCCCGACGATCTTCTGATCAACGCGCCCGACGAGGTTGTTATCCGCCAGGATCTGGTGCTGACGGCGCTCGGCCGCCGCCCGGCCGATCGCTCCTTGCGGGTCGGCAAGTTGCTCGACGTGCACAGCCGCACCTGGAGCGAGGATCAGGAGATTGTGTTCAAGGGCCGCCGGATCGCATGGGTCGGGCCGGCGGGAGGCTATCCCGGCGAAGTCCGCGAGCGCGTGCATCGGCCCGATCTTGCGGCGGTCCCCGGGTTCGGTGAAGTGCACAAGCATATCGAAAGCTCGCATCTAACGCCGGAATGGGAGGCCGCGCTGGTGCTGCCGCATGGCAATACCTGGACGTGCGAGGCGAGCCACGAATTCTCCAATGTCAACGGCGCACGCAATCTCGAGTTCTGGTTCGAGGCACGCCGTCGCGGATCGCCGCTGAAAATCTTTCCGCAACCGGGATCGGCGGTGCCGCCGACCGCCTATGAGTGGGGCGGCGGCTGGTATGGCCGCGAGGAGCAGGCGAGCTTCATGAGCGAGAGCCTGATGGTCACCGGGCTTGACGAAGTCATGGACTGGCCGGCGGTCTGGAATCCGGACAATCCGTCCTACAAGCGGCTATGGGGCATGATCGAGGCCACCTTCGCGGCCCGTGGCGTGGTCGAAGGACATGCCTCCGGTCTGCGGGATCTGCCGTCCATCAACGCCTTCGCCGCGGCCGGGCTCGCCTCCGACCATGAAGTGCAGACGCCGGAGGAGACCTGGGACAAGCTCACCCGCGGTCTCTTCATCGAATTGCGCGTCTACGCCATGCCCGAGATCGTCGCCTGGCTGCTTGCCAAGGGCTTGCAGGACTGGTCGCAGATCGCTTTCACCACCGACGACCGCAGCGCCAGCCATACGCTCGAGCTCGGCGCCAGCGATCACAATGCGCGCGTCGCGATCGAAGCCGGCCTCGCGCCGGAAGTCGCGATCCAATGTCTGACCATCAATCCTGCGCGGCACATGCGCATCACGCCGTTGGTCGGCAGTCTCGCCCCCGGGCGTTTCGGTGATGTCGTGTTGCTCTCGGACGTCGCCAAACTGACCATTGCCGAGGTCTGGGCCGACGGCGCCCAGGTGTCCGAAGGCAAACGTTATTTGGGCCAGGTCCCCGAAATCTCCTGGCCCGACTGGGCGACCAGAACGGTGAATGTCAAGCGCGCGATCCAGCCGAAGGACTTCGAGTTGCCGGCCGAGCCCGGCCGCACCACGATGAAGGCCGCCGTGATCCGCCCGTTTCATTGGCATCCTGAGTTCTACACACTCGAACTGCCGGTGCGTGACGGCGCCGTGCAGCGCGATGAGAACGAGGCGATCACCAAGTTTGCGATCGTGGATCGCTTCTCCGGCGAGGGTCGGGTTGCAAAAATGTTCTGGCGCGGCTGCGGACCGCGTACGCCGGACACCGCGCCTGCTCAGTCGCGCACGACAAGCACAACATCTGGGTGGTCGGCTCCTCCGACGCGGCGATGGCCAAGGCCGTGAATGCGCTGGTCGAACGTCAAGGCGGATGGGCGCTGGTGCGCGAAGGCGAGCTCGCCGCCACCGTGCGGTTCGAGGTCGGCGGATTGATGAGCTGCCGTTCGGCGCAGGCTCTCGATGCCGAGATGCAGGCGCTCTACGCGGAGGGCCGCAAGGTGGACTGGATGTACGAGCCAACCTTCCGGCCCCGCTGGTATCCCGGATTTCCGGAGCGCCTGATGTTCGCGACGCTCACCTGCGCGCCGTGGAGCTGGGTGCTGGTCGCGCCCTGCGAGCAGGCGCCGCTCGGATTCATCAACGTGCAGACCGGCGAAGCGCACCCGGTGGTCTGGTGAGCGCAAGGATAGGGGAAACGGCGATGGACGAGATGACGCTGCCGCAAACGGCTTCCAAGGACGCAGCACCAAAATCCGTCGGGCCGATCGGCCCGCAAGGTCCGATCGATCGCTTCTTCGGCCTCTCCGAGCGCGGCACCAGCGTTGGGCGCGAGGTGATGGCCGGTGCGACCACGTTCGCAGCAATGGCCTATATCATCGCAGTCAATCCGGCGATCATGTCCAATGCCGGAATGGACCGCGCCGATCTCGTCAGCGCGACGGCGCTCGCGGCGATCTTCGGTTCGGTGACGATGGGGCTATGGGCCAACCTGCCGCTCGCCGTTGCGCCGGCGATGGGCTCCAACGTCATCTTCACCTATGTAATCGTGAAGCAGATGGGCATGCCCTGGCAAGGCGCGCTCGCCATGGTCGCTTTTACGGGCGTGCTGTTCCTGATCCTCAGCCTGTCGAAGCTGCGCGAGCGCGTCGCACGCGACGTTCCGGAAGCGTTGAAGATCGGCATCCAGGCCGCCGTCGGCACCTTGATCGTGTTCATTGCGCTGCGCGGCGCGGGCTTCGTGGTGCAGAACCCCTCGACCTATATCGCCATGGGATCGCTACGCAGTCCGCCGGTGCTGCTGACGCTCGCGGGCCTGCTGCTCACGCCGGTGCTGGTCGCGCGACGTGTTCCCGGCGGGCTCATCCTGTCGATCGCCGCGCTGACCCTGATCGGCTTCTTCGTTCCCGGCGCAAACGGCAAGATGGTGACATCGGTGCCGTCGGCGATCCTTTCTTGGCCGCGCTGGCCGACCAGCACCTTCATGGCGCTCGATGTCGGTTATCTCTTCAGTCACTTCGTCGTGGTCCTGCCGCTGCTGTTCTACTTCCTGTGCGCCGAATTCTTCTCGACGCTGGGAACGCTGATCGGAGTGACCGGCGCTGCTAACCTGCGCCGCCCGGATGGCTCGATCCCGAATGCCACCGCCGCCTTCGCCACCGATGCGACGGCGTCCATCGTCGGCCCGCTGCTCGGAACATCGGTGGTGACGGCTTATATCGAGTCGATCACCGGGGTTCAGGCCGGGGGACGCACCGGCCTGACCTCGCTGACCGTCGCGTCTCGCCTTGTTCTTCTGGCCGGTCTTCGTCATCATCCCGCCGCAAGCAACCGCACCCGCGCTGGTGCTCGTCGGCGTGCTGATGATGCAGGGCCTCGCCCGCATCGACATGACCGATCTCGTCAACGCCGTGCCCATTGTGCTCACGCTGCTGGTCACCGTGCTGACCAACAATCTCATCAACGGAATGGCGCTGGGGACGCTGACTTATATTTTACTGGAAGTCGCGATGGGCCGGCGATCGCAGATTCCTGCCATAGTCTGGGGTCTCGGCGTGGTGTTCGTCGCCTATGCGGTCGTGACCGCACAGATCTTTTGAGACATCCGAATGTCGCGAAAAACCTAGGCCACCAGATCCAGCAGGCGGCACGATCCGCGCACCAGCACCTTGCGTCCGGTGGGCGTCATTGCGGGGACGCCGTCATCGACGACGACGAGGCCGAGCTTGATCAGGCTGTCGAGGAGATAAGGCTTCGAGAGGCGACCGTTCGACACGTTTCGAAGCCCCCGCAGGGCTTCCCACTGGTCCGGCGCAAGATCGAACTCAACGTCGTTGCTCATGTTGCCTCAACCGATAATTCTGTTCGCGCGCCCCTGTTAGCGGCACTGCGTGAAAACCATGCGACGACAATGAGTCCGGAATTCGTTGAACGGTTTGGAATGTCTCTTCACAAATTGCCGCACATCGTTGCGTCACAACAGTTAAGATCACTCAGGCAGGAATTTCGTTCCGATCACGGATCACGAATTGATGATTTTCGCTTGATCGCGCGACCGCGGCTGCTCGCAGCGCACGGGAAGCGCCGCTGTCCCATTCTGCGTCGCAACATGCATGGAAAAGGTGAGGCGAAGAGTTTCGGACTCTGTTACGCTGATTCGCAGGGGATTGGCTTCACACCACAGGAGTGTGAGTGCATGAACAGGCTGGTCGAAATTCGCAGTCAGGAATTCCTTTGCCGTGAGCGCGCCGCGTTGGATACCGGCCGCCGGGCGTTCTGGCTTGCGCAGGCCGAGGCATGGGAGCAGCGCGCGCTCGACGAAATCGCGCATCACTTCCGCGAGTGCAATCTCGCCAATGTCGAGCAGAATGCCGCCTGACGCCAGCGGCGAGCCGATCTCCGCTTACTGATAAGTCGCCACGATATCGGACACCGCGCGCTCGAGTTGCTGCGCGGTGGCGCATTGGCGCACGACGCTGCAAAACGTCGCGTAGCGCGGCATCTCGGAATCGCCGAAGCCCCAGGCGAGCCGTCCCTCGGGATTGAGCCAGACCAGCCGTTTCGAGCGTTCGGAGATCCGGCGCAGAATGTCCGCGCGCGGATCGAGATTGTTGCTGCGGGCATCGCCGAGCACGATCACCGTGGTTTGCGGTGTCAGCGTGCTCATGAAGTCCTTCTCGAAATCGACCAATGACGAACCGTAATCGGACGAGCCGAAGCCGACCTTCGACATGATCTCGGCCATCGCCTCTTCCGGGGATTTCGATTCCAGAATGTCGCTGACCTCGATCAGATGCGAGGAGAAGGCGAAGGAGTGGACGTCGTCGACCACTTCATGCAGCGAGTGGATCAAGAGCAGGAAGAAGTCGGACACCTGCGCAACCGAGCCCGAGACATCGCAGATGGCAACGATCCGGGGCCGGTCGCGGTGCTTGCGCTTCCACGCGGTGAGGAAGGGTATGCCGCCCCAGGCGGCATTGCGGCGCAGCGTCCGGCGAACGTCGAGATGGCCGCGGCGCTGGCGCTTGCGCGGCTTCGAATAGCGTTCGCGCAGGCGCCGCGCGATCTGGCGGATCAGCGCGCGCATCTCCGCAACCTGACGCCGCTCGACGCGCGCGAGCGGCGCGTTGCGCAGGATTTCGTTGCGAAGGTTCTCGGCCTCTTCGCGGGCATAGAGCGCAAGCCCCTGCGAGACGGTGTCGCGCACCGCTTCACGCAGAGCATCGAGCGCGTCGCGCAGACGCTCGGCCAGCGACGGGTTGGTCGCTGCCAGTTCGTCGAGATCGTCGCGCAGTCGCTGGAGGCCCATGGCATCGAGGATGCGGCTGGAGAAAATGCCGCGCTGGGTGGAATAGCGGATGTCGGACAGGGAGGCTGCGCCGGCGGCCGTGGCGATGGCAGCCGCGATCGCATTGCGATCCTGCGCGAGCAGCATCTGGGCAAGCGGGCCGAGTTGTGGATCTTGCGGATTTCCGCCCGCTTCGCTGGCCGCCTCCGACGCCGGCGACTGGTCGGGATCCTGCGAAGCGTCCTCGCTCTTGGCCTCAGGCTGATCCTGCCGCGGTTCCGGCTGGCTGAAGAACAGATCGAAGCAGTCGGCCAGCGCGAGCTTTTCGTCCTGCGATTTGGCGAGTGTCAGAAGGAGGGTGTCGCGCAGGATGGCGCGGTCGGACACGCCGACCTCCGCGACCGCGCGCATCGCATCGATGCTTTCGGCAGGCGAAACATGGACCCCGGCACCGCGTGCCGCCCGAAAGAAGCGATGGATGTTCTCCCGCATCAGCGTCAACCGAAGACGTTGGAACGCGCGGCCTTGGCAATGAAGCCCGTGATCTGGGGCGACGCGGCTTCGATGTCGGCCTCGTATTTCAGCAGCACGTTGAGCGTGTCCTTGACGATCTCGGTGTCGAGCTCGGAGGCCTGCAACAGCACCAGCACGCGGGCCCAATCGATGGTCTCGCTGACCGAGGGCAGCTTCTTCAAATCCAGCGAACGGATCTCGTGGATGAAGCCGACCATCTGCCGGCGCAGCGTCTGCGAGATGTTGGGCACGCGGCTCTCGACGATGCGCTCCTCCAGCCGCTGCTCGGGGAAGCCGATATGCAGATGCAGGCAGCGCCGCTTCAAGGCGTCGCCAAGATCGCGCTCGCTGTTCGAGGTGAGGATCACCGTCGGCGGCGTAATCGCGGAAACTGTGCCGAGCTCGGGGATCGTGACCTGGAAGTCCGAGAGGATCTCCAGCAGCAGCGATTCGAACTCTGCGTCCGACTTGTCGATTTCGTCGATCAGAAGCACGCAGCCGCCCGGCTGCTCCAGCGCCTGGAGCAGGGGCGCGGCTCGACGAATTCCTTGGAGAAGAACACGTCGCCGAAATCGTGGAGCTGGTCGAGCGCGGCGTGCAGCGTCTGCGCGCCGCCGAGGACCTCGCCGAGCTTGTCTTTGAGGATCTGGGTGTAGAGCAGCTGCTTGGCGTATTTCCACTCGTAGAGCGCCTTGGCCTCGTCGAGGCCTTCATAACATTGCAGGCGGATCATCTTCATGCCGCGCCAGGCGGCAATCGCCTTGGCGAGCTCGGTCTTGCCGACGCCCGCCGGGCCCTCGACCAGGATCGGCTTCTCGATCTGCTGCGACAAATAGACGGCGGTCGCGATCTGGCGGCTCGCGATATAGCCTTGCGCGGCGAGGCCGCTCTCCACTGCCTCGATCGCGGTCGAGGCCTTCTGTTCAGCCACGAAAGGCGCTCCCAAGGTCTTGCTTGAGGCTTGTTCTGCCTGCGTTCCCGGCAAAGAACAAGCCTCGTTTGGGACGGGCCTGACCCGCGCCGACGGTCGCTTTTTCCGTTCAGCGCAAATATTTAGTGAGGGAGCGATCGTCGTTAGTGCCGCAGCAGCTCGCCCTTGCGGATAGTCTGCCTGACCTCGGCGCCGCAATCGGCGCATTCGTAAACGAAGTCGATTTTGGCGAGGCTCCAATGCGGCTCAACCTCGCGCACGTACATTGGCAGGAACCCCATGCATGTCGGGCAAATCACAGGCGCGATTTCGATATCCTGATGATGCTGTACATAAGCTGGCATCTCGGCTCTCCTTCGCAGGCGACCACCAAACCCCGCGCAAAGGCTACTGCCGGTGTCGCCAGCGCCGTCATCAACTCTTTCGAACAGAGGCGGAACGGAGAGGGTTTGTCGCTCGTTGTGACATTCTTGTTACGCCTGCGGACTGTAACGGGCGGACGAAATGCCTATTTCACGGCCCAGTCGGATTCTTCGACGCACATTCCAACAAATTCGACGCACATTCCAACAAAAAGGGAGCAAGCCCATGACGCATGCGATCCGTTTTCACAAGACCGGCGGTCCGGAAGTCCTGGTTTGGGAGGAGGTCAGCGTCGGCAAACCGGGACCGGGCGAGGCACGTATCCGTCACACCGCCGTCGGTCTCAACTTCGTCGACATCTATAACCGTTCCGGGGTGTATCCCGCACAATTGCCGAGCGGTCTTGGCAGCGAGGCCGCCGGTGTGGTCGAAGAGGTCGGGTCCGGCGTCACCGATTTGAAGCCGGGTGATCGCGTCGCCTATGGCGCTTCGCCGCTCGGCGCATATTCCGAGGCGAGGCTGATTCCCGCCGACCGGCTGTTGAAGCTGCCTGACGGTGTCGACGACAAGACCGCGGCTGCGATGATGCTGAAGGGGCTCACCACGCAATATCTGATCCGGCAGACCTATCGCGTGAAGGCCGGCGACACCATCCTGCTTCATGCGGCCGCCGGCGGCGTCGGCCTGATCTTGAGCCAGTGGGCCAAGCATCTCGGCGCCGCCGTGATCGGCACCGTCAGCAACGACGAGAAGGCGAAGCTCGCGAAAGCGCATGGCTGCGATCATGTCATCGTCTACAGCCGCGAGGATTTCGTGAAACGCGTCGACGAGATTACCGGCGGCAAAAAGGTGCCGGTGGTCTACGATTCCGTCGGCAAGGACACGTTCCTGAAGTCGCTGGACTGTCTCGCGCCGCTCGGCGTGGCTGCATTGTTCGGCGCGTCCTCGGGCCCGGTCGAGCCGCTCAATCTCGGCCTGTTGGCGCAGAAGGGGTCGCTCTACGTCACCCGTCCGACCCTGTTCACCTATGCTGCCAAGCGCGAAAGCCTAGTCGCGATGGCGGGTGAGCTGTTTGACGTCGTCAAGTCCGGCGCAGTCAAGATCGAGGTGCACCAGACCTACGCGCTGAAGGATGCGGCCAAGGCGCACGCCGATCTCGCCGCGCGCAAGACCACGGGGTCGACCGTGCTGACGGTCTGATCTCCGGCCGGACGGTGGCGCAGGCTCACGACAGCGTTTTCCAGCGAAGTGGATACCGATTCGCGTCAAGAAAACGCGTCAAAACAAAAATCCAAAGCCTAGTTCCGATCCCATCGGAACTAGGCTCTGGGCCTGCGTCACGTCCGTTCATGCTTGCGCAAGTCGCGAGCGTGATCGAGGCGGATCGCCTTGAGATCTAGATCATCAGACGGGATCTGGGGGAGGGCGGCCTCGCTCAGGATGGCCTCGGTCACGTCCTCGACCGAACTCTCCACGACCTCGTGGATGAACGAGATGTTCTGATATTCACCGGAGGTGACGCGGGAGATGACCTCGCGCCTTGTGATCTCGGGATCGACGATCGCCTCGCGGCCGCGCCGGCCATAGTCGATCATCACGACGAAATACTGCATGGAATGGGCCCTACCGCACTCTCCTATCGGGAGCGCGGCAAAGTTATTTCCGAAAAACGGAATTTAGTCAAGCCCAACTTCAGAAAATCAGAAATCGGCGACGGGGCCTATCTGCTCTTCTTGCGAGGACGTGCTGACTTGGCGCGCAGCCGCTCCAGCTGGCCCTTGGGCATCGAGAGGCAGATCTCCCCGACCCAATCGATCTTGACGCCGACGATCGGCTTGGCGTTGAAGCTGGTGAGGTTGACCAGCGAGGGAGATTTCCCCGCTCGATGGTCTTCAAATAGCGCTCGCCGGTTTTAAGCCGGACCGCGGCTTCTTCGCCGTAAAAGCTCGACAGCGGATGGCGCTGGTCCTTGTAGACCACGATCACATCGCCGCTTTCGTATTTGGGCAGCATCGAATCGCCGACGATCTCGAAGGCGACGGTCTCCTCCATGATCGGGAAGGGCAGCGCGACGTCGCCGAGTCCCTCTGGAGGAACCTGCTCGAAATCCGGCTCGATCACGGCGCCGGCTCCGACACGGCCCATGATCGGTGCGAGGTTCAGCTCGAGATATTCCATGATCGGAATGATTTCCGAGGCCTTCACCAGGCGTTCGCCACCGAGGATTTCCGACACCGCGCCCGGGCGCACGCCCATCGCCGCAGCCAGCCCACCCTTGCTCTTGCCTGTTTTTTCCAGGCCCCGCTCGATCATTGCAGCGTCCAACATGATGATTCCCTCGATTGTCCGTGGTCTTGCCTCTTGTAATCCGAAATTCGGAAATGATACAATTATGAATATCAGAATTCGCGCTTGACTTTTTCTTTCGGAATACCGGAATGTGCATCCCGCCTCCGGATCGTGCGATTCCGCGGGGCGCATCACAGGACAGCAGCATGGAACCGGGCCATTGGTCGTCGGAGCACTCCGACGCGCTTCGCGACTATTTTCTCAAAGGAATGTCTTATGCAGAGATCGGGAGGGAGATTAATGCAAGGTTTGGAACGGCTTACTCCCGCAACGCTGTCGTCGGACGGGCCAAGCGGCTCGGGCTCGCGGCGCCGGCCCGGATGACGAGCCCGTCGATCGTACCGTCCTTGCCTGGGGAGCCTCGTCTGCTCCCGGTGTGCCACCCTGCGTCACTGTGCCTGAACCTGCCGCCACAATCGGCGCTGCAGCCGGCCAAACCGGTCAAATTGCGTTGCGTCGGTGTCCGGCCGCGCTTGATCGCACTGGTCGAGCTCGAACCAGGCGACTGCCGCTATCCCTATGGCGGCGACAAGGAAGGTGAGGAGATCGCCTTTTGCGGTCATCCGCGCCAGCCCGGCTCGAGCTATTGCGCGCCGCATGCGGCGCGTGATCCGCGGTGGCGGAGCCAGATCCGGCCGCAGCGCGGGTGCCGTCACGCTGAGATTGGTCTCCGCCGCCTGATCGGCGCGCGGTCCGGCCATTCATTCCATCGTCAGTTTCGCAAGGAGTCTCGCAAGTGGCACGTGTCAGACGCACTATGTCTTACAAGCTGGCCAAGCTTCACGACCGGCGGTCACGCGATCTGCCGTTCAATGCCGCGGTGGTGGAGGTCGAGGTCGACAATCCCCTAGCGCTGGATTCGGACGAGAAGATCGTGGCCGTGCGCTCGATCCGCAACGATCCGCTCGGCCGGCTGCATTCGCATCACCAGATCGACGAGGCGCAATATCGTGGCGGCCGCGCCTATCAGAACGACTGGGAGCGGGCCGAGCGGGGCCCTCAGGCGATGGACCCCACGCGCGAACATGTCGATGGCGCGCGCGCCCGCGAGCCCGTCACCGAGAGCCAGCGTCAGGCGGTGCTGCGGCTCGGCCGTGTCGAGCGCGAACTCGGCACCGACGGGACCGCGCTGGTGCACGACGTGCTGGTTCTGGGGTTGACCATGGATCAGATCGGGGAGCGCCGCGCCGTCCGCACCCAGCGCTGGAGCGACTATTTCGCTCGGCGCTTTCGCGAATGCCTTGACCGGTTGGCGCTGGTCTATGGTTTTGCCACGGAAGCCTCAGCGCGGCGCGTCCAGCCGCGTCGATGACGCGAGCCTGCCGGCGGCCTTGGTCGCCGGCGCGCTCCGCCGTCTCTTACGGATGCGGCATGACCTGGTAGGGCGTGGTGTAGGGCTCGACGCGAAGTGAGGCGCTGGCAAGCAAGCCGATTTTGCTGGTTGGCGCCTGCTGCAATTCACCGCTCGGGCCGCGATGCACGTTGTACTGCCAGACGGCGAGATCGCCCTTCTGCGCCAGTGCATGCGCGACCGCGCTCGCATCACTGCCGCCCAGCGCCTGGAGCTCTTCGGGCGACAACCCGATGATGATTTCGTCCTTGATGGTGACGACCTTGAACAGGTTCATCCTGGTCTCCTGCGCCCATGCGCCCTGTGTCGACAGTGTAAGAAGCGCAACCGCGGCGCCCTTGATGAGATCGCAGCGAGAAAGCATGCCCTGGTCCTTTGCTGACGCGCCCGGATCGGATTGTCCATCGACCATTGCGTCCGTGATCTGCGTGGCCGTTGCGCAACCGCTTGGTCGGGCGATCTTGAACGACGGTTCACGAGAGGAGATTAATTGGCAAATTGATGAACCATGATGCGGAAAGGCGAGTCCAAAGCCGGGAGATCAAGGGGACTCGCCAGATGAAATTCACCAGCACCGTTTGTCTTTTCGCAGCTATCGGCTTGGCCGGCCCGGCGGTGGCCGCCGATCCCTTCTATATCGGAGGCTGGACATTCACGACGGCCGTGGTGGCGCCATGGGCCGATCCGCAGCGCAAGGCTGACGGCGCCGAACGGGCGCGGTTAATGAGCAAGACGATTGTCTTCGGGGCGCGAGAGATATCCGGTCCGCGTCCCTTTGCCTGCGCCAGGCCGCTATACAAGGTGACGGACTATAGTCCCGACATGCTCTTCCAGGGCGCATTCGACGAGATGCAGCGCGCCGACAAGAAAGCCGATCCCAAGGCGATTGCCGCTGCGCTCGGTTTTACCAGTGCCCGGATCAAGACCCTGGAGACCGGTTGCGAGATCGACGTCCATTTCGTGGATGATGCAACCGCCGAGGTCGGACTCAACGATTACGTGTATACGCTGAAAAAGCGATAGTCGGCGGTCGCCAATCTCCGCCACACGGGAAACAAGTGGAAACGCTGTGCCCATTTAATGCTGCTTCTTGACGCAGGTTGGTGACGGCGCCGCATATTCCTGTTATCCGGAATTGCCGTGGCGCGATGTCGGCGACGCATCATTGCGTCTGCGGTTTGGCTTGCCTTGTTGGTTGTTTCTTGGCATAGTTGCAACCTCTCGGGCTGGCCGGTTCGTCGGATGTAGGGCTGAGCGGTAACTTGACGTCCAACCCAAGACGGCGATCCTTGTGATAGGTGCGAGATGAAAAACCTCAATTTCGCGGCCGAATTGCATCTCAAGCTCGGCGCGCCCGCGACCAGCACCGTCGAAAGCCTGCGGCTGCTACGCGCCTTTCTCAAGCTCGCGCCCCGGCAGCGCTTTGAGGTGATCAAGCTCGTCGAAGACCTCGCCACCGACGAAACCCTTCCCGAACATCCGTTGTCTTGAGTCGGACCGCGCGCCGGCATTACACTTTGTCCATCTTTCTGGCCGAGACAGGCCGCCCCCAGGGGCTGTCGCCGCAGCCGGGCCGCTGGAAGGCGGTACGACAAACGTGATAATCAAGAGAAAAGGGAGGAGTACGACCATGATCGAACCGAAACTCGAAGTTCCGGCCGAACTGCGCGACCTGGCCGAGAAGACGATTGACCAGGCAGAGAAGGCTTTCGGCATGTTCTTCGATGCCGCCACCAAATCGATGTCGTCTGTTCCGGGGGCGGGCGCGGACGTGTCCAAGCAGGCGCTCGCTTTCACCGAGCAGAATATGAAGGCCGCATTCGAGCACGCGCGCAAGCTCGTTCACGCAACCGATGTTCAGGAAGCCATGCGGATCCAGTCCGAGTTCCTGCGCAGCCAGTTCACCAATGCCGGGGATCACATGCGCCAGATGACCGGCAACTTCATGCAGTCCGGCAAGGGCAAGTCCTGATTTCGCTCTCCGCCCTCCGTCTGCTTACAAATTGATCTTGCGCAGCGGCGAGATGCGCATTTCAATTCCGGTGCAGGTCCATGATGGGCCACCGGATGAGCTTCATTCGCCGTCCATCATCCTTTCTGCTGATCCCTGTCGGTTCACCCGGCAGGGATTTGCATTTTATCCGTTTGCCGCGATTGGCCGTCGCTCTATGGGCGCAGCGATCCGATGTAGGCTGCGATGTCGCTCGCTTCGGTCCGGCTCAAGGGAAAGTTTGGCATCTTCGGATGCGGGTCGAGCAGGAAGAAGGCGAGCCGCTCCGGGCTGAAATTTGGCCTGCGTGCAACGGATGCGAAGGAGGGGACGTCGACGCTCGCCTGGCTCTGACCGTCCGCCACGACGTGGCAGCTCGCGCACCAGCGCTTGGCGAGATCGGCCCCGTGGTCGGCGTCGGCCGCAGCGGCTGACCCGCTGAAGCCAATAAGCATAGCGAGCAGAGCCAAAATTGGTCTCACGCGTGCACGCATTGGGGTTCCTTCATGCGTCGTTTCAGCCGCAGCACGATCCCGGAAATTGCGACAGATCGATGCGGGCTATGATCGATCGGAATAGCCTGCGGGTGGACCGATACAATTGCCGTATGAATCGCGGCATCCTCGCAGCCGGCAGGCCAAGGCTTTCAGCAGAGTGGGACACGTGGCTCTCCGACTTTGTGCAGCCTTTGTATCGTGGCCGGCTCGGAGCAGCCTTGATCTGCCGCAAAGCGCTCCCGGCTAGTAGTCGGCGGGATTCATGATCATCGGGCTCGTCGTATCGGCCGGCGCGAGCGAGCTGCTGGCGCTCTCACTCAGGAAGCGATCGAGCGTCGCCTGTATCTTCTCCTTGACCGAGTCGGGACCGCGATCGCTCATCTCCGTGTGCTGTGCGCCGGTACGGACGATGTCGATGCCGCGCGCCTTGGCTTCTTCGGGCGTCGGCAGGACGCCGGGGTCCGTCACGAAGTGCGGATCCTTGGAGCGGAACGACAGGATTTTCATTTTGTCGCTGAGCACGAAGGGGACCCTGAGATTGTCGAGCGTGATGACCTTCGACACCAGCTCCGGATGCTGACGGGCGACATACATCGAGACGTCGCCGCCATTGGAATGACCGACCAGCGTCAGGTGATCGAAGTCAGCGTTCTCCTGCCGCCTTTTGAGCTCGCCGAGCACGTAGAGGATGTTGGCCTCGCAACGCATATAGACCTCGCGCCGGCCGACATAGGGCTGGCCGACATGGGTCATCAGGGGCGGATCGGTCGGCAGGTCCTGCTGGATGCTGGCAACGAGATAGCCGCGCGCGGCGAGCACGTTTGCGAGGAAGGAATACTCGGTTGCCTTGACGGTGTTGCCATTGCTGATGATCGCGAGCGGAAGTTTCCAGAGGCCGAGATTGGCCTTGGTCTCGTAATCGCGACGCACTGCGATCTCGACCGAGATCGGCCGCTGGCGCGCGGCGTCGAACAAGGTCAGCATTTCGTGGCGGATCGCGAATTTGCTGACGACCACGTACTCGGCGACGCCAAGGACGCAGACAAAAGCCAGGATCGCAAAGACCTTCTTCATGGTTCCGTCTCAATCACGTTTGACTGAAGATGGTCATTGGGACCTCCCGGATCGAGCGATCGTGAGCACCTTCCGGGATTAAATTTAGGCAAGCCCGTGGGCAGGAGCTCAAAACGCACCAGCATGAGATGGTGCGGCGCAAAAAGACGCGGCTAGAGGCAGTTCGCCTTGCCGCGCTCCGGGCAGAGCCGGAAGGCGCTTGAGAGCGTGAACAGGAAACGTGCGCTGCGCCGCTCGTTGTCCGGCGCCCGGTAGCTCAAGGGGACGGCAACACCGAGATCGGCCTGAACATCGTCCCACAGAAACAACCGCACGCCGGCGCCCGCCGACGTCAACGACAGGCCATCACTCAGGCGGTAGCCGTCGTTCCAGACAGCGCCGGCGTCGCCGAAGGCGTAGAGCTGGTAGCCGCTCCAGTAGCGAAAGTTGAGCTTCTGGTCGAAGCGCAGCTCGAGCGAACCGGCAAGCCCGTTGTCACCGCTGATCTCAGCCGCGCCATAGCCTCGGCCGAAAGCCGCGCCGCCGAGATAGAATTGCTGCGATGTGAACAGCGGCCGCGATGCGGTCTGGCTCGCCGCGGCCAGCTTCAGCGACCAGGCGTCATTCAGCGTCTGGTAGCGCGTGAACCAGAAGTTCAGCACGGAGAAGTTCGACGAAGCGCCGTCGTGCGACAGGAGATCGTCGCCGAAATGCGAGGCGCCAAAGATGTCGAGGCCCTGGCGATAGGT
The DNA here is from genome assembly GCF_041200145.1 of Bradyrhizobium sp. LLZ17. Lineage (NCBI taxonomy): Bacteria > Pseudomonadati > Pseudomonadota > Alphaproteobacteria > Hyphomicrobiales > Nitrobacteraceae > Bradyrhizobium > Bradyrhizobium zaerense. The sequence goes on from NZ_CP165734.1 coordinate 7,701,960, forward strand.
TAGGGTCGCGTAGATGGTGCCGCCGAAATCATCCTTCAGCCGATAGTCGGCGGTCAGGCTCGCAGTCCTGATGTGGTCGTTGTACCAGGGACCGTAGACATCGCGTTCCGACACATTGCTGTAGGTCGTGGCGGCCGTCAGAACCAGGGACGAGAATTGCGACTGAACCGGCGCGATGCTGGCACGCAGCTCGACTGCATCTGTCGTGGTGACATCATTGACGAGACGTCGCGCATCGCCCGGCCGAACCTCGCTATGCAGAAGCGATGCACCGAGGCGTACGCCGTCGACGCCGACTGGGGCATCATAGGACAGGCGTCCGAAGCGAAGTTGGCGCGGATCGTTCGGGGTGGTCGACAGGTTCACCGCCAGCGTATCGCCCGGCGTGAGATAGGAGTTGAACGCTCCTGTCGCATAGCTCTGCCAGGGGCCGACGGTCGAGGATCCGAGATTATCCAGACCGAACGAGGTGAAGATGTGCCAGGTCTTCACAAAGACGGTGAGCCGGAAACGACCGGTCGCCTGGCCGATCTCCTCGAGCGCGGTATCGGTGATCCGGACTCCCGGCCATCCGTTGACCAGATACAGCTGGCGTTCGAGCGTGGCCAGTCGCGACGGATGCTCGGCGAGCACCGGGCCGAGCATCGGCCGAATTCCGAACTGCTCAGCGCCGTCGCCCTTGAGCTCGGTCTCGACGATGGAGCCTTCGATGACCTGGATCTGTACGGTTCCGTTCTGGATGTCCTGTGGCGGAACGATCGCCCGGCTGAGATGAAAGCCGGCGGAGCGATAGAGGTCACTGATCGCGCCCGCGATCGCCACGAGGTCCGCTTGCGAGACATGCTTTGCGAGATAGGGCTGATAGGTTGCGGCGATACGATCCAGGGCAACGGCATCCGCGCCACGGACGCTTACGTTGCGCAGGACAAATTGCGGACGGGTATCGGCGCCGTTATCGGAACGACCCACGGCCGGCAGTTTGACAGACGCGCCTCGGCGGGAATTTTGGTCGGTCTGGTTGTCAAAATACTTCTCGGTCTGCCGCGAATCGAAGCCCGGCTGACTCGCCTGCTGCGCGAGGGATTGCGGAATTCCCGCAATCGTCGGCAACAGCAGGCCGATCACGGCAGCGGAATACCTCCGGAAGCGCTTCCACGCATGCCGCTCTCCGTCATACGACGGAGTTCCGCCAGAAGAATTGTAAGAGAACGTTAGCCGCATGATTTTTCATAGTTTTTTATGGTCAATGAACGGTTAACGCGGCCGGTCATCCTGCCGGGAGTCCAGCTAATTCTATCTTGAGACATTTCCGATAACCCTCAGAACCGGGCTACTAGCGGACTGAGGACCATCATGTTGAGCAGAGCTGGACTGCGGCGCGCCCTGTGGGCCGCGCTGGCACTGGGAAGTACTTCTCATGCCTTCGCCGCGGACGGCGATGCCTGGTCGGTCAGCAAGGCATCGGGAGATGTCTGGATCGCAACTGACGGGGCGCAGCAAGCCTCACTCAAGCAGGAAGAGACACTGAAGTCCGGCGATACCATTCGCACCGGACGCAACGGCCGCGTACTCCTGGTCCGCGGCGAGGAAACCATCCTGATCTCGCCCAACTCCGTCGTCGGTGTGCCGGCGGAAAAGAAGGACGGGCTCTCGACCACCATCGTGCAGCAGGCGGGCCAGATCTTCCTCGAAGTCGAGAAGCGTAACGTGAAGCACTTCGAAGTCGAGACGCCCTATCTTGCGGCCGTGGTCAAGGGAACGAAGTTCAGCGTCACCGTCGATGGGGGGAGCACCAAGGTCGGCGTGCTTCGCGGCCAGGTGGAAGTCTCCGATTTCAAGACGGGCCAGATTGCCCAGGTGATGCCGGGCCAGACGGCGACCGCCTTCGAGCACGGCAAGGCTGGTCTCAGCCTGAGCGGGGCCGGTACGTTCAACGCCATCGAGCAAGGTCAACCGCGTGCCTCGACTATCGAGCAGAATCCCGGTGCCGAAGTCGGGCCTGTCGGTCCCGCGCAATGCTGCGAACGGCCACACATTTCATGCGCTCGGCCAGGTCGAGAAGAACATGAAAGGTCCGAAGGCGGCGGGGGCGGACTCGAGGTCCCACCAGGCGGCCGGCGGGTCTCATCCCAAGGCCGGTGTGATCCGGATCTCGGGCTCGCTCGGCGAAGTGAAGTTGAACTTCCACAAGGTGACGCACGGGCTCGCGCACGGAGCCCCAGCGCCGGCTTCCGCGAGAAACGCGTCGAACTCCAACACCCAGACGGTCTGGAGCGACGGCAAGTCAAACACGACGGTATCCAATAGCGCCGTCCAGACGGCGGTCACGACCAGCACCGGCACGGCCGCGAGCGGCACGGTCTCGTCGGGTGCGAGCACGACGATAGCCGCAACGACCGCAGGTTCGTCCAACGACAGCTCCAGCGGGAGCTCCGGTGCCAACGGAAATTCAGACAATGGGAAAAACGGCAGCGGCGACGACAGCAAGAGCAAGGGCAACGACAAGGGCAATAGCAATAACGCCGCCACCGGTAACGGCAAAGGCAATAACGGGAACGGCAACGGGAATGGCGGCGGCAACGGCAGCAACGGTCACGCCAACGGCAAACACTGAGGCGATTTCCTAGAGGACGGGGGCACATTTGCAGAAACGGGTGTGCAGGAGGATCGGGTGAAACGCTTTCGACCGCATATTCTGGTCGCGACTGCGCTGGCGATCGTGCTGTCCACGGGATGGCATGGTCCAGTTCGAAACGCGCTCACCGATCTCCGGTTTGCCTGGGAATCCCGTGAGGCCAGTGGCGACGTCGTGGTGGTCGCCATTGACGCCCCTTCGATCGACCAGATCGGTGTCTGGCCGTGGCCCCGCCTCCTGCATGCCGAACTGCTGCGAAAGCTCGAAAGCGCCGGTGCGCAGGACGTCGCCTTCGACGTCGATTTCAGCACGCCCTCGGACATCGCCACCGACGAGGCCCTGGCCAAGGCGCTGCGGGATGTCGGCGGCGCGACGATTCTGCCGTCCTTCAAGCAACCGGCCTCCAATGGTGGCGCCGCTCACATCAATCGCCCGCTGAAGCCATTTAGCAACCAGTCCTGGCCGGCCGTCGTCAACGTCGCGATCGAACCCGATGGCCTTGTTCGTCGTTACCCATTCGGCGAGCAGATCGGCGAGACCTTTTTGCCCTCGATGGCCGTTGTGCTGGCGGGACAGAATGGAATCCGAACCTCGCCTTTCCTGATCGATTTCAGCATTCGCCCAGGTTCTATCCCGCAGGTGTCTTACGTCGACGTGTTGCGAGGCGACGCTGCCACTCTGGCGAGGCTGAGGGACAAGAAGATCCTTGTCGGGGCCACCGCGCTCGAACTCGGCGATCGCTTCAGCGTGCCGAATGGCCGCATCGTATCGGGTCCGGTGCTACAGGCACTCGCTGCGGAATCAATCCTCCAGCACCGGACGCTGCGCCGGACGTCCGACGCCGGCACGATACTCGCCCTGGGTGTCCTCTGTCTTCTGATGATCTTCTCCTGGCGCCGCTTCGCCCCCGGCTTCCGCGTCGCGATGCTGATCGCGGCGGGTGCCGCGATCGAACTGGTCGCGGTCCTGGTGCAGGCGAGATGGCCGCTCGTCATCGACACATCGCTATTCCACGTCGTCATCGCTGCCTACCTGATGGCAATTGCACTCGACGAGATCGACTTCCGCAGCCTCCTGGGGCGCATCGCCGAGAGTCGCTTTCACCGGATCGCGATGTCGCTCGGCGACGGGCTGGTCTGCACCGACGAGGATCACCGCATCACCGTGTGGAATCCAGGGGCCAGTGCGATCTTCGGCTATATGCCGGCCGAGATGATCGGGCGCCCGTTCGAAAGCCTGTGCGCCGTGCCTTCCAATGGTGGCGGAAAGCCGTTTTCGATGGGCGACGCCGCGCGCCAGGGGCTGCTGATTCCGGGCGGCGCGGTCGTTGTCGAGTTCGAGGGTCGGCGCAAGACGGGCGAGACTTTTCCTGTCGAGGCAAGCTTTTCTGGCTGGCAGGGCGCGGACGGGTTTCAGTACGGTGCCATCCTGCGTGACATTTCCGTACGCAAGCGCGAGGCGGAGCGCATCAGATATCTCGCCGAATATGATGTGCTCACGGGTCTTTCCAATCGCAACACGCTGCATGCGAGGCTTGTCAGCTTGATCGCAGCGGCGGAGCAACGGTCTTCCGAGCTCGCGCTGCTCGTGCTCGGGCTCGACGAGTTCCAACAGATCAACAACATGCTTGGACACGCGGCCGGCGACCTCCTGTTGAAGGCCGTCGCTGCGCGCCTCCAGGCCGAGGCAGCTGGCAAAGCCGTCGTCGCCCGGCTCAGCGGCGACGAATTCGCCATCGTGCTTGACTGTGACGTAACCGACGAACCAATCGCGGAGTTTGCGGACCGGGTCGCGCGCGCCTTCGAAGCGCCGCTTGTGACCGGCACGCGACAGCACCGCGTCAGGATGAGCATCGGCGTCGCCGTCTATCCGGAAGCCGGACAGGGCGCGGATGATCTCCTGAGCAACGGCCATCTCGCGCTGAGCCGCGCGAAGGGCACGCGGCGCGGCGGCCACGTGATCTTCGAGAGTGCCATCAGGCACGAGCTGGAGAGCCGGTTGACACTGGAGAGCGAGCTCGCGCTCGCCGCCGACCGCAGCGAGTTCGAGTTGTTCTACCAGCCCCAAGTCCGCCTGGTCGACGGCGGCCTGGTTGGAGCCGAGGCGCTGATCCGCTGGCGGCACCCGGCGCGCGGCTATGTGTCGCCCGGAGAGTTCATGCCTGTGGTCAACAGCTCGGCGCTCTCCGAGCGCATCGCGAGCTGGGTCATGGAGACCGCCTGCCGGCAGGCGCGTGCGTGGGAATTGTCCGGAAATAGCGTGCGCGTCGCCATCAACCTGTCGCCATCGCAGCTCCACTCCGGCGATCTCGCCCATTCGGTTGGCTTGCTGCTCGCGGCGACCGGACTGACACCGTCGCTGCTCGAAATCGAAGTCACCGAGGATATCCTGCTGCACGACGAAGCTCGCGTGCTCGACATCTTCAAGCGAATCCAGGAGCTCGGCGTCCGCATCCTGTTCGACGACTTCGGCACGGGTTATGCCAGCTTAAGCTATCTGAAGAAGTTTCCCCTCGACGGTCTCAAGATCGATCGGTCTTTCGTGCTCGACCTGCTCGCGGAACCGGATGACGCCGCGATCGTCAGCTCGACGATTGGCCTCAGCAAGCAGCTTGGCCTTACTGTCGTGGCCGAAGGCATCGAGAACCGGGCCACCGCCGACTTCCTGGTCAGCATGGGATGCGAGGAAGGGCAGGGCTATTTCTTCGGCCGCCCAATGCCAGCTGATGCGTTTGAAAAGCAATTCCTCGGCGTTGACTGTGCAGCCGCCAGCGCGGCTTGAGAGGCTCGTTTCGGCTCTAGCGCCTGCGCGCCACTGCGATGCCGAACAGGAATGCGACGAACAGGCTCGCCAAAGGCGCTTCGCGGGTGATCGCCGCCACAGTCGCGAGTGGTTTACCGGGCTTTCGCGCTTCGTCGATGACGGAGGTCAAGCGATCGACAGCGGTATGCAAGCCGCCCGCAACTTCGCCGATGGTGCGGGAGACGTCGGTCGCGGCGTCGATGGCGCGCTCGGCCACGCCGGGTTGGTCAACAGACTGCGGAATTTCCGTGGTCAAGTTCGTGAACTCCGCTCCTGACAGGTGACTGAGGCCGGCGCCTTTGGCTATCCGCGCGCGCGCTCGTTTTGAACAGCGGGTCTCGAAAGACCTTTGGCTATCCGCGACAGGCGCCGTGGTGAAACGGCGGGCACCGGCCTTGCAGTAAAAATGCGGCGCCCGGGATTTGGTTCCAGGGTGCAGGCCCGCATGACGTGCTTTCGCTGCTCCCCCGTGAACGACGGATGCAGAATCTCTGTTAGGCTGCCGCAGGGTCTACCTTAGGGAGCAGGAGATTGCCGTGACCGTTCAGACCATGGCGGACCGAGCCCGGCGCATCGCCTTGCTCGGTGCGCCGATTGATATGGGGGCCTCGCAGCGCGGGACCCTGATGGGACCTGCGGCGTTGCGCACTGCCGGCCTGGCGACATTGCTCGAAAGCCTAAGTTTCGAAGTCGTGGATTATGGCGATCTGTCGGTCGCCGAGTTCGGCGATCTCGCCGACAGGCCGCCGGAGAAGGCCAATCACTACCGGGAAATCCAGAGATGGACGCGCCTGCTCAGCCGTCGCGCCTATGAGATTGCGAACACGGGCGCGATCCCGATCTTTCTCGGCGGCGATCACACCTTGTCGATGGGCTCGGTGAATGCGATGGCGCGCCATTGGCAGCAGCGCGGGCGCGAGCTGTTCGTGCTCTGGCTGGATGCGCATGCCGACTACAACACGCCGGAGACGACGATCACCGCGAACATGCATGGCATGTCGGCGGCATTCCTGTGCGGCGAGGCGGGCCTCGAGGGGCTGCTGGGCGATGATCCGCGCGTCTCGATCGATCCCGACCGGCTCGACCTGTTCGGCATACGTTCGATCGACAAGCTTGAGAAGGAGTTGATGCGCGCGCGCCGGATCCGGGTTGCCGACATGCGCCAGATTGACGAGTTCGGCGTCGCCGTGCTGATCCGCCGCGTGATCGAGCGCGTCAAGGCGAGCGACGGCGTGCTGCATGTCAGCTTCGACGTCGATTTCCTCGACCCCTGCGTCGCGCCTGGCGTCGGCACCACGGTGCCGGGCGGAGCCACCTACCGCGAGGCGCACCTGATCATGGAGCTGCTGCACGATTGCGGGCTGGTCGGATCGGTCGACATCGTCGAGCTCAATCCGTTTCTCGACGAGCGCGGCCGCACGGCGCGAACCGCGGTCGAGCTGATCGGCAGCCTGTTTGGCCAGCAGATCGCCGACCGGCCGACGCCCAGCAACGCGATCGCTCCGGGCGAGTGAGTAGCGAGCCTTTTGTGCGCCGCAAAGAAGGGAACTGCTGCCGCGACCGGTGGATTTAGATCAGTCCTGATCTAAATCGCCTGCTTTTGAAATGCGAGCGAATTGCAAACGCGCTTCGCGGAAGGTTTCATGCGGGCCGAGCTTCAGCCGAGGTCCGTCATGAGCAGCACAATCGACCCCGACGAAAAATCCTCCCGGATCACTCGCCGCCGTTTCCTGCAAAGCGGCACCGTCGCGGCTGGAGGAGCCGTCCTTGGCGCCGGCACCGCCGCTGCTGAAACGAATAACCTTCCGCCCAACATTCCGGAGTGGATGAAGACGCCGGGCGAGCCGATGGGAAGCCAGCCCTATGGTACGCCGTCGCCGTTCGAGAAGGGCGTCGTCAAGAATATCTCGAAGACCCTCAAGCAGTACATTTCTGCCTCCGGCCGGACACCGTTGCAGGAGCTCGACGGCATCATCACGCCGAACGGATTGTTTTACGAGCGGCATCACGGCGGTGTCCCAACCATCGACCCGGCGCAGCATCGGCTGATGCTGCACGGCCTGGTCGACCGTCCCCTGATCTTTACGATGGACGATCTGCAGCGCTTCCCGTCGGAATCGCGCATCCACTTTCTCGAATGCTCCGGCAATCCCGGTTACAGCAAGCCCTACGGCAAGACGGCATCGGACCTCGTGGGTCTGGTCAGTTGTGCCGAGTGGACCGGCGTCAGCCTGAAGCTGGTGCTTCAGGAAGCCGGGCTGAAGCCAGAGGCCAAGTGGGTGGTGGCCGAAGGAGCCGACGCAGCCGCACTGACCCGCAGCATCCCGATCGAAAAATGTCTGGACGACGCAATGCTGGTCTACAGCCAGAACGGCGAACGGCTACGGCCGCAGCAGGGCTATCCGCTGCGGCTGCTGCTGCCGGGCTTCGAAGGCAACATGAATGTGAAATGGCTGCGGCGTCTGCACGTGGCCGCAGAGCCCGTCTATTCGCGCGAGGAGACCTCGAAATACACCGACCTGCTGCCGGACGGCACGGCGCGTGAGTTTTCCTTTTATATGGAAGCGAAGTCGATCATCACGCGTCCCTCGGGTGGTCAACGTCTGAGCGGGCCGGGCTTTCACGAGATCACCGGCATTGCCTGGAGCGGCCATGGCAAGATCTCGCGTGTCGAAGTCTCTGTCGACGACGGCAAGACCTGGCAACAGGCGGCCCTGCAGGAGCCGGTGCTGACACGCGCGTTGACGCGCTTCCGCTTGCCGTGGCGGTGGGACGGCAAGCCCGCGGTGATCCAGAGCCGTGCGATCGATGAGACCGGCTATGTGCAGCCGACGCTTGCCGAACTGCTCGCGGTGCGCGGCGAGAACTACTTCTACCACAACAACGCGATCTGGCCCTGGCGTGTCGCTTCTGATGGCGAGGTGACCAATGCGCTGGCGTGAGATTTGCGGCATTGCCTTCGCGGTCCTGCTGTGCGCCTCGGCGAATGATGCGCGAGCGCAAGGCCCCTATGGCATCGGAAGGCCGGCGACGGTGGCCGAGATTGCGGGCTGGAACATCGATGTAGGCCGCGATGGCGGCAATCTGCCGGAGGGGCGGGGCTCGGTCAGCCGGGGGCGCGAGGTGTTCGCTCAGCAATGCGCGTCTTGCCATGGCGACAAGGGTGAGGGCGGCCTTGGTGATCGTCTCGCCGGCGGGCAGGGCACGATCGCCACGCCCAAGCCGATCCGCACGGTCGGCAGCTACTGGCCGTACGCGACGACGCTGTTCGATTACATTCGCCGCGCCATGCCGCAAAATGCGCCGCAGTCGCTGAGCAACGAGGAGGTGTATGCGGTGTCGGCCTATGTCCTGAACTTGAACGGATTGGTCGCAGCCGATGCGACGCTGGATGCGAAATCTCTTGCCGCGATCAAAATGCCGAACCGCGACGGGTTCGTCGGTGATGCCCGGCCCGACGTGAAATAGTGAGGGGCGTCGAGTTCCAGCGCATCAAGCGGGAACCTACTTACATCAGGGTGGAACTCACGGGGGCGGAATCGAGTTAACCCTCGGGAGGAATGAAAAGTGGCTTCTTCGATGACGGGACGTTTCTCAGAGTCCATCGCAACAGCACTGCGGCACCCCGGCGTGATCGCGCTGGTCGTCGCGGCGGTTACGATTGCCGCGATGCTGATCGTCGACCACGGCCCATGGAGCCGGGCCAAGACCCAGCCGGCTCATGTCGCGATGTATGCGACCACCGGCGAGGCCGCGCGCGCCGCCGGCGCCAAGGTGCTTCCGACCGACCCGAAATCGCCGCTCGAGCCGGAACGGCCCGGGCCCAAAACGTCGCCTGCCATCAATCCCGTGACGCCCTAGTTCGCGTCAGCTGTTGCGGCTCAGCTCGTTTCGGCGTCAGCCTTGCGGCCGTAGTTGAGGAGTCCGCCGCTTGCCTTCGGCGGATGGGCGCGGAGAGCTTCTTCGTTGGGCTCGGTGCCCCAGCCGGGGCGGGCCGGAATCATCAGATGGCCGTTCTGGATGTCAGGCTCATGCGTGAACAGCTCCCGGTCCCACGCCAGGCGATCAATGTCGATCTCCATGATCCGCAGGTTCGGCACGGCGGCGCAGAAATGCGCGTTCATCATCGTGCAAAGATGGCCGTAAAAATTGTGAGGTGCGACGTTGACCTCGAAGGCTTCCGCCGCTGAAGCGATCTTCATCGACTGCCACACCCCGTTCCAGGGCGTGTCGATGATCGCGACATCCATCGCCTGTTCGCGGAAATAAGGGAGGAATTCGCGCAACCCCAGCAGCGTCTCGCAGGACGAGATCGGGTGGGGGCTTTGCCTGCGGATGTAGCCGAGCGCTTCCGGATTGAAGCTGTCGATCTCGATCCAGAACATGTCGAGATCGGCGATGCTGCGCAGGATTTTGAGGTAGCCTTCGGTCTTGGCGTTGAAGTTGCAGTCGAGCAAGATGTCGACATCAGGACCTGCGCCGTCGCGGATCGCTTCCAGGTGCATGCGCAGGTCACGCAGGATCTTGCGGTCGACATTGATCTCGGGCGCGAAGGGCGAGCCGAAGCCGGGCCGCCAGCCGGTCGGCTTGCCGTCGTCATAGGAGAAGATGTTGGTCTTGAGCGCGGTGAACTTCTTCTCGCGCACCTCGCGTCCGATCGCCTTGACGCCGTCGAGGTCTTCGATCGCTGGCTTGTACCAGGATGGATGATTGATCCGCCAGGTGGCGCAGTGTGACCAGTAGACTCTGACGCGGTCGCGGATCCTGCCGCCGAAGAGCTCGTAGCAGGGCACGCCGAGACACTTCGCCTTGGCGTCGAGCAGGGCGTTCTCGATCGCGCCGAGCGCCTGCGCCACCACGCCGCCGGCGGCGGGCCGCGTTGCGGCGAACAGCTCGGCATGGATGCGCTCGTGCTGGAAAACGTTCTGGCCGACCACGCGGGCCGAGAGGCGCTGGATCGCCGCGCCGACGCCGGGCGAACCAAAGCCCTCGTCGAACTCGCTCCAGCCGACAATGCCGTCGTCCGTCGTCACCTTGACGAAGTGGTAGTTTCTCCAGCCGGCGTCGCAGGCGAGGATTTCGAGACTTGCTGCTTTTGATGAGCTGGTCATGTCGCTCCCTGTGGCCTGGACCGGGCGTTGTTGCTCTTATGGTCCCCAGGTCGCATTGTTAAGCTCGCGACAGGCCGGCGTGAAGTCCGCAGAGCGCGCGGCGGGCGTGCATTTCCGGGCGCCGTTCCAGATCAGCCGATCACGAACGAGCCGAGCAAGGCGAGGACGGCGAGCGCCATCAGCGCGGTGCCGAGCCAGCCCAGCACGACAAGCCATGACCGGGCCTTGAAGCGGCCCATGATGGTTTTGTTCGAGACGATCAGCATCATCATTGCCATGATGGGGACGGCGACGACGCCGTTGAGCACGGCGCTCCACACCAGCATATGGATCGCACTGATGCCGGTGAAGCCGAGGCCGAAGCCGATGATGGTCGCGGCCGCGATGATGGTGTAGAAGCCGACCGCCTTCTCCGGCCTTGCCTCCAGCGTGGCGCGCCAGCCGAAGATCTCGGCAACCGCATAGGCAGCCGAGCCCGCCAGCACCGGGATCGCCAGCAGGCCCGTGCCGATGATGCCGAGCGCGAACAGCGCGAAGGTGAAGTCGCCGGCCAGCGGTCGCAGCGCTTCGGCGGCTTCCGTCGCCGAGTTGATGTTGGTGACGCCGTTGGCGTTCAGCACCGAAGCCGTGGTCAGGATGATGAAGAAGGCGATGCCGTTCGAGAGCAGCATGCCGAGCGTCGTGTCCGCCCTGATGCGCGCGAGCTCGGGATCTCCGCCGCGCTTGGTCTCCTCGCGCAGCGGCCGCTCGCGTTCGCCCTGGTTCATCTCCTCGACCTCCTGGGACGCCTGCCAGAAGAACAGATAGGGGCTGATGGTGGTGCCGAGCACGGCGACCACCATCATGAAATAATCGGCGTTGACGGTCGCCTTTGGCCACACTGCGGCGACCAGCGCGGTGCTCCATGGGATCTTCACGGTGAAGGCGGTCGCGACATAGGCGAACAGCGTCAGCGTCAGGAATTTCAGCACCGGCGAATAGCGGCGGTAGGGCAGGAAGACCTGGAGGATGGTCGAGCCGGCCGCGAAGATCAGCGCATGCTCGTGGTTGAGCCCGCCGATCACCAGCGAGAGCGACTCCGCCATCGCGGCGATGTCGGCGGCGATGTTGAAGGTGTTGGCGGTAACGAGCAGCGCCACGAGCCCCATCACCCCCCAGCGCGGCGCGACCCGCATGACGTTGGCGGCGAGCCCCTTGCCGGTGACCCGGCCGATTTGCGCGCTCACCAGCTGGATCGCGATCATGAACGGCGTGGTGAGGAAGACCGTCCACAGCAGCCCGTAGCCGAATTGCGCGCCGGCCTGCGAATAAGTGGCGATGCCCGACGGATCGTCGTCGGCAGCGCCGGTGATCAGGCCTGGCCCCAGCCTTTGCAGCAGCGCCGGCGCCAACTTCGTCGCTGCGACGACGCTGTCGTGCTTCGAGGCGGCGCTTTTTGTTCGGTTCGACAGGGCGACCTTCCGGAATTGCGAATCCAGGGCTAATCGCGATCATAGCCGGAAAGTTCCCGGGGCGGCCAGCGGCGCTCGCGCAGCGACCCGGCGCTTTCCCGTTGGTTTGACTCGTCGGGCAAAACACCTGCAGAGCCGGAGCATCCGAAAGATCGCCATCCGGAATTCAGCTGTTCAGGCACGCCGGCTGGTCGGCCGTTAGCGTCTGCGCGCTACTTCATGCTGACGAACATGCCCCAGGCGGCGGCGAGCGCAGCGCCGGTAAAGACCACCACCGGGTTGTCGCAGAAGGCGCTGCCATAGCTGCAGACGTCCGCGCCGAACTGGCCGAGTTCGTGATGGCTGGCGGAGTAGAACAATCCTGAAAGCCCGAGCAACACGGCGGCGACGTAATACATGGTCCGTCTCTCCTCGGCTGTCTCTGGTATCCTGGCCTCGCCGACCATCGGCATTCCGCGGTGGTGCTTCAGCTTGGCGCAGAGAGATTTCATTCCGCCAAATCCCATTCGCTGAATTTTAGATAAAGTTTGATATGTCGGGTCAAGCACCGGCAATATGGCAGCATCGGGCTGTGCTGGTGCGACGCTGGGCGCGCCTCTCAGGTTGAATTTGAAGTTCGTGAAAATCTCCGGTCGCTTGCGAGCGGCATGGCAAGGCGCACAATTCGGGTGATTTGCAAAAGGGAGGTGCAGCATGCTCGCCGTCCTCATTTTCAAAGTCACCATTGTTGGATTAGGCGTCTTTTTCGACAGTCCTCGCCTACAGGCTCATGAGCGCATAAAGCAAGAGACCGCTCGCCAGCGGCCTCTCATGTTTCACGTCACGCAAGCGAAGCTGATGTCACAGGCTCTCGCTTCCGTGCGCTCACATTGAAGCGTGTCCGCCGACGGGTCCCTCATCTGCATCTGCGCTGTCAAGAATTGAAAGGGCCGCCTTGCGGCGGCCCCTTGCCGGTAAAATCGTTCTACGGAATGGAAATATCAGCCCCGGCAGGATCAGCTTACGGCCTGCCGCCGTCCCGGAAATACCGCACAACTACCGTATGGAAGGCTGACCTGATTCTGGCGCTAGGTTCCGTAGCGACTTTCGAGCATCAGCTGCCCGGGGGGCTATAGGACGTGCGCAGCTTGGCCGCGTTCTGCCGCACCTGCTTGATCTCGTCCTGCGTGAAGAGCCGCGTCAATTTCACGTTCTGAAGCGCGCCCGCCGTGACGGTCAAGCCGGAGATGGCCGGAGCTGCAGCCGGATCAGGCACGTCGAAAATCACCAGAACGCCAGGGCCGTCGGCCGCGACGCTGTACATCGAGATCAGCTTTCCGCCGGCCGCCTCGATGAGTTTTCTCGCCGCTTCCTCGCGGCTGGTCGTCGGCTTTTCGAGTATGGCGTTGAGAGCACGTGGTGTGTATTGCCCGGTGAGACAAAAATGCATGGCAATCCTCCTTCTGAGGTTCATTCACGTTCCCGCCGTTCCGAGTTGCTCGTCACGACGGCCGTATCTGAAAAAGATGGAGTACAATGCCCGCCGTGGGCACAAACGCCGCCACTAACTGACGAGACTTCGGCACACCTCGTTGGCGGCTCGGCCGGGAAGATACATCAGACGGCGAGCGCGCAAAAGACGATTCCGGATTAGGATGGTCCACGCGATGGCAGCGAAGTACCGCGATGGAGCGATCCGCGGCGAGATTTTCTCTGCCAAGTTGCGAAGGCCTCCTCGCCTCTCGACCCAGCGGACCACGCGAGGATCAAAGCGCTAGGCAATCGCCGCCGGCGTCGCGCGGGGAGATTTCATTCCGCCGAATCCAATTCACGTTTTTGAACAAAGCTTGCTCCGTCGGGCAAAACACCGGCACAATGGCATCCTGGAAATTCGCGCGTCACCAGTCGGTCCCCCCGCCGGGTTCAGAACCGGCAACCTCCAGGAGGAAGCCGCCTCCCGCTGATGCCTCCGCCGTACGGCGCTCATGCCGCGATTGAACCCGCATCCCGTCCGGGCACACCAAAACCAGGCAGCGCTATTGCGTCGGCTGCCGTGACCCGACCGACGAGCAGGCACGGCGTGGTCATCGAGCCAGGACCTGGACTTGCATGAGCATGAATCCTTTTATCGATTTCGGGTATCGGCTCCTTGCGTTCGCGGTGTCGGTCTATTGCGCGCGCAAGCTGTGGTACGGCTACGTCGACCGAAAGATATTGTTCGTCAACACGGATTGGCTCGCCTGGTCGCGGCAGGTGTTTTACAGGGACACGATGCCGATCCGTTACTGGATGCAAATGTGCGGCACGGGCTTTTGCTCGGTGCTCTGCCTCGTGGGTGTGTTCATGAGCTGGCAGCAGCTGAACCCCAATGGGAACTTCGCTGTTTGTTGCGGGCCCGCCGTTGATTTTTCGAACGCGGTCATTAACATTTGTGTATGAATGCTGATGACCACAGCGCCGACAGGATGAAGCACGGGGAACTCGCGGACCTTGCCCGGACGCTGGAACAAACGCGTGCGCTCGTTGAGGCAAGCCGAAAGCTGATCGCGCGCAGCCGAGATTACCTGCAGGAACACCGCTGGGATCGGACCGCGGGAAGACCAAGTCCGATCCCGCATTCGACTTAGGAACGATAGCGGGCGCGCAATGCTTTTTCGGGCATGGCGCGTTACCTCTTCAAATTTCTAGACCCGGAGTCCCCCCCCCCCGGACATTCAGGGCGAGGACTTTCCGGACGACGAAGCGGCCTGGCGTGAGGCCACGGTCTATGCCGGACAGCTTTTGAAGGACGGCGGCGGACGGCTTCGTCCCGGCCAGCAATGGGCGCTGGAAGTCGCCGACGAAGCCGGCAGGGCCATCTTCAGCATTCAGATCAGTACGGGCGCCAAGCGTTGAGGGCGTCTCAGTCCGCCTGGTCGCGGCTGGTTTCGGACCGAATTCGCTGATGTCGCGCCGCGGCAGCTGGCATGATCGCCGTCACACTCATGACCGGTGAACGGGCTAGCTCCAGCGCATGGAGGTAGTCGCGGTTGAACTCGGCCACGTCTTCCAGTGTGGTGCGGTTGCGCAGCTGCACGACGTGGTTCTGCCACTCGATCAGGCCTTGCCGTCTCAGCTCCTGAAGCGTCCGGTTGACGTGGACGACTGACAGCCCGCACGCATCAGCGACGTTCTGCTGCGTCAGTGGCAGATGAAAGCTGCCGCCATTTTCCAGGGCGCCGACGAGTTCCAACCGAGCGGCAATCTCGCAAAACAGATGCGCAATTCGGCCCAGCGCCTCGCGCGATCCGAGGTTTTCGACCCATTCCCGATAGAGCGCGGCATGGATCAGCGTCTCGCGCCAAAACGCCTGCGTGATCGCGGGCGAGTCGTTCATGAGCCCCTTGAGATAGGTGTGGGGCACACAAGCGACTGCCGAGTTGCCGACGCTGCAAAGCTCGTGGTCCATGACGGGCAGATGCAGCGTGTGCAAGTCGGGCATGTCGCCCGCGATGTAGAACGAAGAGATCTGGTTGCGGTCCGAGACCACCCTCTGGCGCGCCAGAAACCCGCTCATCACGACCGTCGAATGCGTCGGCCTGTCGCCCTGGCGCACGACAAGCTCGCCATTGCCCAGCGTCCTGAGCTTGTACGGCATGCGTGCGAGACTGGCTTGATCTTGTTCGGAGAGGGCGGCCACCGCCTGCAGGCGCGCGATCAGTTTGCGATGTGGCATGAGCGGCTCCCTCACCTTGATAGGCGGGAGCACCATGGTCTCTCAGCCACCGACGCCTATGGACGTTAGCCTGGCCGGTGATACCTGATTAACGCACGAGGATTGGCGGAGTTCAACTGGTGATTTACCGAGTGGCGGTTCCATTATCAGGAACGTGACTCCTTCGCCGTCATTGCGGCGGCAGTTGCTTCAGGGTTGCAGCCGCGAGAGCAGACGTTGTCGATCCTGATCGCGGCGTCGCTGCTCTGCGCGCATCCGTTCGAGTTCGGATTCGGCTTTGGAGGTTTCTTCGTTCTGGCGCTTCATTTCGACGATGAGCGCCTCCTGCTCGGCGAGCCGCCGTTCGCCTTCGACGACATCGCGCTCCACCTGCCTCAACTCGTCGTATATCGCAGTCGCGTACATGGCGATCCTCGCGCGGCCGTGCTGCCAACGCACGTCGGAGAGTAGCTTCCGCCTCTTGCAGTCCGGAGCCGCGGCACATGACGTTCAACTCATCACGCTTCTTGAACGTTCCGGCTGATGCTATTTTTTCCCGAGGTTTGCATGAGAGGTCGCGCGCGCCAACAAGACATCGAGATGCGGCAGGTCAGAGCAGCCACGTCGCCACGAGTCCCGCGCTCGCCGAGAACACGGCGGTGGTGGTGATCCATCCGAGCGCGTTCATCCAGCGCGAGTTCACCTTGTCGCCCATGATCCTGCGGCTGTTGGTCATGAGCATGATGAGCAGCAGCAGCGGCGGGGTCGAAAAGCCCTGGACGATCCCCGACCACACCAGCGCCCGCATCGGATTGAAGCCGAGGAAGTTCAGCACCACGGCGATCGCCGTGAGCCCGGCAATGAACCAATAGAACGCCGGCGCCTCACCGGGACGGGCGTGAAGGCTGGCCTTCCAGCCGAACGCCTGCGCCAGATCGTAGGCCGCACCCGCCGTCATGACCGGCACCGCGAGAAACCCGACGCCGATGATGCCGACGGTGAACAGCACGCTCGCACCCTCGCCGGCAAGCGGACGCAATGCCTCCGCGGCCTGCGCCGCGGTCTCGATATTGGTCTGACCATGGGCGTGGAGCGTGGCGCCGGTCGACATGAGGATGAAATACATCACGGCGTTGGAGAACAGCATGCCGATCAGCACGTCGCGCCGGCTGCGCGCGAGCTCGGAATTGGACGCGCCGATGCGCTGCGACAGGCGGGTCTTGCCGTCCTCGATCTTCTCCTCCACCTGCTGGTTGGATTCCCAGGTGTAGATATAGGCCGACAGCGACGTGCCGATGATCGCGACCACGATGGAGAGGAAGTCGCGATCGAAGCGCACCGTGGGAAGCAACGTTCCCCTCAGGATCTCGCCCGGGTTTGGCCGTGCCAGCAAGGCGGCGGCGACATAGGCGAGCAGCGCCAAAGTGAGCCAGCGGAACACCGAGCGGATCGTGGCATAGGATCCGAACATCTGCAGCGCCAGCAGCGCGGCGGCGACCGCCGCCACGATCCAGGGGATCGGCAGCGCAATGAAGATACCGAGCGCGGCCGCCATGCCGCCGAGATCGGCCGCGGCTTCGATCGTGTTGCCAATGGTCACGCCCACCAGCACGGCCCAGAGCAGCCAGCGCGGATAGAAATCGCGAATGACCTGAAACAGCCCGCGCCCCGAGACCTGCCCGAGCTTGGAGGACAGGTAGACCACGGTGAACATCATCGGCAGCACGACGGGCGCGAGCCACAGGATCGCCGTTCCGAACTGCGCGCCGGCGCTGGCATAGGTGCCGATCGCCGACGGATCGTCGTCGGCCGCCCCCGTGATGATGCCGAGCCCAATCGCCTTTCCGAGACCTTGCTTCTTCTCTGTCTCGTTGTCGCCCGACATCTAGTCCCGTTGCGCTGCCTGCCAGATCCCTTCCTCAAGCGCGCGCCGTGAACAAGGTTCCTGCGCATCGGGGGCGACGAAACACGCCTGAAACAGTACTGAAACCAGATGACCCTGAACTCCGCTGCCGTTCGCCCCGACCAAGAAAGCGAAAAGGAGACAGTCATGATCCAGGTCGGTTCGACGGAAGAAGTCGCGTTGCTGCTGGCGCTGTTCGGCACGCACACCCAGCCCGTCGGCAAGCCGAACCCGGCACCGCGGCACCGCTGAGAGCAAACCCATGCCCGGCCTCGCCGATTGCCTGAGCTTCCTGCGCTTGTTGATTGCCAGGGGAGATCCGAGAGCGATCCCCTTGGCGACAAGCGCCATCGACGACTATCTGGCGATGGCGCCGATCAGCGCCGGCCGGCGCGGCCTGCGCGTGCTGCAGCAGGACGCATGGGAGCTGCATGATTCCGGCGTCGGCGTGCAGCGCTCGTTCGCGGAGACGGTGGACGCTTATATCGAGCGGAGGCTGAAGGAGGAGTAGCGTGACCTCCGCGGACCGCTCTCTCAGTTCTTTTCGTCCGTGCTTGCGGAAGCGAATGAAACAAGGTTCTTCTTGTCTCCAAAGTCGATCTTTAGCTCGACCTGAGCAGACTTAATGTCATCGGCGGAAACGAGGGCCCCAAGGGCCAAACTGGCGCACCCCGTTCCGCTGATGTTCGACGATAAGACGCTTTTGCTCAAAGAAGCAGACCGCTCGCGGTCGCAAGCAAGACCGCGCACGGGTCGCGGGTGGGCAAAAGTACGAAGTCGACATGAGGCGAAGAAGACGTGCCGTTCCGCGTCCGCGGTGAAGAAGGCAGTCAAGAAGGCAGTCAAGAAGGCAGTCAAGAAGGTTGGCAACAGCCGTAAGAAAGTCGAGCGCAAGCTCGGACGCAAGGGGCGATAGGAACTTCCAGTTTCAGGCTCGACTTGTTTGGTGCCGGCCTGCCGCCAATTGGTCGGCTGTAACGGCGGCTCTGGCGCGCGAGTCCCCCCGTCGCGCGCCGGGGCCGCTTCGGTTTTTCCATAAAGAGCTTGACCCGTCGGGCAAAACACTGGCGGGTGGCGTCATCGAAAAGGTGTTCGGTTCGGCCCGCGCGGAGCAGTCTGCCGCGGGATTTTGTTTATCCAGAGCTTTTATGTCGCCTGTTGCACCTTCAGCCGACATTCCAAAGCTGGTGATTGAGGTCAGCTTTTGGCCCAGGCCGTGTGAAAACGTTCTGTTTCCGGTGATTCGCGCGATAGGATTCCCCGCACTTGCGGGGAGGTCCGATGAAGCGCTTTGTTGAAGGGGTGGATCGCGGGCAGAGCATGCTGTTTCCGGCATCGCTCGATGACTATGTGACCGTGGATAATCCGGTGCGAGCGGTCGACGTGTTCGTCGAGAGTCTCGATCTCGGCAAGCTCGGGTTCATCGGCGTGCAGCCATTCGACACGGGCCGACCCAGCTATCACCCCGGTACGATGCTCAAGCTTTACATCTACGGCTATCTCAATCGAGTTCCGTCGAGCCGGCGCTTGGAGCGGGAATGCCAGCGCAATATCGAGATGATTTGGTTGACCGGTCAGCTGACGCCGGATTTCAAGACGATCGCTGACTTCCGCAAGGACAATGGCAAGGCCATTCGTGGGGTCTGTCGCGAGTTCGTCGCGTTGTGCCGAAAGCTTGAGCTGTTCAGTGCCGCGAGCGTCGCCATCGACGGATCAAAATTCAAGGCCGTCAATGCGCGGGACAAGAACTTCACAGAGGCAAAGATGAAGAGGCGTCTGGAGCGCATCGATGAGAGCATCGCCCGCTATCTCTCTCAGCTTGAGACCGCCGATCGGCATGGCGACGCGGTGCCGGAGGCGAAGGTTGAGCGGTTGAATGGCAAGATTGAGAAGCTGAAGGAGGAGGTCATCCGGCTCAACACGATCAATGCGGAGATGATCAAGAGCGAGGACAAGCAGATTTCGCTGACCGATCCCGATGCGCGCTCGATGGCGACGAGTGGCAAGGATACCGGGATCGTTGGCTACAACGTGCAGATCGCAGTTGATACGCAGCATCATCTCATCGTGGCTCACGAAGTGACCAACGTGGGCACCGATCGCCACGAACTCGCTAACATGTCCAGGCAGGCTCGCGATGAGATGTCAGTCGAGACGCTCGAAGTGGTAGCAGACCGTGGCTACTACAATGGAGAGGAGATCAAGGCCTGCGAGGAAGCCGGCATCACGGTGACGTTGCCGAAGCCGATGACTTCCGGCGCGAAAGCTGCCGGCCGCTTCGGCAAACAGGACTTCGTCTACGTAGCGGCCGACGATGTCTATCGCTGTCCCGCCGGCGAGCGACTAAACTATCACTTCACGAACGTAGAAGATGGAAAGGCCCTGCGCCGCTATTGGACAAGCACCTGTAAAACTTGCGCGCTAAAAGCTCAGTGCACGACAGGCCCCGAGCGCCGCATCTCACGCTGGGAGCACGAGGCCGTTCTGGAGAAAGTTCAGCATCGGCTCGACCACAATCCCAACGCAATGGGTGTCCGCCGTCAGACAGTGGAGCATCCGTTCGGCACGATAAAGGGGTGGATGGGAGCAACACACTTTCTCACGAGAGAGCTGCCAAAGGTGGCCACCGAGATGGCGCTCAATGTGCTGGCCTACAACATGAAGCGCGTGATGATGATCGTGGGCATAGGCGGATTGCTGGAAGCGATGCAGGCGTGAGGTCCGCCACCAAATCAGCGCCTAGATGAAGCTTCTGGTTCATCCTAAGACGACAGGGGGGCAATCCCATCGCATAAAAGGCTCGGCGGCGGCGGAAGGCGCCGGTAGGCATCAAGTTGCACGGTTTTCACACGGCCTGGACCCACTCCGGACATCGCGCCTCCTCGCCAAGAGCAATCTGCGCTGCGAGGACCGCGCGTCGGTCACTTCGCGGGAAGACGCAAACTGGCAAGGTCGGTCCCCACGACAATGGTACCAGTAAAGCCGCCCTCCTGGGCTGCGTCCCTGTAATCCGCCTCCGTCAGCGGCTTCCCAGGAACCTTGAAGGGATATTGCTGGGCCGCTCCGATGGGCGGGATCAGGTGCGTTAGGATAAGATATTTCGAACCTGCGCGCTTCGCCATGGCGCCGACATCGGGGGCGGTGCTTTGGCGATAATAGGCATAGGGATACATGTCGCTGCCCTTGCCGGGTCCCATAATAGGATGAATCACTGAATGCACGATGATGTCGGCGCCTTTCGCCAACTTCTCGACTTGGTCAGACGTCGACCAGTTGCGTGGCGGCGCGAGCACGTCGTTCACGGCATCACCGCCGATCACCACGCTCCCCACGGGCGTGTCGACGCGATACGCGACGTTGCCCGGTATGTGCGTCGCCCGAATGGCGCTGACTGTCACATCGCCAGATGTCCAGACGGTTTGTGGCTCCTCGCTCGGCTCGAACGTGATCGTGTTTATCAATTCGGATGGACCGCCCGCGGTGCGATCCTTCACCTCGGAGTGGCGCTGGGCGATCTCTCCGGACTGGATGAATGCATCAGCCAGGTGCGCCACAAACTTTTTGCAGCTGACAATGAAATCCTGTGTTGAAGCGGCGTCCGCACTGCACACGGCGTCAATTTTCGGGCCGGTCCCATGAAACGCCCAACGGCTCTGCACGAGATCGAAAAATCCCTCGGTGTGGTCGCCGTGCATGTGCGTGAAGAACACGGCGTTGATCTGTTCGGTTCCGACTCCCAATTGCGATAGTCGCATCGTAGTGCCGCGGCCGGCATCGAACTGTAATTTCAGGGCGCCGCAGTTATTGCCATCCTCTCCATAGCGCACCAGCGTTCCGGCTGAAGCTAGCCCATTGAACGGTTGTTGCGGGCCGCCAGCGGTGCCGGTCAAGGTCACCGTCATACACGGCGCCGCATGTGCGGTGACTACGCCCGTCAAGTACCCCACGGTGGCCACAAGCACGGTTGCGAACGTAAACCGTTTCATATCCAGCCCTCTTGAACACAGTTTTCCGATGCGACTTCTAAGATTGCCCAAATCACCGCCCTGCGGCAATCCCTTAGAAGAGTCCGCACCTGGCACCTTTGAGACATGCCGACCGACCGGGACGATATCCGTTGTGGGGTGGACCGGACCTCATGCGGACATGCCAAAAACGACGCGAATGACCCGTAGCTGACCTCATCTCCAGCCGCCGCTCTCGGCACATGGGTAATCCACGTCGATACGGGCTATTCGAGCCCGAAAGAAAAGCTGTCAGCCAATGCCGCAGGGGGAACGGGCGGGCAATGCCCTTCTGACCTTATTGCATCGTCAAGTGAACGTTCGAAGATATTGGGGCCCCAAACGATGAAGCGGATGCCACCCGGACGCTTGGGGTACAACGGGCCGAGCTGTCGGTCGTAGCGCGGACCAGCGAGGCTCCCAATGATCCATGCGTTGCGCGGCCAAGGCATGAACATCCAGAGCCTGTTGACGTCCAGCGCATAATTAAACGAGACGGTCAAACTCGTGCTCGCGGCCTTGACGTAAGGATCGGATTTTCCACGATCAACATCGGTGCCGTCCGTATTTCGGTATTCCGCGCCAATGGCCCGAAGTGTGGCATGCATGATCGCAAGCCGCGAATAGATGTTTGCTTCGCCAGTGCTCAAGTCATCGAACAAATGATCAAGCCTTAGGGCAAGAGCCTTGTCGTCCAGCATCGGAAACGGCAGCAGGGATTTGGCCCGTCCCAGATACGCGCGATAGTCGGCGTTCGACACCGGGCCAAACGTGCAATTATCTTGCTCGGCATGCCGGTCTAACAGCGGCGCATAATTGGCAATAATGGCCGAGATGACCACGATTAGGGCGATTGTCTGCTTACCTTTCATCCCACGCCTTTGTCTCACGGAACTGAATACTAGCGCTTTACACGTAAAGATTGCATGTTTCCTAACAGTCCAGATCCACGCTTGCGGGTGATCGAAGGGCCGCCCTTCTGCTGTTGGCCCATCTGCGACCTCGGAGGCCATCCGCTTTTCGACCGGCGTTGGCGGTACACCGGACATCAGGCGGCCAGCTGCTTAGTGAGTACGTGCCCTAGTCCGGCGCCGGACCACGAAATAGTTTGTTAGCTTGTGCGTGTGAAACTTGGAGCGTGCCGATTACCGCCGATTGCGGCACATGGAATGGGAATACCGGCCCCGGCTGTTTTCTCCCAACCCTGCGGCTGGGGCCGTTTGAACTTGCGAGGCATCGTTCACGCCGGTCCACAACCATGTTTAGAGGCATTGCCGTCGCGCTATTTGGGCTGACCATTCTTTCGCAGCTCGATCAGGCGCTCTTCTATGGTCGAAATACTGGCGCTGCACTCGGGCTTGTGCGGGAGATTAGCCGTGGTTTCGGGCTGTAGGTCAGCCGTGCTGCGCTCAATCGGAGCGGCGCGTTCAGGGTCCCTCGACGGCTACTTCTTCAACAGTATCCCTGTCGTTCGCGCCATTCGCCTCACCGATCCGGCGTGGCGGCCCAACTCGGCTGTGATCTTCGATACGCCAGCTCCCTGCCGTGCCAGCTTGGACAATTGCTGGACCTCGCGGTCGGCCCATTGCTTTGGCTTTTGTGTTTTCATGGTGCAGCGCTCAACCTGCCGCCCACTTAACCGGAGCGCCTGGTCGCCGGCACTTGGGAAATTTACGGGTGGTGCCTGCCACCACGAGGCTCAGCACATTGAGGAAGATATCGTCGTGATCGAGGCTGGGCTGGCGCGGTTGGATAGAGCGGCGGCGAGCTAACCTTACCAAGATGTTTTCCTAGACGGAGCGGCAAACCGGGACGAAGATCGCCGCTAGCTGCCATGAAACCCATTGCTGTACGCGACGAAATGATCCTGAAACAAACGCCGTCAACAGCGCAGGGTTTTCGATAAGGCGGAGCTAAACCATCATGAACCGCGAAAGAGATACCATTGCAGTCGGCACCCGCTTCAAGATCAACAAACTTGGAGCGGTTCGCTGCCCAAAACTGGCTAAAAAGGTTGGCATCGTTGTTGGCTTGAGCCGGCAGAGTACCGGCATCACCGTGCTGTTCGATGGCGACGCGAGGCCGAGTTGCTTATACAGGGGCTATATATCTTCAACATCTGCCTGAGCCTGCCTTAAGTCGCTCACCGCTGCCTCGCCAGTGGTCAGGAGCGCTGACACGGCCGTCGGATGTCGGTTTAAGCACGGCTTCGGTGTGGTCGAGAATGGCGGCTTCGGTCGTCGTGATGCTGTAGAGATTGCCCTATGGAGAGCACCGGCTCGCCACCTACTCCAGCTCGATCATTCGGTCCTTGGTGACCCGCAGGCTGCGGAGATAGTAGCCTTGTGCCTGAACGGCTGACTTGATTTCGTGGCTGACCTTGAGAACTCGTTTTCTGCTCTTGCGCCACTTATGCGCAGAGTAAAGCACGGGCACGGCAGAGCCGGTACTTAGAACGAGGAAGTCGCGCTTGTCATTGCGATAGACATCAAACATCTTTCGCCCCCGCTAATCATATTGAACTAAGAATGAAATATGTTTCGGTTGCCTCAATGGACGAGCTTAGTATCGCGAACGGCTGTGGGGTTGTAAATCTGCAACGTCCGGGATTTCTTCAGCGACGTTCCGGATTGGGAACGAACTTGGTGCAAGCTCGGCCGTTGGTATTGATCAAGCTCTTGCGAGCGGTCGGGTGAAGAGGCTACCGAATTCCGCCACAACCGCGTTGGCACATGCGCGAATGCTGGAAATCCCCCGCTGCGATCACTGCGAAGAAGAGTTCGCGCCTGAAGAGTTAACCGTGCTTGAGGCTCCGGCCGGGGATGGCGAGTTGATCTGCGCTCGGTGCATCAAGATCAAGCTCCGTCGAGCTGTCGCGAGGCTGGCGCGTGGTGATAACTGATGAATGCATCAGCGTCGTGTCGGTCGCGGCTACCGTGTATCTGACGCCATGAACTTGTTGGGGCGCAGCACTGTCCACGTTCCATCGGGTTGTTGCTAAAAAGCGGCCAGTGAATAAGTAAGTGCGCACGACTCACCTAAACATGCCGCTGACCATCCGAATGCCCAGAAACAGCAAGCTGTACAAGACCACAGCGAAGATGACCGCATAGATCTTTTGTCTCGTTCCGCGTGACCGCTCCCAATTTGGATACGGCACATTTTCGCAGGAAGTCGGCGAATCCATGTTTATCCCACCGCTCAAAAACCGTCTCTTCGCGAGCGAAGATTGATCGCACTACGCCCGTCGAATAGAGCGCGACCGACCGATGGCCAAATGAGTTAG
The DNA here is from genome assembly GCF_041200145.1 of Bradyrhizobium sp. LLZ17. Taxonomy (NCBI): domain Bacteria; kingdom Pseudomonadati; phylum Pseudomonadota; class Alphaproteobacteria; order Hyphomicrobiales; family Nitrobacteraceae; genus Bradyrhizobium; species Bradyrhizobium zaerense. Next base: position 7,726,825 of record NZ_CP165734.1, read on the forward strand.
GTGGGTGCTCAAACCAAAACGCATCCTCTGTTGAATGCTCATACTTGGGCTTGTAGCCATGGAGCATGAGCTGCCTAAATCGCCAGAACGTCTCCGCTCCCGCAGCGCCGATGTGCATTTCGTCAACCAGCGAAAACGAATGGTCTTCCGATGAGGAGCGCATCGCCCGTCCTGTACAATTAATAGTTGCAATTCCGCGCGTCCCTAAATTCTACACGTGCTGGTGCAATCAAAAAGCCAACGATAGAGCTTGCGTACGCCTGCTGAAAAAACGTGAGGGTCGAAAATAGTCCTCGCGGGCCCCCCTACGCCCTTGGGATTGTGCGGTTAGGCGCGGCCCGAGCGGCCGGGCGACCTGCTGCCACGGTTCAAGTCAAGGATGAGAACGGTTTCCCGAAGGCGCAGAACTGCACCTCCTGATCGTGCTTGAGTGGCGCGTTGAAATCGGAAATGCCATTGACGCCAAGCACGACCGCTTCGCCATCGCGCGTCATTACGCGCGCGCGGTCGCCTTCGCGCTCAAGGCGGAGGCGATAACAATTGTATTTCACTAGCCAGCCGGGGCCGTCCGGAACCGCAATGCCCTTCGTGGCCAGGCAAAACTCAAATGAATGCATGAAGGAAGAATAGGCATTCTCGGCTGGTTTGGGAGTGGAGCCTGCCGGGCGCCGGCTTAACCTTCGTTCATGTCGCGGAGCTTGAACCGCAGCTCGTGGACCAATCGATTTACATTCCCCAGTTCGGATAACGATTGTTATACGTCCTATCCAGCGGCGCTGGCTGAGCGGTCGGGAACCGAGGACTGTGCGGTGCGTCGACAAAACCCGGAACAGGATGTGCGACCGGGCTTTGGTTCGTGCGAACACCGGCATGTCGGCGATGTGAGTGAGACGCCGCAGCGGCGCCGGTGGATGCGCACAGAGTGATCAAAAGGCACGCGACCGAAGCAGAACGCATCGCATCCTCCGATTCGCGCGGCTCGCGCATTTGCTCTGGGCTCGCCGATCCGCCGATTGGCTCAAACCGGTCATCGCGGCTTACCCATGGTTCCGGCCGTTCGGGTGCCACGCCTATTCTATCGTTGCATTCACCGTGATGACCGATCTTCCTGAACCGTACGGACCGTTTCCTTGACCATATAGCAAACGTATCGTTGCCATTGTGTCCGCGTGGCTGAACGTCGTTACGTTCAGCTGCCTGAGCGCCCCGTGCGCAGGCTTTTGGGAAACGCCAGAGCTATGCATTCCTCCTGGAATTCGCATCGGAAAATTGCAGTCTCACCCGACTTGACCGCGACGTAGGCCGTCATGTCGACGCCAAACATGGCTGGATTGCTGGTGACCCGGCAGTCGGAGACAGCGAAAGCCGAAACCGGCGTCAAGCTCAGTACGGCTACCTGGTGGGCGCAGTTTAGTCGCCGCCAACATGATTCTTTGTCCGTGCTCGCTGACTGATGCGGTTTGCTAGCTGTGAGCTTTCAGGATAATTCAGTAAATGCATTGCCGCACCCAGTAGCCACCGCTCACCCGTATCCACTGGCATGGGCTTGGAGGTGGCTCCTTGATGATCGGCCAACCGTGGATATCGATATTCGTCGGCGCGGTGATGCCGCGCCAATACACCGCATTCGCTTCGGGGGAACGGAAAACGAGGGCCGCCGCAAAGAGAGGCAATGGCAACGCTGACCAAAAGCAATCGATGCATTGGTTCTATCCGCCAGATGAGTGGTTTCCGATGCTAGCCTGGCTCCGCGACCAAGCCAACAGACGCTACGCCCGGAGATCTCTCAAAATGTCTCCTTATCGCCGTAGACCAGAAGTCGTCGGCAAGCACGCGGAATGAAGCGATTGACCCGGAGCGGATTCCACTGGCGATTTGCGCTAATCTACGCGGCGCGTTCCTTGTCTGAGCTTTCCTCAACGCTGGTCGCGGTTTCTTCCAATCTCTTTTGGTAGCCGCCTGTGAACCTCTCGACATTATCTGCCCACATCCTCGGGAGCGAGACTTGAAAGTGCATAATCGGCTTCAAGGCGTTCACGCCAAGCGCTGTCGCCGCGGCAATGCGCCTTTGCGGGTCGCGCGCGAGAAGGTTTGCGTTGGCGCCTTTGTCTGCCATGCTCTTCTCCTTACGTTGTCCAGCTTTGGGGAGAGTTCGTCGGCATCAAATCCTACAAGGCAGTCCTAGGCCAGACGATTCAAATCCCTCATGTGGTCGCTCGCGCGGTTGCTCGTTCTCCATGACCATACAGCCCGCCTCTAAGCTTGTGGGAGACAGCGCGCGTTCGCCGTCTTCACTGGCGAGTCTCATCTTTCTTTCGCCTAACGAGGAGGGTGAACGCTTGCGCATCTCCAGGTCCAGAAGGAAATCTGGTCGGATTGCCGTCCATCGCGCGTCCGCATGATGCGCAGCATGCTCGGGAACCCGGCGGCGGCGACTTCAACGGTCTCCACTCACGCAAATATAACGTGAGGTGCAGTTCTACGCCTTATTCTTGCCCCCGACTGCGACGACGTGAGCGACATCCGGCTGCAATGCGAAAGGCCAAACTCGCAGAATCCTTGCTAGGCGCGTGGATGGCATCTTCCTATCTGACTTTGACGGGGAGAACGGCCCGACCTTTATCGCCACGCCTGCCAGATAGGTCTTCGAGCCGCAAGCGCGGTCGGAGAAGGAGGAAAGAAGTTACATGACAAACGTACCTAAGATCGCCGGCCACTATTGGGCAAAGTGGCGCACGGCACGAGAGACGCCGCGGAACTGGTGCCATCCGACCATTGGGAGGTGGTGCAGGTTTTTGAGAACCGCCTCGATCGCGACGAGGACGAATTTTTGATGGTCAGCGTTCCCGGCGTCGAGCGTAGCCAGTCTATCAAACATTTCATCTTGGGGGCTGGGCCGCCATTTCATCTTGGGGGCTGGGCCGCTGGCAGAGCCCCCGACCACTGCGAGCTCGTCCGAAACGCGGTTGCCTCTTTTGAGGCTCGTTGCTAGCAAATCAACTTAGCCCAGCAGGTTAAAACAGCCGAGCGCGGGGACCAGGACCGGGCTGTTCCGTCTGATCACAGACCTGAACTTGTTGAGCGCGCGGATGGCATAGCCGAGCCCCGGCGCATTTGTTAGGTGGCAGAAGGCGACCTTCTTCACATAACCATCGACATGCCATGCGACGCGAGTACCGTTGCGGAAGAAGACAACGTCACCGACGCCGTAGCGTTTCGGCGGCATACTGTCGCCTTCGAGCACGATCGATCCTTCCAGGATCATGATGGTTTCGTCAAAGTCATAGTGCCAGTTGAAGCGACCCTCGGTGCACGACCAGATCAGGGTCCAAGCAGTCTTGCATCCGCTCGTCGACAAAACGCGCGAGCGAGCTTCCGGATTTCCTTCAATGATCCACGATGGTTCGATCGGTGAGGGCTCCAGATCAACATTGCAATGCGTCGTGTCGAAAGCTGCGAGCGGCATCGGTCTCACCTCCCACTGAATTTATACTGCAGTCTGCCGAGTTTTCCCGACACTCGCAAAGTCCGGCTTCCCGCCGGGGATGTGAAGAGCCAACTTGTCGCAGAGCCACCCGGGCGAGTTCCGAAAGTGGTACCTCTCCGTATGCGCTTTGGATTCACGTACGTTAATGCCGGGCCGTCGCGCTTGGGTGGACCATCAAGCAAGCCTGCCGCGTCGCGTGCTGGCAGGCCTTTGGCCCCAGCGCGCGCCTCCCTGCTAGGAACCTGCCGCTGGGGCCTTCTCACGCGGGACCCGCATTGGATTACGAGGGTGGACGAGACGATAATCCGCAATCCATCAGAGCTTGCGACGTCCATGAATTCGCGGGCCGCATCCCGACGGGACACGACACCATGTATCCAGAAGTCAACATTGCAGCCATCGACCCGCCGATGCCGGCGCCACCTCGGGGCTCCGACCTGCTCGGCGTCGCATTCCTTGCTACTGCCGCCGTTTTCATGACCGCCTGGATCGGTGGCCTGATCTGGAGCGGAGCAGCATTGGTGTTCTGGCTGATACCTAGAAGTAGTGGGCGAGTTGCGCGGCTTTAATGGCGCCGCAGACGATCATTCCCCAAAGCGCAATGCTGATCTGGATGGCGTCCAGCATGTCCCGTTCCCCCGTGAACTAATTGTTGGGTTTTTTGATTAGAGCCGCGAAGTCGCAAGCAGGGCTCAGGCTACAGGCGCCGAGGGTACCGGAGCGATTCCGGATAACTACGGTGCGGGATACTGTCCTACTAAATCGGACGGAAGCCCGGCATCCCCCAGCCCGCGCCGCGCGAGCATCCTCGTCTATAGCGACAGCAGAAACCCAGCTGCGTGCGACCAAACTGAGACTGGATGCGGCGCACACGCCTATGTCGCAGCGAGTCTGCGGCACAGACTAACGGAAGGTAACAATTCACCTAACTGCGCATGAAGCCTTCGCACTCGCCTTCGGCCCAGGCAAGTGCGTTCTCGAGTGGCTCGCCTTGCGCGTAACGTAGCGCCATCTTGGTCATCGTCGCGCGCGTGTAGATCTGCTGCGCAACCTTCGGCGGAGCGGGCCACCCCGCAATCGATAGGCTCTGCTGCTTGAAGGGGTTAGCATAATGGTAAAGGGTACCTTTTGGTGGCTCCGCTGCTGCCCATACGGGCAGCGTGGTCACCTTTTCATAGGCTGGCACCTCATAGCCGGCGCTGGCGATCACAAGTTGCTCAATTGATAACGGCAGCGACAAATGCGCAAGCAGGCTTTTTGCTGCTTCCTTGTTCTTCGAAAACGCCCATATGGTCCAAAAGGCGGGGAGATAGGGCGCGAAGCGACCCTTAGGGCCAGCCGGGAATCCATCGGTCCATAATTGTTCGGCAACTCGAGGCGCGTCGCGCTTGGCAACTGCCCACGCACTCGGCGGATTACAGATTAGCGCGCCTTTGCCTGAGATCAGCCATTTGTTGTTTGACGAATCGTCCCATGCGCCCGCGTCTGGCGGCAGGAAAGCAAGCAGCCGCTTGTAGAATTCCAGCGCCTCCCGTACCTCGTCGGTCCTAACAGTGAGATTGCCGTCAGCGTCGACTAGATGAGCGCCGAATGACTCAAAGATAGCCCCGGCTGTACACACGCTATCGTTGGTGTCGCCCAGTCCAATTCCGAACGGGAAGCCGGCCTTGTGGCAGTCTTTCGCTGCCTTCAGGAACGTATCCATCGTCCAATCTTCGGCTTTCGGCGGCAAGCCTGCCGGATACATCGCCTGCACATCAATTTTGGCATGCTCCTTCAGCAAGTCGATCCGGGAGCAGGGGGGCTGAAGCTGGCTGCCTTGGCACGCGGGAACGCCGATCCATCTACCGTTAGCCTGAGCGAGATATCTGACCGTTCCGTTCACGTCGCCGTTTTGCTTGAGAACCGGCTCCATCACGTCGTCAACGGGTTCGAGCAATTCGGCAAAACCCTGCGGCGACCATGTCGCTAGACGCAGAATATCGTGACCGGTTTTCGCTTGTGCCTCGGCTTGGCTGGTTAGGAGCAGCTTGTTACCCTGGCTCCTCGACCTTTTCCCTCTCTGCCCATTCCCTGACGAGATCCGTCGAGGCTTTGTTTGCTCCCGGTACCCAGTGATCCCAGAAGCCTATGGTCAGCTTGCCAGCCGCGTAGGCACCATGAACATACGGAGCGGTGATGAGCGTTGCTGATGTGGTCGCGGCGGCAGCGACGAATTCTCGTCGAGATAGTCTCATTGGCTTGCTCCCCGGGTTGACGGCGCTTCTGCGCTGCACTGACCGCGCGACAGGGGGGATGCTCTTGAGTGCTATTTAGCCGCGACTTTCGCCTGTGGCAGCTCCTAAGCCAAGCGGTCATCTAAAGCTCAAAGCTGAGCTGCAGCAAGCAAAGTTATCCGTCAACCACTCTGTCGCAACCCTGTTAGTGGTCGCGCCATCCTCTCGCGCCAAGTAAAGGCTGTCGCGTAACCAACCAACCTCCGGAGCTTGAGAAGCAGAGCTTATGGAGGTCGTTTGCGTAATCTAATTGACGCTCAGACATTGCAGGGTATGGATGAACTTCGGAGCATCGCGGCGAAACAGACTCAATCTCACCCCGCAGAATCGTCGCGACCAGACTGAGCCTGACCAGTTCCAGAATTAACCCGTAGCACGGACATCAATCTTAATGTGAGGCTTTGATTGCAGCGGCGCATTGGGGCGTTAGGTTTCCGCACCGGACATTGCCCCGTCCGGGTTCACCATGGCGAAGCCGTCGCGCCATCATTTTCGACGCGGCGGCTTCGTTCGGTGGCAACGCGCGAGTATCATTTTGAAGAGGCCGTCGAAACACGAGACGCTCGATCTCAGCGAGATGCGGCGGCAGATCACGGCCCTGCGATCCCGGCACTCGGAAAATCTACGCATCACCTATCTGTTGAACAGGCTGCTGATCAAGATTGCATATCTCAGTGAACCGGGGAGCGCAGCTCACGCGGAGCAACTGCGCGAAGCGTTCGCCAGAACGATGGCGGATGTCGCGAAACACATCCGGGAAAACGACCGCAAGCCGTCCGGAAAGACTAACAAATAGATCAAACCAAGCCGACCAAAGCTCCCGCCGTTCTCACGTCGGCTGTTGGCGGTAGACCGGATGCGGCATAGCACTCGCGTTGGTCGCCGCTTCTGAGCCACAACAGAAGCGGTTCTTCCACGTTGAGCGGTGCTCGCCCTCCGCACGCACAGAGGCCGGTGACTATCCGTTCACCAGTGGACACCCGCCATCTTTCAATGGACGAAAGGCTTCTGCTGCCGGGATGGTGGCCCGCAGTTTGTAGAAGTCGCCGAAGTATCTCGATTCGGCGGGTGGTTTTACCTCAAACAGATACATTTCGTGGATTTTGCGTCCGTCGGCCCGAATGATTCCTTTGCCGTACAGGCGGTCGTCGGTCGGAATCTCCTTCATTTTGGCGGCGACGGCGCGGCCATCGGCGTCAGATTTTAGCGCCTCGACTGTTTTGAGATAGTGGGTCACTGCCGAATAGACACCCGCCTGGGCCGATGTGGGGACCTTGCCCGGCCGCTCAACCTGCCAGCGCTTCGTCCAGATGCGGTTGTTGTCGTTCATGTCCCAATACCAGGCTTCGGTTAAAACGACGCCCTGCGTTGTCGGCAGACCAAGCGCGGCGATGTCGCTCACCCACAACAACAGACCTGCGATATTCTGCCCGCCTTTGACGACTCCAAACTCCGCCGCCTGTTTAATCGCGTTTGTGGCGTCGCCGCCCGCGTTAGCGAGACCGATCACTTTAGCCTTGGAGGCTTGTGCCTGGAGCAGAAATGACGAAAAATCACTGGTGTTAATCGGCACCCGGACCTTGCCCAGCACTTTCCCGCCATTGGCTTCCACGACCGCCGCAGCATCGCGTTCAAGAGCATAGCCGAACGCATAATCGGCGGTGACGAAGAACCAAGTATCGCCACCCGTCTGTACCGTCGCCTTCCCGGTACTATTGGCGAGCGCCCAGGTATCGTAGACCCAATGAATTGTATTCGTGTTGCACTTTGGACCGGTGAGGTCCGACGTCGCCGCGCCCGTTACCAGGAACAGCTTGTTCTTTTGGTGGGCGATCTCACTCACTGCCAGGGAAACGCCGGAATTCATGCCGTCAACGATCACATCGACCTTCTCGACATCGAACCATCTGTTGGCGATGCTGGCGCCAACGTCAGGTTTATTTTGCATGTCGGCGCTGACGATTTCTACTTTCATCCCCTTGGCAGCCGCACCAAAATCTTCGATCGCGAGCTTTGCGGCCACGACCGATCCGGGCCCGCCGATGTCCGAATAAATGCCCGACATATCTGTCAATATGCCGATCTTGACGATGTCATCGGTATATTGCGCGTTGGCCGAATTGTTCAGGAGAGCGGCCGCAATCGTGATCACACCGAAAATCATTTTCATGTGCTACCCCGTAAGTACGCCGACACGCACATTATCAAGTTATTTGACCTGTGTGAAACGCTTTGCGGTGGCTTTTTCCTTTGAGACATTAATGGGGGAGCGAACTGGATTCAGCACGCTTTCACCGAACGAACGTTAGGCGCGCCGCCTGCTGTCTTGGTTTGAGCGACAGAGCCCCCAGAATGTGCTAAACTGACCTAAGCGCGGCCTTCAGGGAGGCACGGCATGGTTGAGTCCAGAAAACTCGCGGCGATACTGGCCGCAGACGTTGTTGGGTTCAGTCGGCTAACGGGAGCTGACGAGGACCGTACCCTGGCAAGGCTGCGTGCACTTCGAAGCGACCTGATTGATCCAACAATCGCAGTTCACGCAGGTCGCGTGGTGAAGCGGACCGGCGACGGAGCTATTGTCGAATTTCGAAGCGTCGTCGATGCCGTCCGTTGCGCCATCGAGATCCAGAACTCAATGATCGAGCGCAACGTCGGTTTGCGGCAGGAACAGCGGATCGAGTTTCGTATCGGCATTCATCTGGGCGATGTTGTGGAGGAGAGCGATGGCGATCTGATGGGCGATGGCGTCAACATCGCGGCGCGACTGCAAGCCGTCGCCCAACCAAGAGCGATATGTCTCTCGGAAGACGCCTACCGACAGGTAAGGTCACGGCTCAATCTTGCAATCAGCGATCTTGGAGAGACTCTGCTGAAGAACATCGCCGACCCGGTACACGTGTATTCAGTTCAGTTCGGGAACGGGATTGTAAAGGCGGCTGCGCTAGGCGATGCGATATCTAACGTGCCCGCATTGTCCTCCCCTGATAAGCCATCAATCGCAGTCCTACCCTTTCAGAATATGAGCGGCGATCCAGAACAGGTCTATTTTGCGGATGGGATCGTCGAAGAGATCATAACGGCACTCTCGCATTTTCGCTGGCTTTCGGTAATCGCACGCAATTCGAGCTTTACCTATAAGGGTAAGAGCGTGGATGTGAAGCAGATCGGGCGGGAGCTCGGTGCCCGCTATGTGCTCGAGGGCAGCGTTCGCAAATCGGGCGATCGAGTGAGGATTACCGGGCAGATGATCGACGCCTCCACAGGAACCCACTTGTGGGCTGATCGGTTCGATGGCGCGTTGGAGGACATCTTCGATCTTCAGGACTGCGTCACAGCGAAGGTCGTCGGGGAGATCGCGCCGAGGCTTGAGCAGGTCGAAATTGACCGAGCCAAACGTAAGCAGACCGAAAATTTGGACGCCTACGATTACTATCTACGCGGGCTGGCGAGCCTGCACGAATGGACCAGAGATTCCAACACTGAAGCTCTGCGGCTGTTTTTCCGGGCTAACGAGCTCGACCCAAGTTTTGCGTCGGCTTATGGCTTGGCCGCTATGTGCTACGTCTGGCGCAAGGTGAACGGCTGGATTGTCGATCCCACTCAAGAAGTCGCGGAGGCGGAGCGATTAGGACGGCTCGCTGTGGAGTTTGGGCCTGACGATGCGGTCGCATTGTCAGGCGGGGGATATGCACTCGTCTTTGTCGCGCATGACCTCAATGATGGACCTGCTTTCATCGAGCGGGCGCTCGCGCTCAATCCCAATTTGGCATGGGCCCTGTTCTCGAGTGGATGGACCAAAGCCTTCCTGGGCGATCCCGAAGGCGCAATCGCCCAGCTCACTCGTGCGATACTCCTTTCGCCGCTGGATCCACATGGCTTCCGGGCGAAAGGCGGCATTGCCTTCGCTCACTTTCTCGCCAGCCGGTACGAGGAAGCGATCACATGGGCGGAAGCGGCTTTACGGCAACGCCCCACCTATTTGGCATCCATTCGCGATCTGGCGGCGGCCAACGCGCTTGCCGGTCGCATTCCAGATGCGCAAAAGGCCATGTCGCGCTTGCGCAAGCTGGACCCTGCTAAGCGCGTTTCCGCAGTCAAGGATTGGGTCCCACTTCGCAGACCCGACGATCTTAAACGATTGGAGGAAGGCCTGCGGCGGGCAGGGCTTCCGGAATGAGAGGGCCCGGGGGCGGCGGAATTTTCCGCTGTTGGGCTCTTTTCCGAAGTGGCTGATGCAGATCACGGCGACTGCGGTATTGTAGGTTGAGACATGGCATGCTCGTTGTGTGGCGACCCTGGCTAGCTTATCGCGGCAGGGCAGGAGCACGGCCGGACCGTCCCATTCGCGGACTATGGCGGCAGACTTAGCGAAAGTCATCCATAGAGAATATCCGGCTCGGCCGAGCGTCGGCGAGGCGTACCTCGAAGCTGCCGCAGACCGAGTGACTTTCCGTCATGGGTGTGAACATGTCGAATATCAGCAGTCGCCCCGACATTGCTGCGAGCCGCCCTAGCACCGCTGCGGCGCGTCGTGTTCGAGGCTGGGCAAATGCGAAAATCAAAATGTAGAAGCGGACAGTTAGAGGCGCGCGGATTTGAATAACTCGCGCGCCTCTACAGCACGTTCACGACTCGGCTTCGGCTGAACGGCGGTTCAGAACGGCCTCCAGCGACGCGGATTGTGCCGGTAATGATCGTAGTCGTGGTCGCAGTCATCGTAACCATAACCATAGTAGCCGGGGCCGCCGAGGACGATAGTTACACCACCCCGATGGTGCGAGCCGCCAAACTCATATGCGGAGGCTGAGGTTGGGGCCAAAGCAGCCGCGCCCAATAAGACTGCGGCAACTGCAAGAAGTGAGAATTTGCGCAACATAGATCGTTCCTTTCTGATAGCTGGTCGATGTCGTTATCGACCACCGCAGCATGGAGGATGGGAGGACTGTCAGACTGTGACTTCAGACACGTTTGGTTTGCGCTGAGCGAGGGCAAGCCCTAATTGTCGTCCGGTGGTTTGGGAATACACGACAGACAACTCACGCCGTCCCGGCCTTCCTTTCTCCTGCACGCAGCCGCGCCAGCGCAGCAGCAACGGATTCACCGCTCGGGAGGGGGCTCCTGCAGTTAGTTCTGGAGCAGAAACCCCTTGGCGGGCCGCTTTCATGTCGAACGCCCGACCTGTTGGCGATGTGAACAATCCGCGCTTCATGGGGCCGCTCTATCCTCCTAACGTCCGCTCGTGGCCCAGGCCGTGTGAAAACCGTGCAACTTGATGCCTACCGGCGCCTTCCGCCGCCGCCGAGCCTTTTATGCGATGGGATTGCCCCCCTGTCGTCTTAGGATGAACCAGAAGCTTCATCTAGGCGCTGATTTGGTGGCGGACCTCACGCCTGCATCGCTTCCAGCAATCCGCCTATGCCCACGATCATCATCACGCGCTTCATGTTGTAGGCCAGCACATTGAGCGCCATCTCGGTGGCCACCTTTGGCAGCTCTCTCGTGAGAAAGTGTGTTGCTCCCATCCACCCCTTTATCGTGCCGAACGGATGCTCCACTGTCTGACGGCGGACACCCATTGCGTTGGGATTGTGGTCGAGCCGATGCTGAACTTTCTCCAGAACGGCCTCGTGCTCCCAGCGTGAGATGCGGCGCTCGGGGCCTGTCGTGCACTGAGCTTTTAGCGCGCAAGTTTTACAGGTGCTTGTCCAATAGCGGCGCAGGGCCTTTCCATCTTCTACGTTCGTGAAGTGATAGTTTAGTCGCTCGCCGGCGGGACAGCGATAGACATCGTCGGCCGCTACGTAGACGAAGTCCTGTTTGCCGAAGCGGCCGGCAGCTTTCGCGCCGGAAGTCATCGGCTTCGGCAACGTCACCGTGATGCCGGCTTCCTCGCAGGCCTTGATCTCCTCTCCATTGTAGTAGCCACGGTCTGCTACCACTTCGAGCGTCTCGACTGACATCTCATCGCGAGCCTGCCTGGACATGTTAGCGAGTTCGTGGCGATCGGTGCCCACGTTGGTCACTTCGTGAGCCACGATGAGATGATGCTGCGTATCAACTGCGATCTGCACGTTGTAGCCAACGATCCCGGTATCCTTGCCACTCGTCGCCATCGAGCGCGCATCGGGATCGGTCAGCGAAATCTGCTTGTCCTCGCTCTTGATCATCTCCGCATTGATCGTGTTGAGCCGGATGACCTCCTCCTTCAGCTTCTCAATCTTGCCATTCAACCGCTCAACCTTCGGCCTCCGGCACCGCGTCGCCATGCCGATCGGCGGTCTCAAGCTGAGAGAGATAGCGGGCGATGCTCTCATCGATGCGCTCCAGACGCCTCTTCATCTTTGCCTCTGTGAAGTTCTTGTCCCGCGCATTGACGGCCTTGAATTTTGATCCGTCGATGGCGACGCTCGCGGCACTGAACAGCTCAAGCTTTCGGCACAACGCGACGAACTCGCGACAGACCCCACGAATGGCCTTGCCATTGTCCTTGCGGAAGTCAGCGATCGTCTTGAAATCCGGCGTCAGCTGACCGGTCAACCAAATCATCTCGATATTGCGCTGGCATTCCCGCTCCAAGCGCCGGCTCGACGGAACTCGATTGAGATAGCCGTAGATGTAAAGCTTGAGCATCGTACCGGGGTGATAGCTGGGTCGGCCCGTGTCGAATGGCTGCACGCCGATGAACCCGAGCTTGCCGAGATCGAGACTCTCGACGAACACGTCGACCGCTCGCACTGGATTATCCACGGTCACATAGTCATCGAGCGATGCCGGAAACAGCATGCTCTGCCCGCGATCCACCCCTTCAACAAAGCGCTTCATCGGACCTCCCCGCAAGTGCGGGGAATCCTATCGCGCGAATCACCGGAAACAGAACGTTTTCACACGGCCTGGGCCCAAGGCCGACATAGATCCGGTCGGCACGCTGCGTCGCCTTTCGAGTAAAGCGGACAGTCAGGTCTATTCTAGTTTGACACGTCGGGCAAAACACCGTCAGAATGACATCATCGAAACGAGTTTGGTTCGCCCGCGCCGGAAGCATCCGCCGCGGGTTTTTTCGTTTCGGTTTCGAGATCGGACGGCGTCCCGCGCATCGCGGCCTCGCCCTCGTTGAAACGCGTTCATGGAGCGCCGATGGGCGTGCCGCCGTCCGAACCATTGCTGGCCGTACACGCGCGAACGTGGCGGCCCTCGGCGTGAGCGCTGTTCGCTCGCGCCGCTGCGGCCTCCGGACACACGGAGATAGGGTTCGCGCTCGAAACGATCGCGCCTCGTCGCGCGATCTGCCGCATTCTTGCTTTGATGAAATGATGACGGGGCAGCTGAGATTGCTCGCGACTGCAGGCCTGATCGATTGGCCTGTGGGGAATATCCTCATGAGCGACGATATTTAATGGCTGCGTGAAGATGCTTCCGTCCACCTGCCCGCCGTCAGGCAGGCGTGCGAAAGCACGGGCGCTGACCGCAATTCCACCGCTGGCGCGCAGCCGCACCAGAACAGCCATCAAGGTTCTCGTTGGGATCGTGCGCAGCGGTGATGCCGGCGTCGCGCGTGTCCCCGGGTCGCGTTAGAAGGATGCGAGCGCACGTTGTGCCGGGTCTTGCTGCGTCTAGGGAATGGCACAGCATTGTTTCGGACACGACGGACAATCCGGTGTCGGCCAATAATTTCATCAAGGCCGGTTATCGGCTCTATGAACCGATGTGCCCTGGGCTTGGTCGAATTCGCTGTATTGGAGAAAGTGGCTCAAATAGACACGGAATTGTGGGGTTTCCCGTGAGGCGGAACGTCACTTCTGCATCGGAATAATCTATACGATCGAAACGGCCCGGCAGCTTGATTGCTGCCGGGCCGTTTTGGCGTTTCGAGAGAGCGTTGATCAGGTACTTGCGCAGGCCGCGGTGCCGGGCTTTAACTTTCGTCTTGCAGGAAATTCGGCGAGCACAAGCCGATGTAAGGGAGCGCCAGGGATGTCCACCAAACCTCAACTGCCGGAACGTCCACCGCGGGGGACGGGCGGACCCGCCGCACTTGAAGGTCTCCTGGTCGTGGATTTCACGCGCGTGGTGGCGGGACCTGCCTGCACGCAGACGCTCGCCGATTTCGGTGCACGCGTCATCAAGATCGAAAATCCGGACGGTGGCGACGACACGCGCGCCTATGAGCATGCCGAAATCGGTGGTGAAAGCGCGGCCTATCTCAGCCTGAACCGCAACAAGCACGGCATTGTGCTCGATCTTGCCGTGCCGGAGGCGCGCGAGATCACGCGGGATCTGATTCGCAAGGCGGACGTGGTCGTTGAGAATTTTTCGAGCGGGGTGATGAGGAAATTCGGCCTCGACTATGAGGCGGTCGCGCCACTCAATCCGCGGCTGGTCTATTGCTCGATCTCGGCCTATGGACGAACCGGCCCCTTCGCCTCTCGTCCCGGTTTCGATCCGATTACGCAGGCTGAAAGCGGATTCATGTCGCTCAACGGGTTCGCCGACGGCCCGGCTGTTCGGACTGGCCCACCGATCGTCGACATGGCGACGGGGATGTCCGCCTGCAACGCCATCCTGCTGGCACTGCTGGCCCGGGATCGGCTTGGTCGCGGCCAGCATGTTGAAGTCGCCCTGTTCGATGTGGCCATGGGCATGACCGGCTTCTACGGCATGGCTTACTTGATCAATGGCGAGAATCCCGGCCGGTTCGGCAACTCGCCGAGCGGCTCTCCCACGGTGGGTGTCTACGAGGCATCCGATGGACCGCTCTACATGGCCTGCGCCAACGATCGGTTGTATCGACGGCTGGTGGTCGAGGTGTTGAACCGTCCTGATCTCATCAGCGATCCCCGGTTCGCGACGCGGAAGGCGCGGTCCGAGAACAAGGAGCTGCTGCGAAAGACGATCGCGGAAGTCTTCGCAAGCGACAGCCTCGAGAACTGGATGGCGAAGATGAAGCTGGCCAATATCCCGGTTGGCTATCTCCGTACCGTCGAGGAGGGGTTCAATGCGCCCGAAGCGCGGGAGCGTCATCGTCTGAACCAGATTCTGCACCCGACGGCGGGATGGGTCCCCAACATCGAGCCTCCCATCGGCATGAGCTTGACGGCCGCGGTTGACCCGGTCGCAGCGCCGCTGCTGGGCGAGCATACCGAACAGGTCTTGCGCGATATACTTGGCTATGATGATGGCCGTATCCTGGAGTTCGCTCAAAAGGGTGTCTTTGGTTCTGGCAAGCCATCGAGCTCGGCTTAACAGAACGGTGGATACCATTTCGATGGGATGGCCGACCAGGGCAGCCGTCGTTTGCCAATGGGAATTGACGATGAACATACAGCTTTACGGCTTCTGGCGCTCGCTTGCCTCGTTTCGTGTGCGCGTGGCACTCAAGCTCAAGGGACTGCCCTTCGAGGAAATTCCGGTCGACATCCTCTCAGGGGAGCAGTTCGATCCGGACTATGACGCGGTCAACACCGAGCGCGTCGTTCCCACGCTGGTGCACGGCGAACACCGGGTGTTTCAGTCGCTGGCCATCATCGAATATCTCGAGGATCTCATGCCGGAGCCGACGCTGCTGCCGTCGGATCCTGCCGACCGCGCCTATGCTCGATCTCTCGCTTTGGTCACGATCGCGGATGCGCATCCGTTGGTGACTCCGCGGGTCCGCAACCATCTCGTCAAGATGTTCGGTGCAGATGCCAACGCAATCGAGAGTTGGGCGAAGCATTGGACGATCGAAGGACTGGCAACGTACGAGAGACTGTTGCAGCGCCGGCCAGCCGAGCCGTTTACACTTGGTCAGCGGGTGAGCGTCGCGGACATCTGCATTGCCGGCCAGGTCGTTGGAGCTCAATTTTTGAAGCTAGACCTGGCGCCATTTCCGGCCGTGGCGCGCCTGGCGGGGCACTGCTTCGCAACGCCGGCCTTCGCGACATCGCATCCCTTCGAACAATCCGGCTACACGGCGATCGCACCTCGTTAACCCTACGCCAGCTTGATTTGGCGAGGTTCCCGCCGCATAAGTGTATGGGAGCGAGGGACACGAATGGCGCTGGTAAGGAGCTGAGCATGGGTCAGTCGACGGCGAGGGATTCCGACGATCCCGCCTATGCGTCGATGATCGCGAGGGCCCGCTCGCTCTTGCCGCAACTGCGGGAGCGCGCGGCGCGGACCGAAGAGTTGCGGAACCTGCCGCCGGAAACCGAGCGGGACCTGCACGAGTCCGGCCTGTTCCGGATGCTCCAGCCGAAGCGCATTGGCGGCGCCGAGCTCGATTACGTCGCCTTGATCGATTGCGCCGACCTGCTCGGACAGGCGGACGCGTCGGTGGCCTGGAATCTCGCCAATCTCGCCAGCCATCACTGGATGCTCGCCATGTTCGAGCCGAGAGCGCAGGATCTGGTTTGGGGCGGGGACCCGGACGTGCTGATCGCGTCTTCGTTCATCTTCCCCGCCGGGCGCGCCAGGAAGGTCGAGGGCGGATACCGCCTGCACGGAAGCTGGCCGTTCTCATCGGGGGTCGCTTCGTGCGAGTGGAACATGCTCGCGAGCGTTGTCTCCTCTGACGATGAGGCTGACGGCATTGAATATCGTATCTTTCTGCTGCCCAAGGCGGACTACAACATTCTCGACACCTGGAACGTTGCAGGACTGCGCGGTACCGGGTCGTCGGACGTGGAAGTCCGGGACGCTTTCGTAGCCGATCATATGACGGTCGCCGTGAGCGATCTTGCCGGCGGTTCGGCGCCGGGAAGCAAGTTGAATCCGAACCCGCTGTATGCACTGCCTGTGTTCTCGCTGTTTCCCTATGTCCTATCCGGCGTCGCGCTCGGAAATGCGCAGGCTTGCCTGGACGATTACGCAGAGGTCTCGCGGCACCGCATATCGACCTACAATCGCGCCAAGCTGAGCGACTTTCAAAGTACCCAGATCAAGATCGCGGAGGCCTCGGCCAAGATCGATGCCGCGCGTTTGATCATGCGCTCCGCCTGTATCGATGCCATGGCAGATGCGCGGCGTCGCCACATTCCGGACATGACGACCAAGACCAGGTATCGGCGTGATGGCGCCTTCTCGGTCAATCTTTGCACCGACGCCGTCTCGATGCTGTTCGCGGCGAGCGGGGCGCGCGGCTTATTCACGACAGGTGTGTTGCAGCGACAGTTCCGCGATGCGCACGCCATCAACTCGCATCTCGCTTTTAATTTTGATGCGGCCGGGACCAATTATGGACGCGTGGCACTTGGGCTGCCGTCCGAAAATCTCACCTTGTGAGACCGGCCGATGAATGATCTGCCAAAGCAGCCGGTCGGGCCCGATCCAGCCAATGAATTCGCGAGCGACAGTTCGCGGATCGATCCTCGCGACTTTCGCAATGCGCTCGGCACCTATGCCACGGGTGTGACGATCATTACGGCCGCAGGTCCGGACGGAAGGCCTTATGGATTGACCTGCAACTCGTTTGCTTCGGTCTCCCTCAATCCGCCATTGGTGCTTTGGAGTCTTGTGGTCTATTCCTCAAGCTTGACCGTATTTCAGAACGCCAGCCATTTTACGGTCAACGTGCTTGGCGCTTCGCAACAGGCGCTTGCGAACAAATTCGCCAAGTCATCCGATGACAAATTCACCGGCATCGACTGGACGCCAGGGCTCGGGAACGCTCCGGTGCTCGCCGACAGCGTCGCCGCCTTTCAGTGCCGCTCGGTCAATCGCTACTATGGCGGTGACCACGTGATCTTTCTCGGCGCGGTCGAGGCCTATACTTACAATGCGAAGGAGCCGCTGCTGTTTGCGCGCGGCGCATTTGGCCGATCCGTTCCCGACGAAGAGGGCAAGAAGCCGTAAATGGAGAATCGCGGCCTACCGCTCTTCCGCCGACAGCTTGTAGATCTCCAGCGCATCGGCATCCGCGCCACGGGCAGTCCTGGCCAGCCTGAAGAGCTGTCCCGCAAGCGTAGCCATCGGTACAGGAGTTGACGTCGCCTGGGCTACATCGGCAACCGTGTCGAGGTCCTTGAGCATCGTGGCGATGTGACCGAGCGGCGGGGAGTGAATGCCCTGGACCATGCGCGGTACGAAGAGCTGGAGCGGAATGGAATCTGCAAAGCCGCCGGCGAGCGCCTCGGGCAGCCGATTGGCGTCAATGCCGGCATTGACCGCAAGGCGCGTTGCTTCCGCGAGGACGGCCATTGCGCATCCGACAATCACCTGGTTGCAGAGTTTTGCGGTCTGGCCGGCGCCGATCGCGCCCATGTGGGTGAACCTGCGTGCCATGGCCAACACGTAGGGCCGCACTCTTTCGATGTCACCCGTTTCACCGCCGGCCATGACGGCGAGCGTGCCTTCCTCCGCACCCTTGGTGCCGCCGGACACGGGCGCATCGACCCAGCTTGCAGCGTTGGCAGCTTTCAGCCGAGCGGCGAGATCGCGCGCGGCATCTGGATGAATCGAGGAGAAATCGACCACGAGTTTACCTGCGCCGGAAGCCGCTGAAACGCCTTCGGGTCCGAAGATCACTTCTTCCACGGCATTTGCGTCCGTCACGCACATGAAGACGATGTCCGAGCCGTCCAGGAGGACGCGGGGCGTCGTTGCGCGGCTTGCACCGGACTCGAGCAGCGGCGCCAGTTTGGCTTCCGAACGGTTCCAGACGGTCACCTGATAACCGGCCTTCAGCAGGCGCCGGCTCATGGGCGCACCCATGAGCCCAAGGCCGAGATAGCCAAGCCTCTCGACGTGCCGCGCGTCGGCCTTGCTCGCTTCAGCCATAGGTTGCTTCCTTCTGCCGCGGCGCAGCGCCGCCGGTGCACCATACATCGTGGACCCCGCGGCGAAACCGGGGCAGCCTGCATGGCTTGCCTCATTGTTTGAACCATGAAACATTTGGGGTGGTTGGGTTCGGTGGCGCCGGTCGGCGCCGGAGCAACGGAGTGGGCACGATGCGGACGGTTTCGAGCTGGATGCTGGCAGCAGGGGCAGTGTTGGCCGTGATGGCGGGCGCAAGCCACTCATGGGCGCAGCAGACAATCCGCGTCGGCTGGACCATCCCGGCTGAGGAATCCAAATACTGGATGATGCGCAGGCCGGCCGAATTTCCCAATCTCGGCAAGACCTACAACGTCGAATGGACCCAATTCCAGGGTACCGCGCCGATGACGCAGGCACTGGCTGCCGGCGCACTCGATTGCGCGACACAGGCACCGCTATCGCTCGCCAATGGCGTGGTCGGCGGCAATCTCAAGGCCTACATCGTGGCGCAGCATGTCTTCGAGAAGCCCGGCGGATTCTCGGTCTACTGGGCGGTCATGGACGATTCGCCGATCAAGACGATTGCCGACCTCAAGGGCAAGACGGTCGGCATTTCCGTGATCGGCGGCGGGACGCAAGGGCCGTTCAACCTGCTTCTCAAGCAGAATGGCATCGATCCGGCGAAGGACATCAAGCTCGTCGAAGTCGGCTTTGCCGTCTCGGAAGATGCGTTGCGCCAGGGCCGTGTCGATGCGGTCAATATGAACCAGCCGTTCGCCGCGCGCGCAGAAGCAAAAGGCGGCACCCGAAAGCTGTTCTCGCTGTCGCAAGTGATGCCGAATATCGTGCATATCCTGGAAGCCTGCCGCGCCGATTTCGTCGACAAGAACCCGGAACTGGTCAAGGCCTATGTCCGCGATATCACGTCGGGCATGAAGAAGGCCTTGGCGAACCGCGAAGAGACGCTGAAGGTAGTCTCCGAAGTGCTAAAAGCGCCCATCCCGGTGCTCGACACTTATCTTCTCAAGGACAACGATTTCGGCCGTGATCCGGGTGCGGCGCCGAACTTCCCGGCGATCCAGAAGATGCTGGATATCTATGCTGAAACGGGAATGCTCCCGAAGCTGGATGTCGCCCAGTTCAAGCATCCGACAATCGTTGCGCCACTGCAGTAGGCGATCGATCGTCCGTTGAATTCACGAGGCCGCAATGTCCCGGTCATGTGCGGGACATTGGACGAAGATGATGCACGTATGAAGAAGTTGCGCTCACGGATAACGACTGACGGCCTCGATCGGGCCCCGCATCGCGCATTCATGCGCGCGATGGGCCTGGACGACGAGGCCATCGCCAAACCGATGGTCGGCGTCGTCAGCATGAAGGGTGAGCAGACGCCCTGCAACATGACCCACGACTTCCAGGTCGCGGCAGCCAAGACCGGGATCGAGGAAGCCGGCGGGACGCCGCGCGAATTCTCGACCGTCTCGGTCTCCGACGGCATCAGCATGAATCACGAGGGGATGAAGTTCTCCCTGTTTTCGCGCGAGCTGATCGCCGATTCGATCGAAGCGGTCGTGCATGGCCTCGCCTACGACGCACTGATCGGATACGGCGGATGCGACAAGACGCTTCCGGGCGTGATGATGGGAATGGTTCGTTGCAACGTGCCGTCCATCTTCATCTACGGCGGCAGTTCGCTGCCGGGCCGTGTGGACGGGCGCACCCTGACGGTCCTCGACTCCTACGAAGCCGTCGGTAGCTTCATGACCGGTGAGATCGACGCCGCGACGCTCGAGCGGATCGAGCGCGCCTGCCTGCCGACCATTGGCGCCTGCGCCGGTCAGTTCACCGCGAATACCATGGGAATGGTGTCGGAAGCGATGGGCCTGACCATTCCCAATGTTTCGATGGTCCCGGGCGTTTATGCCGAACGCGCGCAGATCTCGCGGCGCGCCGGCCGGCTCGTGATGGAGATGCTGGAGCGCGGCGGGCCATTGCCTCGCGACATCGTGACCCGGAAATCGCTCGAAAACGGAGCCGCAATCGTTGCTGCGACCGGCGGTTCGACCAATGCCGCGCTGCATCTGCCGGCGATCGCGAACGAGGCCGGCATCGCATTTACGATCGATGATCTCGGCGAGGTGTTAGCTCGGACGCCGCTGATCGGAAACCTGCGCCCCGGCGGCAAATACACCGCCAAGGACGTCTACGACATTGGCGGCGCGGCCGTTGTGATCCGCGAGTTGATCCAGAGCGGGCATATCGACGGCCGCTGCCTGACCATCACGGGCCGTACGCTCGCGGAAGAATATGGCGCGGCCAACGCGCCCGATGGCGAGGTCGTCTACATGGCCCGCGCACCGATCATGCCGGATGGCGGCGTGGCGGTATTGAAGGGCAATCTCTGTCCTGATGGCGCGGTGATCAAGGTTGCAGGTCTGAAGACCCAGTTCTTCGAAGGCGTCGCACGCGTATTCGAAGATGAGGAGGGCTGCGTCGCGGCGGTACGGGAGCGCAGCTACAAGGCAGGCGAGGTTTTGGTGATCCGCAATGAAGGACCGGTCGGCGGTCCTGGCATGCGCGAGATGCTCGGCGTCACCGCGCTGATTTATGGGCAGGGCATGGGCGAGAAGGTGGCCTTGATCACCGATGGGCGATTTTCCGGCGCAACCCGCGGCATGTGCATCGGCTATGTGTCTCCGGAAGCGTTTGTTGGCGGTCCGCTGGCGCTCGTTCGTGACGGCGACAAGATTCAGAATCGACGCGGCCGGCCGCCGCATGGACCTGCTGGTCGATGAGCAGGAACTCGCAACGCGCCGGCGCGATTGGAAGCCTCGTCCGCCACGTCATCGCGCCGGGGCACTCGCGAAGTACGCGCGGCTGGTTGGTCAGGCGCCGGGTGGAGCGGTGACGCATGAGGGGCCGGCAGAATGGCCCTGGTTCGATTGAACCATGATGTTTGCGCGAAAATGACGATCCGTTTGGCAAGTTTCTTGCTAAGCTCGTGGCGCTGATGGAGCACATTCTGCTGGTCGGCTGCGCGACTTTCGCGCACGGGTGAAGCGAGAGACGTGATGAAGGTAATGCCTTCGAGATCGAGCGAATGGGTGAGACCGGTGACGTCACAACAGCCGGCTTCCGCGATCATCGAGATCGACCACGTCTCGCAGGTCTTTCAAACCTCGGCGCGCAACGATCATTTGGCGTTGTCGGATATCTCGCTGACGATCGAAGAGCGGGCCTTTGTCTCCATTCTTGGTCCGTCGGGCTGTGGCAAGTCGACACTGCTCTACATCGTCGGCGGTTTCGTCAGTCCGACCAGCGGGACGGCGAGAATCAAGGGACGCACGATCACGGGGCCGGGCCCGGATCGCGGACCGGTGTTCCAGGAGTTCGCACTGTTTCCCTGGAAGACGGTCCTCGGCAACGTGATGTATGGCCCGCGCCAGCAAGGCGTGGGTGCCACTGAGGTCGAGGTCCAAAGCCGTGCCTTGATCGAGATGGTCGGCCTCAAGGGTTACGAAAACTTCTATCCAAAGGAATTGTCGGGCGGCATGAAGCAACGCGTCGCACTGGCGCGGACGCTCGCGTATCATCCCGAAGTCCTGTTGATGGACGAGCCCTTCGGTGCGCTCGACGCCCACACGCGAACACGCCTGCAGAACGATCTCCTGAATATCTGGGAACGCGATCGCAAAACGGTGTTGTTCGTCACCCATTCAGTCGACGAAGCCGTTTTCCTGTCCGATAAGGTCGTGATGATGTCGAAATCTCCAGGTCGTATTCGACAGGTCATCGACATCGATCTACCGCGCCCGCGCCGCCGCAGCGAACTGTTGCTCGACCCGCGGTACCAGAAATACGTCGTCGACATCGAGCGCATGTTCGATGAGAGCGACGAAGTTCGGTTACCGTCGTGATATCGTCGGCGACCTTGGCTAAGCGTGCTGCGCCGGTGTTCGCCTGCATCGGGCTGCTTGCGGTATGGCAGATCGCCTCGCTGGCGCTGAAGAACGACAGCTTTCCGACCGCGATCGAGGCGGTCCGTGCGATCCCGGACATCCTTGGCGACAAGGAGTCCTTGATCAACATTCTGGCCTCGCTTCGCCGCATGGCGATGGGATTCGGCGGGGCGGTGCTTGTTTCGATTCCCTTGGGCCTGTTGATGGGGCGCAGCCGCGCGGTCGCGGCTTTTTTCAATCCGCTGTTGATGGTCATCTACCCGGTCCCGAAGGCCGCACTGATGCCGATCATCATGCTGTGGCTGGGGGTCGGCGACATCACCAAGACGCTGGTTATCTTTCTCGGGGTCAGTCTGCCTGTGATCTATCACAGCTTTGAGGGTGCGAAAGCCGTCGAGGAGAAGATGCTGTGGTCGGGCGCGGCAATGGGACTCTCGGCGCTACAGCGCTTGGTTCGGATCGTGCTGCCTGCCGCGCTGCCGGAAATCCTGACCGGCTGCCGCACTGGGCTTGTGCTGGCACTGATCACGATGATCACCAGTGAGATGATCGCTCGCCAGTCCGGCGCCGGGAACATCTTGTTCAACGCACTCGACATGGGGCAGTATGACACGGTGTATGCGATGATCATCATCGTGGGTGCGATGGGCATCTGCCTGGATGCGATGTTCGAGCGGGTCCGCGCCAGGCTTGTACGATGGTCCGAGCCTCAGTTCGATCTGCCCCTGAGCTTCTCATGAGATCGCGCCTTACCCCAATGAATATTGCTCTCGGGATCGCACCGATCGCATTTGTGATCGCGGTGTGGCAAGGGCTGGTGTCATCCGGCCTCGCACCCGCTGTCTTGCTTCCGCCCCCGGGATATGTCTTCAGCCGGCTGCTGCAACAGCTTGTCACGTGGACGTTCCAGCAGGAGATCGCGGCAACTCTTGTTCGTCTGTTTGCCGGCTTTGCGATTGCGGTCGTGCTTGGGGTGAGCATAGGCATCGCTGCCGCCGCAAGTCCCGCGATCAATGCTGTCGTTCGACCGATCGTGCGCGTGCTCGCGCCTTTGCCCAAGGTCGCGCTTTATCCGGCGCTGTTGCTGCTGCTCGGTTTCGGCCACGGATCGAAGATCACTCTGGTGGCTGCCGACGCCTTGTTCCCCATTTTGCTGTCAACCTATTATGGCGCGTCGAGCGTCGAGCAGAAGCTGATCTGGTCGGCCATGGCGGCGGGAACGCCGCGGTATGAAATTCTGTTCAAGGTGGTGTTGCCGGCCGCCATGCCGTCGATCCTGACCGGCTGCAGGATCGGTCTTGTCATTTCCTGCATCGTGGTGTTTCTGGCGGAGATGATTACGTCGACGGACGGGCTGGGTCATGTCCTCGTCACCGCGGCCCGGACCTTTCAGGCCGTCGACATGTTCGTGCCGCTGATTACGATCTCGCTGCTTGGTCTGATCCTGAACGGACTGTTGGGGGCCTTGCGATCATACCTTTTACGGGGCTTTCCCGAAGCGTGATCTGACCAAACAAGAAGCCGTTAACGGGAGCGAACCATGCTGGCTGATCGCATCGAAGCAAAATGGATCGACGCATTCTGCGAGATTTTTGAGCGATGCGCGGTCAGGGCGGGTGATACCGCGGCAATCCTCTCGGAGACGCAGTCGCGCGCGTTGAATGTGCACCTGGCTGAGCTTGCTCTACTGCGCATGGGGGCGCGGCCGTTTCACGTGGTGATACCGACGTCCCGCAACCGCAATATCGTGCCGGTCCGCTCGACAGGAGCGAGCGAGGCCATCCAGAAACTTGGGCCAGTCATCAGCGCGCTCCAGCAGGCGGGCTTCGTGGTGGATTGCACCATAGAAGGCCTGATGCACGCGGCGGAGACACCCGAGATTTTGAAGGCCGGTGCGCGGATCCTCGTGATTTCCAACGAGCATCCTGAGGCGCTGGAGCGGATGGTCCCGGATTCGGCCCTCGAGAAGCGCGTTCGCGCTGCAGCGAAGATGCTGCGCGGGACCAAGCGGATGCGAGTCACATCAAAAGCGGGGACCGCTCTCGACGTCGACATGGTCGGAGCTTCGACAGTCGGCGTATGGGGCTGGACAGACAAACCCGGCACGCTAGCGCACTGGCCCGGCGGCATTGTCGTGAGCTTTCCCAAGAGCGGGACGATCAACGGCACGCTGGTGATGGCGCCGGGCGACATCAATCTCACCTTCAAGCGCTATCTGACCTCGCCGATTAAAATGACGTTGAAGGATGACTATGTCGTCGAGCTGGACGGCGAGGGCGCGGATGCGGCGATGATGCGGGCTTATCTCGCCGCTTGGGGTGATCGCGAGGCCTATGCGGTATCGCATGTTGGCTTCGGCATGAATCCGGGCGCGCGCTACGAGGCGCTCTCGATGTACGACCAGCGCGACACCAACGGCACGGAGATCCGCGCGGTCTCCGGCAATTTCCTGTTCTCGACCGGCGCCAACGAATTCGCCGGCCGCTACACGGCAGGCCATTTCGACCTGCCGATGATGGGAACCACCATCGAGCTCGACGGGGTCGCGGTCGTCCGCGAAGGCGTGCTTCAGGATATCTTCGGCTGACCGCGATCGAGCACGGGCGGGCGCGCCAGGTCGAAGTGCCGGAGCAGGTCGACCATGGCCTGAAGCCGCTTTGTGCGATAGGCGTCGACGTCGAGGCCGGAATAATCGAGAAAGCCTGCGCCCGTTCGCAGGCCGATCCTGCCTTCATGCATGTTGCGTGAAATGACGTCCGGCGCGCGATAACGGTCGCTGCCGAGCGCGCCTTCGAGATACCGGCTGGCGTAGTAGAGAATGTCGCCGCCGCCCCAGTCGATGAATTCAAGCAGCCCGAGCACTGCGTAGCGGAAGCCGAAGCCGTAACGGATCGCCTTGTCGATGTCCTCGGCGCTTGCGACACCTTCCTCGACCATGCGCGCCGCTTCATTCATCGCAAGCGCCTGGATGCGCGGGACGATGAAGCCGGGGGTGGCAGCGCAGACCACCGGCACCTTGCCGATGCCTTCCAGCAGCGCCTTGACCTCTTCGATGATGGCCGGGTCGGTTCCACTCCCGGGCGAAACCTCCACTAGCGGGATCAGATAGGCCGGATTGAGCCAATGGACATTGAGGAAGCGGCGAGGATTTTCGATCGCGCCGGATAGATCGTCGACGAGAATAGTCGATGTCGTTGACGCGATGACGGTGTCGGGGCGAACCTGCCTCGACGCAGATCCCAGCACCTCGCGTTTGAGCTCGACCACCTCAGGAACGCCCTCGAACACCATTCCCGCGTCGGCAAGCGCTGCAGCACTCCGGTGAGATGCCACTACCGAGACCCGCGCGATGAGGGGCTCGACATCGGCCTCGGTCAGTAGCCCCAGGCTCGACAGGCTGGCGAATGTTTTCCGGACCTCGCCGAGCGCGTCCGCCTCCAGCTTGGTGAACTCCTCCGCGGAACGGGCCTTGGCGTCGACCATGGTGACGCTGTGTCCCGCGTACGCGAACGCAACAGCGATGCCGCGCCCCATGCGGCCGGCACCGAGACATGCGATCTTGGTGCGAGTCGTCATGGATCAAAATCCCTTGCGAAGCAGCGTCTGCAACTCGGCTTTGCCGAGATTGCCAAGCCCCAGCGTATCGAGCGTTCGTCCGCCCTGCTCGAAATTCTCGCCGCAGACCGCGCCACCGATGGCGAGGAAAGCTTTGGCCAGCGGCGTGGCCACGCCCGCCAGGCTCGCGACTGAGACCAGCAGCGACAATCCAAGCCGCAGATCCTCCCGCATGTAGCGATGCTCGGTGAGCACGATGCGTTCACGCCAATCGCCGGAATCCGTGAGCCGGTCATGCGAGCCGCGGCCATACATCCAGATTTCGCCTTCCCGGGCGTAGTGATGGGCCAAGGGAAAATGCGGTGCGCCATATCCAAGCGCCTCGCGCACCGCGATCCGCTCGGCGTCCAGCGCGTCGGTGACCTGGCGAATGGAGGCTTGGGTGCCCTCCTTGTGAATATCCCATTTTTCGAAGTGCTCGATCGGGCCCGCATTCATCACGATCAGTGGCGGGTGGATGATAGGACCTGCATTCATCAGCGCGCCCGAAAGCGCGTCTCCGCACGGTTCGATCGCGCCGGGAAAAGCACGTCCGATCACTTCCAGCGCTTGCGGCGCCCGCTCGAGTGGAAACACGCCGACCGGCAATCGCTTGGCGCGGATGGTGATCGCGACCTCGAAGGGCCCGTGCTTGCGGGTGAGCCAGGGAAGCGTGCCGGTCTCGGCGAAGCTCGCGCTGGCGCGATTGCTGGCATCCCGCACGGCTTGTGCGAAGATCATCGAGCCGAATGTCGCCGGCGGCAGAAACACGACTTGGCCGTCCCGCAAATGTGGGGCAAGCAGGCGGGCGATGTCCGGCTGCGCGAACGCGGGGGCGGGGCACAGGATCAGTTCGGCGCCGCTGACCGCTTCGGCGATGTCGGCCGTCACCAGCGCCAGTTTCACGTTGTGGCGGCCATTGTGGTCCTTCACCACGATTCTGGAACCAGCGGCACGATGAGCTGCGACCTGATCCGCGTCGCGGCGCCAGAGCCGGACCTCGTGCCTCGCCAGCGCAAAATCGCCTGCGGCCGCGAAAGAGCCGTTACCACCGCCCAGGACCGCAATCTTCAAGATGCTTCTCCCTGCGCGCGTGACTGCGCATCAAGTCGCTTCAGCAGGAAGTGCTGGACCTTGCCGAGCGCCGTGCGCGGCAGGTCGGCGACGAAGATGATGTCGCGCGGAACTTTGTATCGCGCGAGCTGAGCCTGCAGGTGCGCTTTCAGCTCGTCCGCTTCGAGCCGGCAGCCGGATCGCCGGATCACATAGGCAATCGGCACCTCGTCCCAGCGTGGGTCGGGCCTGCCGATCACGGCGCATTCGCTGACGTCGGGATGTTCGAGCAAGACGCGCTCGACCTCGGCCGGATAGACGTTCTCGCCACCGGAAATGATCATGTTCTTCTTGCGATCGCGGACCCAGAAATAGCCGTCCGCGTCGCACAACCCGATATCGCCGGTGCGATACCAGCCGTCCAGAAGCGCGTCGCGTGTGGCGTCCGCATTGCCCCAATATTCGAAGAACACGTTGGAGCCGCGCAGCGCGATCTCCCCGGTGTGTCCGGCGGAAGCTCGGCCCCTGCCTGGTCGATCACCTTTGCTTCGCAGCACAGCCCGGCAAGACCGGTGGATCCCACGCGCGAGAGATCGCCGCCGAGCCGCGTGTAGACCGCGATGGGGCAGGTTTCGGTCGAACCGTAGACCTGGAGAACGGGAACGCCGCGTGCGACGAAGCGATCGATCAGATGCGGCGGCACGATCGTCGAGCCGGTGGCGACCGCCTTCAGCGACGAAAGATCGGCGGTCGCCCAGGCGGGATGCTCGGTCACGGCCTGGATGATCGCGGGCACCATCACCGTCAGTGTCGGCCGCTCTCGCTCAATGGCTGCCAGCGCGGTTTCCGGCGTGAAACGCGCGTGGATCGTGACGGTCGCGCCAAAATGGAGCGCCGGTGTGGTCTGGATGTTGAGGCCGCCGACGTGGAAGAATGGCAGCACCGTCAAGACGTGATCGTCGGACGTCATGTTGTGCATGTGCTGGCTCATGACGCCGTTCCAGAACAGCGCTTCCTGGCGTAGCACCGCGCCCTTCGGCCGTCCGGTCGTTCCTGATGTGTAGACGATGAGCAGCGGGCAGGAGAGATCGGTGTGTGGATTGCGGCTGCTGCCGTCGCCGTGCGCCAGCAGGCTCTCGAATGTCTCGCCGCGAGGCGGTGCGAAGTCCAATCCGACGACGGCGAGTCCCGGCGAAATTGCCTCAAGCTCAGGAAGAATACTCTCGAATGCCTGCTCGAGCACCAGAACCTTGGCGCCCGCATCGGAGATGATGAAGAGCTGCTCGGCGACCGCCAGCCGCCAGTTCAACGGCACCAGCATCGCGCCAAGCCGCGCGCACGCATAGAGCAGAACCAGATAGTCCGGTCGATTCAGGCTCAGGATCGCGACCCGGTCGCCGCGGCCGACCCCAAGCTGCTGCTTCAATGCCGTTGCGGTGCGCTCGATGCGTGCGGTAAGCGCGCGATAGCTCAGCCGTTCCCCCTCGAAGGCTATGGCTGTCTTGTCCGGCGCGAACGCCGCGTTGCGGTCGATCAGGCTACAGAGGTCCACCGTCAGTCGTCCGTTTCGCCGGCCTCGTACAGCGCCTCGCGTCCGATACGATCGAGGCAAAGTTCGGCCGTCCAGGGCAGCATCAGCGAGCCGCAGCGGCTGTCGCGATAGATCCGCTCCAGCGGCAGTGATCGCAGCATGGCCTGGCCCCCGCAGGTGCGGATCGCGAGCGCCGCCAACTCGTTGGCGCCCTCCATCACCGAATATTGCGCGGCGTAGGCGCGCAGCACCTGCTCCTTGCTCGGGTTCGCCCGCGCCTCGGTGACGGCCTGAAACCAGATCGCCTTGATCTGCTCCAGCTTGATCTGCATCTGGGCGACGGCGATCTGCTTGGTCGGGTACATCCTGCGCTTGACCGGCGGCATGCCCGGCACCTCGCCGCGCAAATATCGCACGGTGAAATCATAGGCCGCCTGCGCCAAACCCATATAGGTCGGCGACAACGTCAGGAACATATGCGGCCAGCGCATCGCGGCCTGGAAATAGACGCCGCGCGGCATCAGCGCGGCATCCTCCGGCACGAACACGTCCTTGAACAGCAGCGTCCGCGACACCGTGCCGCGCATGCCGAGCGGATCCCAGTCGCCGACGACGGAGACGCCTTGCGACTTCGCAGGGATCGCCAGGTAAAGCGTGTTGCGGCGCGAGGCCTTCTCGCCTTCCTCGATCTCGGTGCAAAGTACGCCGTAATAATCGGCGTGGCCGGAGAGCGACGCAAAGATTTTCTTCCCGTTGACGATCCAGCCGCCTTCGACCGGCTTTGCTTCCGTGCCGAAGGCAACACCGCCTGCGGCGGCTGCACCGCCCTCCGAGAATGGCTGCGAGTAGATCGCGCCGTCCTCGAGGATGCGCTTGTAGTGGACGGCGCGCCGCCGCTCGTGCGCCGCGCGGGTTTCGGCGTCCATGTCGAGATCGTCGGCAAGGGGGCCGGACCACAGGGTTGAGCAGACATGCATGTTCCAGGTGAGCGCCGTTGCGCCGCAATAGCGGCCGATCTCGGCCGCCGCTAAAGCATAGGTCTGATAGTTCGCGCCGAGCCCGCCATGCTTCTTGGGAATGGCAATGCCGAGCAGGCCGACACGATGCAGGTCGCGATAATTCTCGCTCGGGAAGACCGCCTCGCGATCGTAGGTCGCGGCGCGACCGGCGAACACGCTCTGGCCGATCTCGCGGGCGCGCGTGATGATGCCGGCCTGCTCGTCGTTCAACCGGAATGCAGCGGGATCGAAGATCGGTGCGTCCAGGGCGATCTGGTCACCGGTGCCGATGGTCTTGCTGACTTGCATGGTCATTGTGCGGTCACCCGTGTCTGGCCGTGACGGCGTCCAGAAACCCGCCGAGGGCCCTGTCGAAGGCATCCGGTTGTTCGAGGTTAGCGAGATGCCCGGCGCCGGCAAGCTCGACATATTCTGCGGATGGAATGTACGACGCGGTCTTCGCCATCATCGGAGCAGGCGCGTTGTTGTCTCGGGAGCCGGACAGCAGCAACGTCGTAACGGAAATATCCTTCAGCGTGCTGCGTTGATCGAATCCGATCAAAGCCAGCATCATGGCGCGATAGCTTGCCTCGGGCACGCTCGCCATGCATTCGCTCGCAAGCTCTAACCCTTTCGGATCGGGATCGTCGCCGACCAGTTCTTTCACGAGAGAAGGCGCCAGCGACTTCATCGTCTCCCCGTGATCGAGCGGACCGAGCCTTGCGGAGATGAATGATTTCTGCCAATCGCCGTCGGCCTTGCCAAAGGCCGGGCTGGTTTGTGCCAAGACAATCGCGCGCGCCAATTTCGGTGATTGCACCAGCCATTTCTGGACGATCATGCCGCCGATCGAATGGCCGACCAGAATGGGGCTCTCCGCACCGATCTGCGCGATGAATTGCTGGAGCGCGTCCGCGAGCGCTGGGATGCTGACGCTGGCAAGCGGTGCCGATCCGCCATAGCCCGGCATATCCCACGCGATCGCGTGGAAGCGATTGCCGAATGTGGCGAGCTGTCGCCGCCAGGCCCGCGCCGCGCCGCCAATGCCGTGCAGGAATATCAGAGGCGTCGCGTTCGGATCGCCTGCCGCTTCGTAGGCGAAGCGCCCGTCTTTTGTTATCATCGGTGCGGGTTGCGACACGCGACATCCTTTTGCCTGGCGCCCGGGATGCTAACAGGCCTGTGGGCGATGGGAAGCGATAATTTTATACTTAAAGCAATTTTCGGACCGGCCTCGATCTGCAGCCCTTCGCGACGCTGACCAGCGTTTCGTTGCAAAAGTTTGAAGGTTAAAATATATCGAGGGTACGTATCACGAGATCCCAGGGAGCCCGCGCATGTCCGGATTGCCGCATTCGCCGCACGCGCTAGTCACCGGTGGCGGCCGGGGTATCGGCCGCGCGATTGCGGCGGCGCTTGTCGGGGCCGGCGCGACGGTTACGGTGCTTGGTCGGAATGCAGCTACCCTTGAAGAGGCGGTGAACGCAGGAGCTGCACATTTTGCAGTCGTCGCCGACGTCGCGGACGAGGCCGCGTTGAAAGCTGCCATCACCGAGGCGAGCGCGCGGCAGCCGCTGGATATCCTGATCGCGAATGCGGGCAGCGCGGAGTCGGCGCCGTTCGCAAAATCCGATAGCGCCCTTTTTGCGCGCATGATGGACGTCAATTTCATGGGCGTTGTCCACGCAATCCGCGCTGTGTTGCCCGGGATGAAGGACCGCCCTTATGGCCGCATCGTCGCAGTTGCGTCCACCGCCGGGCTAAAGGGCTATGCCTATGTCAGCGCGTACAGTGCCGCCAAACATGCCGTGGTCGGCCTGGTGCGTTCGCTGGCTCTCGAGATGGCCGGCAGCAACGTGACCGTGAATGCGGTGTGTCCGGGTTTTACCGACACCGATCTGGTCGCCGGCAGCATTGAAAACATCATCAAGAAGACCGGCCGCAGCCGCGAGCAGGCCATCGCCGAGCTCGCGAAGCACAATCCGCAGGGGCGGCTGATCACGCCTCAAGAGGTCGCTGATGCCGTGCTTTGGCTGTGCGGCGAGGGCGCCGGTGCGGTGACCGGACAGGCGATTGCGGTCGCCGGTGGTGAGATCTAGCGTGCGCGGCGCAGGCCCGGAACAAGACTGATAAGGAGATCGCATGAGCAGACCAGCCAATCCGGTGACCGTGCCGCTCGTGGATTATTCGCCGCAACACTTCCTGCTGGCCGTCGTCGACGGTGTTGCGACCGTGACGCTCAATCGTCCGGAGCGGAAGAATCCGCTGACCTTCGAGAGCTATCGGGAACTCACCGATTTGTTCCGCGCTTGCGCGTTCGACGACACGGTCAAGGTCGTGGTCGTGACCGGCGCCGGCGGCAATTTCTCGTCTGGCGGCGATGTGTTCGAGATCATCGGCCCGCTGGTGAAGATGGACACCAAGGGGCTCACTGCCTTCACCCGGATGACCGGTGACCTCGTCAAGGCGATGCGTGCCTGTCCGCAACCTATCGTCGCTGCGGTCGAGGGTATCTGCGCCGGCGCCGGCGCGATCATGGCCATGGCGTCGGATATGCGACTGGCGGCGAGCGGAACCAAAGTCGCGTTCCTGTTCAACAAGGTGGGGCTTGCCGGCTGCGACATGGGCGCCTGTGCAATCCTGCCGCGGATCATTGGGCAGTCCCGCGCCTCTGAACTGCTGTACACCGGCCGGTTCATGACGGCGGAGGAGGGCGAGCGCTGGGGCTTCTTCAGCCGCATCGTCACGCCGGAGCAGGTCCTGCCCCAGGCGCAGGTGTTGGCAAAGCAGATTGCGGAAGGTCCGACTTTTGCCAACACGATGACCAAGCGGATGCTGGCGATGGAATGGGCGATGTCGGTGGAAGAGGCGATCGAGGCGGAAGCCATCGCTCAAGCCCTGTGCATGACGACCGCCGATTTCGAGCGCGCCTTCGAGGCCTTCGCCAACAAGGTCAAGCCGGTCTTCCGGGGCGACTGAGGGGGCGCCCCGCAACGGGGGGCTTGCATCAAATTATTTTAGGCTTAAAATAGTTTCGTGACCGGGTGAATTGGCGAGGCTCCCATGAAAGTCGCGATCATCGGTGGCGGACCTGCGGGTCTTTACGCAGCGATCCTGCTCAAGAAGCAGCGGCCGGGCGCCGAGATCACCGCGTATGAGCGCAACCGCGCCGACGATACCTTCGGCTTCGGTGTGGTGTTTTCCGATGCCACGCTGGACAATTTCGAGAAGCACGATCTTCCGAGCTACCGCCGCATCACCCAGGAATTCGCCTACTGGGACGACATCGCCGTGCATTTCCGCGGCACGGTGCACCGGGTCGGCGGCAATGGTTTCTGCGGCTGCTCGCGGCAGAAGCTGCTCCTGATCCTCCAGGAGCGGGCTCGCGAGCTCGGCGTCAATCTGTTTTTCGAAGCGGATATCGAAGACGAGGCTCGATTCGCCAATGCCGATCTCATCCTGCTGGCAGACGGCATCAACAGCCGTTTCCGCGAGAAACACGTCGAGCATTTCGAGCCTGAGGTCGAGCTCCGCGCCAACAAGTTCGCCTGGATGGGCTCGACCAGGCCGCTCGATGCGTTCACTTTCATCTTCCAGGAGACCGAGTGGGGCCCGTTCATCGCCCACGCCTATCAATACCAGGCCGGCCATTCGACCTGGATTTTCGAAACCGACCCGCAGACGTTCGAGCGGGCCGGACTGACGGGGCTGAACGAGAGCCAGTCCGCTGCGCGGATGGCCGAGATCTTTGGCTGGTTCCTCGACGGTCACAAGCTTCTCACCAATCGTTCGATGTGGCGCAATTTCCCGATGATCCGCAGCAAGCGCTGGGTCAAGAACAACATGGTGCTGCTGGGCGACGCCAAGGCGACCGCTCATTTCTCGATCGGTTCCGGGACCAAGCTCGCGATGGAAGACGCAATTGCGCTGGCCGAGGCGCTGCAGAACGCGCCCAGCATCAAGGCGGCGCTGGAGGTCTACGAACAGGGCCGCCGCGAGGAGGTCGAGAAGACGCAGCATGCTGCGGACGTGTCGCTGGTCTGGTTCGAGCACGTCGACCGCTTCTGGGATTTCGATCCCGTGCAGTTCGCCTTCGGCGTGATGACGCGTTCGAAGGCGATCACCTATGACAATCTGAAGCTCCGTGCACCGGATTTTGTCGCCGAGGTCGAGAAATCGTTCGCAAAGCAGGTTCGCGCCAACGGTTTTGACGTCGATACCCGCAGGCCGATGGTGCCGCTATTCCAGCCGTTCCGGCTGCGCGAGATGGAGATCGCCAACCGCGCGGTGGTGTCGCCGATGTGCATGTACTCGGCGAGGGAAGGCGTGCCGACCGATTTCCACCTGGTGCATTACGGCTCGCGCGCCATCGGGGGCGCCGGCCTGGTCTTCACGGAGATGACCTGCATCGGCCCTGACGCCCGGATCACGCACGGCTGCGCAGGGCTGTGGAACGACGAGCAGGAGACATCCTGGCGTCGCATCGTGGATTTCATCCATGCCAACTCGGCCGCAAAGATCTGCCTGCAGCTGGGGCACGCCGGCCGCAAGGGCGCGACCAAGCTGATGTGGGACGGCATCGACCGGCCGCTCGATGAAGGCGGCTGGGAGGTGGTCTCGGCGTCGCCGTTGCCCTATTTCCCCGACAGCCGGGTGCCGCGCGAACTCGATCGCGCCGCCATGAATGCGGTGAGAGACGCCTTCATCGCGGCGGCCGAACGCGGCGAGCGCTGCGGCTTCGACATGCTCGAATTGCACTGCGCCCACGGCTATCTGCTCGCAAGCTTCATCTCGCCGCTCACGAATACGCGCACCGACGAATATGGCGGTTCGCTCGCCAACCGCTTGCGCTTCCCGCTCGAGGTTTTCGAGGCGCTGCGGGCGGTGTGGCCTTCGCACAAGCCGATGTCGGTGCGGATTTCCGCAACCGACTGGGCGGAGGGCGGCATCGACGGCGACGATGCCGTGGCCATCGCGCGTGCCTTCGCCGAGGCCGGCGTCGATCTCGTCGACGTCTCGACCGGACAGACGGTGCGCGATGCGGAGCCGATCTACGGGCGCATGTTCCAGACGCCGTTCTCCGACCAGGTCCGCAACGAAGCGCGCGTGGCGACCATGTGCGTCGGCAACATCACGACTGCGGACCAGGCCAATACCATCCTGGCCGCAGGGCGGGCTGACCTGGTCGCCCTCGGCCGTCCGCATCTTGTCGACCCCTTCTTCACTATGAAGGCTGCGGCCTGGTACGGGGCGGATGCGACTTTCTGCCCGCCGCAATATTTGCCCGGGAAAGAGCAGATTTTCCGCAACAGCGTGCGCGACCGGCAGGATCTCGAGGAGCTGAGAATTAAGGCTAAGCCCAAGACCCGGGCCGAGCTCAAGGCGGAGGCGACAAAGCCGCTTGCGGCCGAGTAACCGGCCGTGCGACGTTAACCTCATTGCCTGGTGTGGTATCGAGTGGAGTTAGGGCGATGAAGGCAATTATCGTCGGTGGCGGTATCGGTGGTCTCACCACGGCGTTGATGCTGCGGTCGCGTGGCATCGGTTGTGAAATCTTCGAGCAGGCCGACACCATCCGCGAACTCGGCGTCGGCATCAACACGCTGCCGCATGCCATGCGCGAGCTCGCAGGCCTCGGTCTGCTGCAGAAGCTCGACGACGTCGCGATCCGCACCGACCAGCTCTATTACCTCAACCGCCACGGCCAGGAAGTCTGGCGCGAAGCCCGCGGCATCGACGCCGGCCACGATGTCCCGCAATTCTCGATCCACCGCGGCAGGCTTCAGGGCGTGATTCATCATGCCGTCGAGGAGCGGCTCGGGCAGGACGCAATCCACACGGGTTGCCGTCTCGGCGCCTTCACGCAGGACGAGGGCGGCGTCACTGCCTATTTCTTCGATCGTACCGGCGCGCACATCCATACGGCGCGCGGCGATATCCTGATCGGTGCCGACGGCATCCATTCGCGGGTGCGCGAGACGCTATTCCCGAACGAGGGGCCGCCGTGCTGGAACGGCTTGATGCTGTGGCGCGGTGCACGCGACTGGCCGGTGTTCCTCACCGGAAAATCGATGATCGTGGCCGGCGGCCTCAATGCCAAGGTGGTGGTCTATCCGATCGCCGAGGGATCGAGCCCGGCGAGCCGGCTGACCAATTGGGCGGTGCTGGTGAAGGTCGGCGAGGGCAATGCGCCACCGCCGCGGAAGGAAGATTGGTCGCGGCCGGGCCGGCGCGAGGAGTTGATGCCGCATGTGGCGCGCTTCTCCGTGCCTTACATCGACGTGAGAAGCCTGATCTCCGCGACGCCGGAATTCTACGAATATCCGACCTGCGACCGCGATCCCTTGCCCTATTGGTCGTCCGGACGGGTCACGCTGCTCGGCGACGCCGCGCATCCGATGTATCCGGTCGGCTCCAATGGCGCATCGCAGGCGATCCTCGATGCGCGCTGCCTTGCCGATGCGCTGCTGCGCGCCGAGCATCCGCGCCAGGCGCTGGTCGAATACGAGAAGAAGCGGCTGCCGATGACGGCGGACATCGTCCGCTCCAACCGGCGCGGCGGCCCCGAGGGCGTCATCGACGCCGTCGAGCAGCTTGCGCCGGACGGCTTCGACAATGTCGATAACGTGCTGAGTTATTCCCAGCGCGAGGCCATCGTGCGCGGCTATGCCAGCAAAGCCGGCTTCGCCGCAGTGCCGGGCCTCGCGGCCGTGCGCGGTTGATGTGAGCTGCTAGCCGGCGCCGGGCGGCGGCGGCAGGAAGTGGATGTTGAACTCGGCGGCCATCGCCACCACGTCCTCCGGCTTCTGTTCCTTCATATTGTGAAGGCCCCAGAACAGGTCGAACAGTTTGCGGGTCGGCGAGACCCAGAACAGCACCTTTGCGGTCTGGTCCGACTTGTTGAAGATGCCATGCGGCACGCCCATGCCGAGACGTATCAAGTCACCAGGGGTCGCCTGCGACTCCGAATTGCCGAGCATGAAGTCGAGCTTGCCTTCGAGCATGTAGAGATACTCATCCTGGTCGGGATGGATATGCGGCGGCACGAAAGTGCCCGGCGGCAATGTCGCGTGCCAGGAGAAGCTGTGCTCGGTGTTGCTCTTCGGCACATAGGTCTGGCCCAGGATGTTCCAGGATATCCCCTGGATTCCTTCATTGGCCCGCGTGATGCCGGTGATTTCGCTCTTCATTGCAGTCCTCCCGTAACTCGATAGGCGATTTCAGTTCGCCGCCTTGCAGTCCTTGGCATAGCGGTCGCCATAGTTCTCGAAAACCTTCTGGACGATCTCGGTCTGGAACTTGCCGTCCGGACGCTTGGCGACCTTGGTGAGATAGAAGTCCTGGATCGGATAGCCGTTGGTGTTGAACTTGAAAGCGCCGCGCAGCGAGGTGAAGTCGGCCTTTTTCAGCGCGGCGGCGACGGCGTCCTTGTTGGAGAGGTCACCCTTCAGAGACTTGACAGCGCTGTCGATCAGCATGGCGGCGTCATAGGCCTGGAAAGCATAAGTGCCGGGCACGCCATTGTAGGCCGCCTCATAGGCGGCGACGAACTTCTTGTTCTGCGGATTGTCGAGATTGGGCGCCCAATTGGCGCCGCCGAACATGCCGACCGCTGCGTCCTGCTGCGCCGGCAAGGTCGATTCATCGACGGTGAAAGCCGAGAGCACCGGAATGCTGTCGGCGAGGCCGGCCTGCCGATACTGCTTCACGAGGTTGACGCCGAGCCCGCCCGGCATGAAGGTGAAGAGCGCATCCGGCTTCTGCGACGCGATCTTGGAAAGCTCCGGCTGGAAGTCCAGCGTGTTCAGCGGCATGTAGGATTCCTCGACGATCTCGCCCTTGTAGTCGAGCTTGAACCCGGCGACCGAGTCCTTGCCGGCCTGATAGTTCGGCACCATCAGGTACATGCGCTTGTAGCCGCGATCCTGCGCCACCTTGCCAAGGATCTCGTGGACCTGGTCGTTCTGATACGAGGTCACATAGAAGAACGGGCTGCAGTCCTTGCCGGCATAGGTCGAGGGGCCCGCATTGGGGCTGATGAGAAAGGTCTTCGATTCCGTGACGGGCCGGTGAATGGCCTGGAGGACGTTGGAGAAGATCGGGCCGACCACGAAGTCGACCTTGTCACGCTCCAGAAGGCCCTTGACCTTGGTCACCGCCGCATCCGGCTTCAGCTCGTCGTCGACCACGACGACCTCGACATCGCGGCCGCCCATCCGGCCGCCGAGATCCTTCACGGCAAGCGCAAAGCCGTCGCGGACCTGTTGGCCAAGCGCGGCGGCGGGCCCGGACAGGGTCACGATCACACCCAGCTTGATCTTCTCCTGGGCGAGGGCAGGGTTCACCGCGATGCCGAGCAGCAAGGCGGCTGCGGCCAAGGTCGATTGCGTCTTCATGATCTGTCCCCCGTGACTATCGGGCCCGCGTTGCAGGCCGCATACTCTGATCCAAGCTTATGCCGATGATGCCCGGCGCGGCAAGCAAAGGCCGTGCGGCATCGCGCCAGCGCAGGGCGACGATCATGCAAGCGCCGCGCCAA
The DNA here is from genome assembly GCF_041200145.1 of Bradyrhizobium sp. LLZ17. Classification (NCBI taxonomy): domain Bacteria; kingdom Pseudomonadati; phylum Pseudomonadota; class Alphaproteobacteria; order Hyphomicrobiales; family Nitrobacteraceae; genus Bradyrhizobium; species Bradyrhizobium zaerense. The sequence goes on from NZ_CP165734.1 coordinate 7,764,997, forward strand.
TTGCTTGAAGCTTAAAGAAATTGGCGTGCAGCCCGATTGTTGCAGCTTTAGGCTTGCAGCCCGCGCGGATTTACTTGAAGCTCAAAATGTTGGGAAATCCGTGCCGGCACCAACGCCGGCCGCCGATGACTGCATCAAGATGCTCGATTCCGAGACCAAGGCCGTCGAAACGCCCGAGGACCATGCCGAAGAGCTTCGGCTGTGGCTGCGCCTGTTGACCTGTACGACCTTGATCGAAGGAGAAGTCCGCGGCCGGCTGCGGCAACGCTTCGACGTCACATTGCCCCGTTTCGATCTGATGGCGCAGCTCGACAAGGCGCCTGATGGCATGACGCTGTCGGACGTCTCCAAGCGCATGATGGTGTCCAATGGCAACGTCACGGGCCTGGTCGAACGCCTGGTGGAATCCGGCCATCTCGATCGACGTACCTCGGAGACAGACCGCCGGGTCCAGGTGATCCGCCTCACAAAGCTCGGCCGCGCCGAGTTTCGTCGGATGGCGGCGGAGCACGAGACCTGGATCGCCGATCTCTTCGCCGACCTCACGCCGAAGGATGTGCGCGAACTGATGCGGCTCCTCGCCAAGACCAAGGCCTCCGCGCAGAAATCGGCCGCGCGCCGCCGGTCCTGAGTCCGCGGGCGGGGCGGCCCGCCAGTCCTCTTTGCCACAGGAAAAAGCACCGGATCTCCAAAATCGGCTATTGCGCAAAATTGCTTTAAGCCTAAAATGTTTCCCAGTGAGTGCTGCCGGGTGCTTTCCATGCGCAAAGGAGCGTGCGATGGCCAACGCCGCCAAGATTCAAGTCCCGGGCTCGTATGACGGCAACGCTGCGAGCGCCCATGTCGATGGTTTTGCGCGGCAGCATCTGCCGCCGCCGGAACTTTGGCCGGAATTCATCTTCACGCGACCGGAGCTGAACTATCCGCCCCGATTGAACTGCGTCAGCTATTTCCTCGATCGCTGGGTCGAGCAGGGCCACGGCGATGCGCCTTGCGTCATCAGCCCCGCCGTCAGCTACACCTATCGCGAGCTGCAAGCGCTGGTGAACCGCATTGCCAACGTGCTGGTCGGCAAGCTCGGGCTCGTGACCGGCGGGCGCGTGATGCTGCGCTCCGCGAATAGCCCGATGATGGTTGCGACCTATCTCGCGGTGATCAAGGCCGGTGGCATTTGCGTGGCGACGATGCCGTTGCTGCGCGCCAAGGAGCTGTCCTACCCGATCCAGAAAGCTGAGATCACGCATGCGCTCTGCGACGGAAAACTCTCCGACGAGATGGAGAAGGCCAAAGCCGCCGCGCCCGGTCTCAAACATGTTGTGTACTGGGGCAACGGTGCGGCCAATTCGCTCGAGGCGATGGTCGCCGATGCCAGTCCCGAGTTCGCCGCGGTCGATACCGCATCCGACGATATCTGCCTGATCGCCTTCACGTCCGGCACGACGGGCGAACCCAAGGGCACCATGCATTTCCACCGCGACATGCTGGCGGTATGCGACGGTTACGCACGCAACATTCTTCGGGCCGAGCAGACCGATCGCTTCGTCGGCTCGGCGCCGCTCGCCTTCACCTTCGGTTTCGGCGGCGTTCTCTTTCCCATGCATATCGGCGCCTCCTTCGTCGTTCTGGAGAAGACCACGCCCGACGACATCCTGATGGCGATCGAGCAGTACAAGACCACGGTCTGCTTCACGGCGCCAACGGCATACCGCGCCATGATCGGCAAGCTTCCGGGCCGCGACATTTCCTCGCTCCGGAAGTGTGTCTCCGCGGGTGAGACGTTGCCCAAGCCGACATTCGATGCCTGGCTCAAGGCGACCGGCATCAAGCTGATGGACGGCATCGGATCCACCGAGATGTTGCATATCTTCATCAGTGCGACCGAAGACGAGATCCGTCCCGGTGCGACCGGCAAACCCGTGCCCGGCTATGAGGCCAAGATCGTCGATGATTCAGGCAACGATGTGCCGCCGGGCACGCTCGGGCGGCTGGCGGTGCGCGGGCCGACCGGCTGCCGCTATCTCGCCGACGAGCGGCAGCGCAAATACGTGCAGAACGGCTGGAACATCACTGGCGACACCTATCTGATGGATAGTGACGGTTATTTCTGGTACCAGTCCCGCTCCGACGACATGATCGTGTCCGCCGGCTACAACATCGCTGGTACGGATGTCGAGGCTGCGCTGCTCACGCACCCGGCGGTCGCCGAGTGCGGTGTTGTCGGAGCACCGGACGAAGCGCGCGGAATGATCGTGAAGGCCTATGTCGTCGCCGCGCCTGGCATCACGCCGGACGCGGCGCTCGCGGCCGAGTTGCAGGAGCATGTCAAGCGCGAGATCGCTCCTTACAAATATCCGCGTGCGATCGAGTTTGTGACGCAGTTGCCGAAGACCGAGACCGGCAAGTTGAAGCGCTTTGCCTTGCGGCAGCTGGCGCAGGCCGCAGTGACGTCATCTGGTGTCGCGGCAGACTGAGAAGAGGATAGACCATTGTCCGTGACGACGCCAAAAGGCCCGCAGCTTGCGGTGCTGTCCACCGAGGACGACACCCGGTCAGTGGTGCAGGTGCTTCAGCCTTCGGGCTGGCCGATGCCGAAGGGCTATGCCAACGGCATGGCTGCCGAGGGACGAATCGTCGTCACCGGCGGCGTGATCGGTTGGGATGCCGAGGAGCGTCTCGCCGAAGGCTTCGTTGCGCAGGTGCACCAGACGCTGAGCAACATTGCGGCAATTCTGGCCGAAGCCGGTGCACGACCCGAGCATCTCGTGCGCCTGACCTGGTATGTCGTCGATATGGACGAATACCTGGCGAATTTGAAGGAGCTCGGCAAGATCTACCGCACCATCTTCGGCACGCATTATCCGGCGATGGCGCTTCTTCAGGTCGTCCGCCTGGTCGAGAAGGCGGCGCGCGTCGAGATCGAGGCCACCGCCGTTATTCCCCGCTGAACAGGGTCCGGCTTCAGCTCGCCTTGGCGAGATCGTCGTCCTCCGGCGAATTCAGATAGACGCCGGACATGGTGTCGACCCAGCACAAATGGTCGTGCACCTTCTTGACGCCCTCGACGTTTTCCGCGGCGACAATTGCGGCCTGCCGCGCCCGTTCCTCGGTGATGACGCCGCTGAGGTGAACGATGCCGTCGCGGACGATCACGTTCAGTCCGAACGGACACCAATCGTGCTTCTCCATGGCATCGAGGACCCGGGCTCGAATGTGATCATCGTCGGCCGTCGGATCCGGCACCTCGCGGGCGAGACCGGCGACCGCCTGTAGCAAATTGGCCCGCGAGACGATGCCGACGACCCGGTCGCCGCGCACCACGGGCAGGCGCTTCACATTGTGTCGCTCCATCAGATCGACGATCTCCGCCAGCGCCGTATCCTCGGTGATGGTCACGGGCGAGGCGGTCATCACCTCCGAGACCTTGCGGCCATGCTCGTGGACGAAGTCGCTGGCCGATTTGCCGGAGCCAAGAATAAACCGCAGCCAGCGCCCTCGCTTGCGTCCGGTACCGATTTCGCTGCGACGGATGAAGTCGCCTTCCGAGACGACGCCGATCAGCTTGCCGGCACCGTCGACCACGGTGAGGCCGCTGACGTGCCGCTTCAGCATGATGTTCGCCGCCTCGACAATGCTGGTCTCGGCAGTGACCGAGATGACCGAGCGGGTCATGATCTGGTGGGCGCGCATGGAGAACTCCGCTGCTTGTGATGGACATCCAGGCTGAAGCTTAGTCTCGACGACGCTGATCGATTTGAGGCAGGTCAATCGCGCCAAGGCTTTGGCGGAGGGCGGACGATTTGATGCAGCTCAACGTTTTCGGACCAACTGGCTGTACCATGATGAACAAGCACCCTCATGGGTGGTCAGGAGGTTGACCGTGAGTGAGTTCGCCCAATTGCACGAGCCTGCAGCGGAACCATTGCCCTCTGATCCGATCGCCGGACTGGCGGGTGCAAACCGACGTGCCCTGGATACCGCGCTTGGTACGCAGGGACTCGTGTTCGAGGAAATCGTGTTCGCAGCCAATGAACTGCTGGACCGAACCCAAACGGAAACGCATTTGCTGGCGGAGTTCGTATCGAAACTGGCCGGCTCCCATTCCATGAGAGACTGGGCGCCATGTACAGGGAATGCAGCCAGCATCAGCTCGACTTTATACGTCGCGATTGCGATCGTTATTTTCGGCACGGAGAGCGAGTGCTGGCAGCGACTTTCAGCCTGTTGAACGGTCGCCCGCGGCTGGCCGGCGCTGTCATGGACGTGAGATCGGAAGCGAACAAGAACATTCAGCCATGACTCTCACGCAGACCTCGGGCCTTCGCCTGGCTGAAGAGCAGCTGACGGCCGAGCCGCCCATTGATTTGGTAACGCGCTGCGCCTTACCGGCTCCAAGCGTCGAGCAGTCATCCAATCTCCCTGCTGTCGACGCGCAGCCCGTCACCGAGCCATACCCGCTCGACCGCGCATTCCACGCGATGCTGGCGCGATTCACCGGTGGGATTTCGCCGGTAGCGCTGTCGCTCGCCTACCTCGATTGGAGTTCGCATCTTGCCGCCTCGCCGCAGCGGCAGCTGGAGAGGGCACGCGATGTCGTTCGTGACACTGACCGGTTTATCGACGCCGCGGCGCGTGCCGCCTCGCCGGCCCAAAATCCCTGGTCGGTGATCAAGCCGCAAGCACAGGACCGCCGTTTCGCGGCGCCATTGTGGGAAAGCCCTCCTTTCAATCTCTATGCGCAGTCGTTTCTGCTTGGAGAGCGGTGGTGGCACGATGCCGCGACCGGCGTGCATGGCGTCTCCCCCGCGAACGAGGCGATCGTCGAGTTTTCGGGCCGACAGGTGCTCGACATGCTGGCGCCATCGAACTTCGCTGCCAGCAATCCAGAGGTGCTTCAGAAGGCGTTCCGGAGCGGAGGTGAGAATTTCGTATTCGGCTGGCAGAACTGGTACAGCGACTTGATACGAATGCTTTCTGCAGGAAAGACGGCAGGCGACGAGCAGTTCGTCGTCGGCAAGACCGTCGCTGCTTCGCCCGGCAAGGTGGTCTATCGGAACGACCTGATCGAGCTGATCCAGTATCATCCGACCACCGAAAAGGTGCGGCCCGAGCCGATACTGATCGTGCCGGCCTGGATCATGAAATACTACATCCTCGACCTGTCGCCGCAGAATTCGCTGGTCAAATATCTGACCGGCGAGGGTTTTACGGTGTTTGCGATCTCCTGGCGCAATCCGAATGCGAGCGATCGCGATGTGACCTTCGATGACTACCGCAAATTGGGCGTCAGCGCTGCGTTGGATGCGATTGCCTGCATCCTGCCGCGCCGGAAGGTTCATGCGCTCGGCTACTGTCTTGGAGGTACCTTGCTGTCGATCGCGGCTGCCGCGATGGCGCGCGACGGCGACAACCGGCTGAAGACGATCACATTGCTTGCTGCGCAGACGGACTTCACCGAGGCAGGTGAGCTGACGCTCTTCATCAACGAGAGTCAGGTCGCCTTTCTGGAAGACATGATGTGGGAGCGGGGATATCTCGACACGACGCAGATGGCCGGCGCTTTTCAGCTCCTGCGATCCAATGATTTGATCTGGTCCCGACTGTCGCACGATTACCTGATGGGAGAGCGGGCGCCGCCCAGCGACTTGATGGCCTGGAACGCCGACGCCACGCGCCTGCCTTATCGCATGCACTCCGAATATTTGCGCAAGTTGTTCCTCAGCAATGACCTGGCCGAAGGCCGCTACCACGTCGACGGAAAAAGCGTATCGCTCGCCGACATTCACGCGCCGATGTTCGTCGTCGGCACGCTCAGGGACCATGTAGCGCCGTGGCGATCGGTCTACAAGATTCACTATCAGGTCGACGCCGATGTGACCTTCCTGTTGACGAGCGGAGGGCACAACGCCGGCGTCGTGGCGCCTCCTGGCGAGCCTGGGCATAGCTACCAGGTCATGACCAAGGCGGCGGATGCGTCCCATGTCGACCGGGACGAGTGGCTGAAGCTGGCGCCGCATGCAAAGGGATCGTGGTGGCAGGAATGGTCTAAATGGCTGACCGCCCGCTCCGGTGTACTTGGCGACCCGCCTCGGATGGGATTCGGGAACGTCGACGGTCTGCCCGACGCGCCGGGCGACTACGTCCACACCTAGTCCTCGGTCGCTGGATCGGGCGCGAGGTCCGAGGAGCGAAAAGGCTTGGCCTTGTCGAGCTTCCGATAGGCGTTCGCGGCGGTTTCTAGCAGCTTCTTTTCGCGCTTTAGGTCGAGGAAGCGAATGCCCGCCTCCATACCGCCGCCGTTCAATGACGCAGCCAAGGCCTGCCCGCGCGCATCGTCATTCAGCTGTCCGAGTGATCGCTGCGCCTTGCGCAATTGCTTGAGGATCGACTTTTGTTTCGTCAGCGACTTGTCGGCGAAGAGGTCCTGCAGCGAGTCGATTGAATAGGTCAGACGCTTGTTGAGAATCCGCAGCTTGTGCCGTTTCTCGACGTCGAACTTGCGTAGCTTCCGTGCCTTTTTGAGCAGCGTCTTTTCCCATTCCGTCAGTTGCGCGCTCGCGTGATCGGCGAGCGAGCGGCGGCGCAGCCTGATGACCTCCTTGCTGCGTCCGGTCGACCATTGGCCACTCTCGATCCAGGCCGAAGTCTCCTCGACCAAGCGCCGGTATCGCGCAGATTGCAGCGCGCGCGCCAGCAGGCGGTGGCTTTCGGCGCGTTTCTCGTCCCAGTGCTGGAGCTCGGCAATCACGGCGAGCTCGTTGCCGCTCTCGGCCACCACGCGTTCGATCGCGACGTCGAGGTCCCGCACCATGCCGAGCTGGCCATTCAGCCACTTCAGCTCGACCCAGACTTTTGGCCGCAGCGCATCGTCAACCATGGGAGAGAAGAAGCGGATGGTGGTGCGTAGATGTGTCAGCGCGATCCGGATCCGATGCAGCGCATCGGGGTCGCCGCGGCAGGTACCGTCGTGCTGGGCAAGCACAGCGTCGAGATGACGACGGGCGATGATCCGGAAGGCGGTATCGCAGGCCATGCCAGGGCTGAGGCGGGCGGGCAGCGCATTGCGCCTCGCCGCAGGCTTGGTGCGAGCGGTCGCGCTCGAACTCGTGGTGGGTCGCGCCATCCTACTCCCGCGCCGATCAGAATGCCTTATTTGCCCTCAGCGATTGCGTCCCGGCAGCTCTGGAGCGTCTGCTCGCGTGTCCCGGAGGCATCGATGGTCGCCCAACCGACATGGCCGATATTATAGTGCTCTTGCAGCGCGGCAACCTCTTGTGTGGCGTCGGATGCATCGGCTTGTCGGCTTCCGATCCGGGTCTGCCGGGTTGCGAGGTCCGCGACCAGGAAGAGGCCGGTGAAAGGCACGTTGCACGCTCGCGCCAGTGCGGCAAATGCGTCTCGTTCGAAGTCGCGGGCGAATACACCGTCGACGATGGCCGAATGGCCCTGGGCCAGCACATGTCGGGCCTGTTGGGCGGCCATGTCGTAGACCCGCTCCGCGAGCTCCGGCGTATATGCGGATGGCGGCAACCGCTCCGTCTCGCTGACCCCGAACATCTGCTTGCGAATCAGGTCGCTGCGGAGCACGACCGCTCCGGGTTGGGGCGCCACGCCCGGCGCGAGTGCGCGGGCCAAAACCGACTTGCCGGTGCCTGACAGTCCGCCGACGGCAATCAAGCGGGGCGCGGGCGGATGGATCAGAGCCTGGGCCAGGTTAAAGTAGCGACGCGCGTCCTCGTGCATCTCGTGCTCGCCGGAGTGCGGTGGCTTCAGCCGTGCCAGCGCCACCTGGGCGCGGATCGCCGCGCGCATCGACATGAACAGCGGCAGGGCGCTGAGCGCGTCGAGATTTTCGGGCGGGGTCGCGGCAAGATAGCGGTTCAGGACCACGTTGGCGGCCAGCGGCTGATCGTGGCGCAGCAGGTCCATCAGCGTGAAAGCGAGGTCGTACAGCACGTCGATGGTCGCTATCCGCGGATCGAACTCGATGGCGTCGAACAGCACGGGTTTGCGGTCGATCAACACGATATTCGCAAGATGCAGGTCGCCGTGACAGCGGCGCACGAAGCCGTGGTGGCCACGCTGATCAAGCAACGCGCGAACGCGCAAGAATGCCTGCTGTGAATCCTTGGCAAGCTGCTCGAGCTCCGCGGTCTGGAAATATCCGCCGTTCCGCAGGCCATTGCTATTGCCGTCGATCAGCGCGGGAATGGAAGACGTCCATCCCTGACCGTCGACGCATGCCGCCGCCGCATGTGAAGCGGCGATCGCATCGGCGATCGCCGAGGCGAGGTCCACATCAAACAACCGAGCCTTCGCCAGATGATCAAGCGTCCGGCTTTCGTCGAAGCGTGACATGTCGACAGCATATTCGATCGGCCGGCCGTCGCCGTCGACCTTCACCGATCCGTCCGGCTCTTCCGTGATCGCCACGACGCGATGATAGATCTGTGGCGCCAGCGGCCGGTTGATCCTGATCTCCTCCTCGCAGGCCGCTTTGCGCCTGTCGAGTGTCGAATAGTCGAGAAAGGGAAAGCGGACGGCGCGCTTGATCTTCAGTGCGCGCTTGCCGTCGAGGAAGACCGAAGCGGCGTGCGTGTCGATCCGCTTCACGCCGGCATGCGCGGTCAGCGCCGCGAAGATCCGTTCCTGGGTCGCAGAATTGTCAGTCATCCCTGCCGGCCTGTGCAGATGGGTCGGCGAGCGGTGCGGCCGCAAACCATAGCAGTCCTTGGAAAGTAATCCTTAGAGCGGGATCACGACCAGTCCTTGACTTCCGTCAAGGCCTGTCGTCCGTTCACTGGACGGAGTTCCCCCACTTGACGAGGATCAAGCGTCCCGACCAAAGGCGGCCTATTTTGGCCGGCAAGGAGAATCCCGATGCCCATCAAGGACGTCTTTCTGCCGCTGGTTGGCCAGCCGCGCGGACCTGCGCTCGCTGCGATTGAGAAGTGCGTTGCTGTTGCCGCCGACCTCGGTGCCAGGATCACCGCGCTTGCCCTTGAGGATGATGTCTTCGTCCGGCCGAAAGTGGTGTTCCCTGACGACCCGGATCCGGCCGAGCGCGATGCCATGCGCGGGGTGGGCGACATGCAGCATCTCCTGAAGGCGTTCATCGATGCGGCCTCCCGCACAGGCGTTCGCGCCCAAAGCCGGTCGGGCAGGGTGCCGGCAGACCAGATAGCGTCGACCCTGGCCGAACATGCGCATTTCAGCGACCTCACGCTGGTCCCCGTGAAGCCGCACGACAGTCGAACGGAAGACCTGGTTGAGACATTCCTGTTCGATCCGGCCGGCCGCTGCTGCTTTGTCCGGAGCAGCATGTGGAGGTGCTGCGGCCGGAGTTCGAGAACGTCATGATCGCCTGGGACCACTCCGCCCGCGCTGCGCGTGCGGTCGGTGATGCCCTGCCCATCCTCCAGGCCGCAGCGACGGTGCGCGTGATCACGGTGGCGGACGACAATGCCGATCCGATCGCGCAATCCGGCAACAGTCTGGTCGATCATCTCAGGGAACACGGGGTCTACGCGTCCTTCGAAACCGTGAACGGTAGCGGCAGCTCGATCGGCAAAGTGCTCGGCAGCTGGGCGCAGTCCCATGCCATCGATACCATCGTCATGGGCGCCTACCACCATTCGCGTCTGAACGAAATCGTCTGGGGCGGCGTTACCAAGACCGTCATCGGTCAGCCACCGTGCTGGGTTATGATCTCGCACTAGGTGCGTTGCCTCCCACCCGAGCCAGGTTCCAGCTATCGGACCCGTCGCCCGATCGGACGATTGCATTCATGTCGACTTACCGTTTGAAGAATTTGTTGTCGCCCCGGTCGGTTGCCCTCGTCGGCGCGAGCCCCCGTCAGGCCTCCGTTGGACGCGCCGTTCTTGAAAACATCCGCAAGGCGGAATTCAAGGGGCCGGTCGGCTTGGTGAATTCACGCCACGCCCAGATCGGCGGCCATGCTGCCGTGAGCCGCCTGGACCAACTGCCATTCGTCCCAGAGCTCGTCGTGATCACTGCGCCGGCGGCCGAGGTTCCCGCCATTATCGACCAGGCCGGCTGCCTCGGTGCGGCGGGCGCCTTGATCGTTTCCGCCGGTCTCGGCCACGGAGCTGGATCCCTGCACGATGCCGCAATCAGTGTCGCGCGAAAATACGGCATGCGGCTGATCGGCCCCAATTGTCTGGGCATCATGATGCCCGGCGTCAGCCTCAACGCAAGCTTCGCCGCGCACATGCCGGAGGCTGGAAACCTCGCGTTGATCTCGCAATCGGGTGCGATCGCGGCCGGCATGGTGGATTGGGCCGCACAGCGCGGCGTCGGCTTCTCCGGCATCGTCTCGATTGGCGATCAGATCGACGTCGATATTGCCGACCTGCTCGATTATTTCGCGATGGATCAGAAGACCCGCGCGATCCTGCTTTATATCGAGGCCGTCAAGGATGCGCGCAAGTTCATGTCGGCTGCCCGCGCGGCGGCGCGCGTGAAGCCGGTGGTCGTGGTGAAGTCCGGCCGCATGGCGCAGGGTGCGCGGGCGGCCGCCACGCATACGGGCGCTCTCGCGGGTGCTGACGCCGTTTATGACGCGGCGTTCCGCCGCGCCGGTGTGCTCAGGGTGTCCGATCTGCGCGAGCTGTTCGACTGCGCGGAGACGCTCGGACGGGTCAGATCTCCGGCCGGAAAGCGGCTTGCCATCCTCACCAATGGCGGCGGCATCGGCGTCCTCGCGGTCGACCGGCTGGTCGAGCTTGGCGGCATTCCCGCATCCCTCTCGGCCGACGCGCGCAACAATCTCGACGCCGTGCTGCCGCCGACCTGGTCGGGCGCAAATCCCGTCGATATTGTCGGTGATGCCGATGCGTCTCGCTATGCGGCGGCGCTCGAGGTGCTGCTCGCGGATCCCGACAATGACGCGGTTTTGGTCCTCAATGTGCAGACCGCGATCGCCTCCGCTGCCGACATCGCAACGACGGTGACCGAACGCGTCAGAAAATATCGCGAGAAGCATCGCAGCTGGGCGAAGCCTGTGCTTGCCGCCTGGGTCGGGGCCGGTCCGAATATCATCGAAGCGCTGTCTGGCGGCGGTATTCCGAATTACCCGACCGAAGACGACGCGGTGCGCGGCTTCATGCACCTCGTCAGGCATCGCGAGGTCGTGGAGGAGCTCAGCCAGGTTCCTCCGGCGATGCCCGAGAATTTCGTGCCCGACGTCCAGGCAGCCAGGCAGATCGTAACCGCGGCGGTCGCTGACGGTCGCAAATGGCTCGAACCTGTCGAGATCAAGCGCCTGCTCGAGGCCTATGACATCGCGATGGTCCCGACCTATGCGGCGGCAGATATCGAGCAGGCGGTGGCCTACGCGAACGAGATATTTGCGCGAGGCGGCACTGTCGTCTTGAAGATCATGTCGCGCGACATCGTGCACAAGTCCGATGTCGGTGGTGTCGTTCTCAATCTCACCACGCCGGAGGCGGTGCGTGCGGCCGCGAGCGACATTCTGGCGCGGGCGAGCAAGCTACGGCCCGAGGCCCGCATCTCCGGCGTCATCGTGCAGGCGATGGTGGTCAAGGCGAAGGCACGCGAGCTGATCCTGGGACTTGCCGACGACCCGACCTTCGGCACCGTCGTCGTGTTCGGTCGCGGCGGAACGGCGGTGGAGATCATCAACGACAAGGCGCTGGCGCTGCCGCCGCTTGATCTGCAGCTGGCCCGTGACCTGATCGACCGTACCCGCGTCTCGCGGTTGTTGCGCGCCTATCGGGACGTTCCGGCGGTCAAGCAGGATGCCGTCGCCTTGGTGCTGGTCAAGCTGGCGCAGATGGCGGCCGATATTCCGGCAATCCGCGAATTCGACATCAATCCGTTGCTGGCGGATGAGACTGGCGTAACGGCGGTCGATGCTCGCGTCGCCGTAGGGCCGCCGCAGCGGAAATTCGCGGGCTCAGGGCCCGCCAATTTCGCCGTCCGCGCCTATCCGTCGCAGTGGGAGCGCCGCCTCGCGCTCAAGGACGGCTGGCGCATCTTCGTGCGGCCGTTGCGCCCCGAAGATGAGCCGATCATCCACGAGTTCCTGCGCCACGTGACGCCTCACGACCTTCGCCTGCGGTTCTTCGCGCCGATGAAGGAGTTTACCCATGAATTCATCGCACGCCTGACCCAGCTCGACTATGCGCGCGCGATGGCCTTCATCGCGTTCGACGAGGCCAGTGGTGAGATGGTCGGCGTTGTCCGGATTCATTCGGACTCGGTCTACGAGAGCGGCGAATACGCCATTCTGCTGCGGTCCGACCTCAAGGGCAGGGGACTCGGATGGGCGCTGATGCAGCTGAACATCGACTACGCAAGATCTGAAGGGCTGAAGACCATCTCGGGCGATGTGCTCAGGGAGAACACCACGATGCTGGAGATGTGCCGGCAACTCGGCTTCGAGGTGAAGCCGGATCCGGCCGAGCCCGATATCTGCGACGTCCGGCTGAAGCTCTGAACGCGTCGATTACGCTTCCGCGGCTGGTTGTTTCGCGCCTTTCCGCATGGTCTTGATGATGATCGCGATCAGGGGCACCAGCACTGGCACGATCGTGCTCAGCGGATGATGAACCGCACCGCTCACCTGGTCCTGGAGCGCCCGGGCCTCCAGTTGCAGGGCTTCGATCGATGTGCCGTGAATTTCAGTGGCGAGCTCGATGTCGTGGCCGGACGGCGGACGCCCGGCGACGACGAAGACGATCGCCGCAATGACGAAATTGATTGCGCCGAGCGCGGCCGCCGCGGCAATCGCGCTCCAGATCTGGACCAGCGCGAAATAGGCCGAGAACTCCAGCATCAGCAGCCCGAATGCAGCGATCAGCGCCGCGAAGGCGCGCAGTCCCAGTCCGACCAGCAGGCGGCGCAGCCTGATGTCCGCGATGATCCTGTCCGTGCGCCACAGGGCGCGCAGATGTTTGACGACATTGTCCGTGTTCACCTAGTGTCTCCTCAGCATGAATCCGACCACCACGCCGAGCGCGAAGGCAGAGACGAGCGCCGCGACCGGCCGCTCTGCGACAAGCTCTTGGAGCCGCTCCTGCTCCTCGTCGACGGTCTCACCGAGTTCAGCCAGCGCGGCCTTGATTTGATCCGAGAGCGCTTCGGCGCGGTCCTTTGATGATTCGAATATCTCTTCGCCGGCCACGCCAAGCAGACGTGTGACGTCGACCTTCAGTGCTTTCAGCTCGTCGCTCGTTCTGCGGCTATCGAACATTGACGGTCTCCATCGAACGGCGAAAGCCTATGCGAGCGAGCTCGACAGCGTTTGATTTGCGTCAAAGCGAGGCTCCTGCGGTCGGCATTTGAGGCAAGTCAATCGAGCGGCCTCATGCAGAGCTAGAACACGGGATATCAGGGACCGGTTTTCCCAAGAGGATATCAGCGTGAATTCGGAACCCCTGCTGCTGGCAACACCGTCTGGCGATGTGCTGGAATTGCGTCCCCAGGGGTCGTGGATCGCAGCCAACGTGTCGACGCTCGAAACGCTGTCCCGATCGGTCGGGGTCGATGTCGAGCGATCAAGGGCCGTGACCCTGGACATGTCGGGCGTCAGCGCGCTCGACACGCTCGGCGCGTGGATGCTGGAGAAACTGTCGCGCAAGGCTGCATCATCGGGAAAATCGGCGGGGATCGTCGGCGTAGCCGATCATTTCAGCGGCCTGATGGACGAAGTGCGCCAGGTCAACCGCCATACGCCGGCTCCAGTCGCCGCGCCCAACCCGGTTCTCCTCAGGCTGAACGATCTCGGCAAGGCGACCGTCGGCGCCCGCGAGGACATCACGATCTTTCTTCAAATGCTCGGCGCATTGTTCATGGCCGTGATCGGCGTGGTGCGGCCACCGCGCACGCTGCGGCTGACGTCGCTGGTCTATCAGCTGAACCGGATCGGGTGGCAGGCGATTCCCATCGTCATGCTGATCACGTTTCTGATCGGCGCGATCATTGCCCAGCAGGGGTTCTTTCATTTCCGCAGGTTCGGCGCGGAGTCCTATACCGTCGATATGGTCGGCATCCTCGTGCTGCGTGAGCTGGGTGTGCTGATCGTCGCCATCATGGTCGCCGGCCGTTCGGGAAGCGCCTACACCGCCGAGCTTGGCTCCATGAAGATGCGGGAGGAAATCGATGCGCTCTCGACCATGGGGCTCGATCCCGTCGAAGTCCTGATCCTGCCGCGCGTCGCGGCCCTGGTCATCGCGCTGCCGATCCTTGCCTTCATCGGCTCGATTGCCGCGCTCTATGGTGGCGGCCTGGTCGCGCAATTCTATGGCGACATGGGACCGGCGATCTACATCGCGCGACTGCACGAGGCGGTCTCGGTCACCCATTTCGAGGTGGGGATCCTGAAGGCGCCGTTCATGGCGCTGGTGATCGGGATCGTCGCCTGCAGCGAGGGATTGCGGGTCAAGGGCAGTGCCGAATCGCTCGGCAAGCAGACGACCACATCGGTGGTGAAGTCGATCTTCCTGGTGATCGTGCTCGATGGCCTGTTCGCGATCTTCTTTGCCTCGATCGGAATGTGACGATGCCCGAAGCGCAGGAGGAAATCGCGATCCGTGTCCGCGACCTCGTGGTCGGCTTCGGCCGCCAGACCGTGCTCGATCATCTGTCGCTTGATGTCCGCAGGGGCGAAATCCTCGGACTCGTGGGCGCGTCCGGCGGCGGCAAGTCGGTGTTGATGCGCACCATCATCGGCCTTATCCCGCGCCGGAGCGGGACCATCGAAGTCATGGGAGAGCCGATCGGCGGCCGCACGAAAGGCGCGGCCACCACGTGGGGCATCCTGTTCCAGCAGGGCGCATTGTTCTCGTCGCTGACGGTCCGGCAGAACCTGCAGTTTCCACTGCGCGAAAATCTGCTGCTGTCGAAGGAATTGATGGACGAGATCGCGATCGCCAAGCTCGAGATGGTCGGGCTGCGGGCGCAGGACGGCGACAAATATCCCTCAGAGCTATCCGGCGGGATGACCAAGCGCGTGGCGCTGGCGCGCGCGCTCGCGCTCGATCCGCCGATTCTGTTTCTGGACGAGCCGACCTCCGGACTTGATCCGATCGCAGCCGGCGATTTCGACGCGCTGATCAGGACGCTGCAAAAGACGCTGGGACTGACCGTGTTCATGGTCACCCATGATCTCGCGAGCCTCACCACCGTCTGCGACCGCGTCGCTGCCCTTGCCGACGGCAAGATCGTGGCGATCGGCCCGATGCGGGAACTGCTGCAATCCGAGCATCCCTGGGTGCACGCCTACTTCCACGGCAAGCGCTCGCAGATGCTGCAACCCCAGATGAGATGAGACATGGAAACCCGCGCTCCCTATGTGCTGATCGGCACCTTCGTGCTGGCCGCGATCGTCGCGGTGTTCGGCTTCGTCTACTGGCTCAACAATACGGGCGGCATCGGGCCGCGCACGAATTACCACGTTCAATTCCAGGGGCCGGTGCCGGGCCTGCTGGTCGGCGCCGGCGTGCTGTTCAACGGCATCCGCGTCGGTGAGGTGACCCAACTTGGGCTCGCACCGGACAATCCGCGCTTCGTCAACGCGACCATCTCCGTTGCTTCGGTGACGCCGGTGCGTGCCGACACCAAGGTCGGCCTTGATTTCCAGGGGCTGACTGGCGTGCCCGTGGTGACGTTGGAGGGCGGCCTGATCGCCGCCAAATCCGGTGAGACCTTGACCTTGATCGCCGAGGCCGGCGCAGGCCAGAGCATGACGCAGGCGGCGCGCGATGCCTTGCGGCGCGTCGATTCGGTGCTTGAGGACAATTCCGGTCCGCTGAAGGACACGATCTCCAATTTCAGGACCTTCTCCGACGGCCTGGCGCGGAATACCGGCAAACTCGACGGCATTCTGGCCGGCCTCGAAAAGATGACCGGTGGCGGGGCCCCCGCGCAGAAAATCACCTACGACCTGCGCGCGCCGCAAAATCCCGGAGCGGCCGGCAAGACCCTGGCGGGGTCGCTGGCCATTCCCGAGCCGACCGCGGTCGCGATGCTCCAGACGCAACGGATGCTGTTCTCGCCAGTCGGGGACAATCCCGGCTTTGCGGAATTCCTGTGGGCCGACAGCATTCCAAAGCTGGTTCAGGCGCGGCTGATCGACAGTTTCGAGAATTATGACATCGCCCATGCCCCGCTGCGCACGACCGACCTCGGGCAAGCGGATTATCAGCTCCTGATCGATATCAGGCGCTTCCGCATTGCCAAAGAGGGTGAGGCGCGGGTCGAGATCGGACTGTCGGCGAGGATCGTCAACAAGAACGGCAAGGTGATCGCCTCGCGCCTGATCGAGAGCAGCGAGAAGATCGACAAGATGGAGCCGGCCGCGGCAGTCGCAGCCTTCGATATGGCCTTCGCGCAGATCGCGAAGGAGCTGATCGGCTGGACCGTGCAGGCGGTGTGACGCCTTCTATTCCAGCGTCTTCAGGTAGGACAACAGGTCGTGGATCTGGTCCGGATTGAGCTCGAACGCCGGCATGTCGGCATGGCCGGTGTAGATGCCTTCGGCCAGCGCCTCCCCGAGGGCCTCGATCGGATAGCGCCGGTGCAGGGTGCGCAGTGGGGGTGCGAGCTTGAGCGGACTTGCGGAAACGCGGTCGATCGCATGGCAGCGGGCGCAATTGGTCCGCGCGAAGGCCTTGCCGCGTTGTTCGGCGGTCGGGGCGGCGAACGCGGGCGTGATCAGAAGCAGTCCAATCAGGCCGTGACGAAGCGCGCTTTTCGGCATGGAAGGACACCCCATAAAGCTGTGGAGGCAGAATAAGGTGGGGAGCTGCGCCAAAATTTGATCTGGGTCAATCGGCTTTCGTGCGGTGCAGTAAAATGCAGCCCGCGCGGTGGACAGCCCCGATCGAGGCAGCCGGCGCTTGGAGCGGTGGATGAAGGCTTCCGTGGTGACGATCGAGCCGAACGGGCATTTCTGCAGCGATTGTGCGGTCCGCGCATCGGCAGTTTGCTCGTCGCTGAATGCGGTTGAGCTCAGGGAATTCGAGCATCTCGGCCGCCATGTCCATTTCGGCAGCGGCGAGACGGTGTTCTCGGAGGAGGATATCGCGACGTCGTTCTTCAACGTGCTCGAGGGCGTCATGCGGCTGTACAAGCTGCTGCCCGACGGCCGTCGCCAGATCGTCGGCTTTGCCTTGCCGGGCGATTTCCTGGGGATGAATATTTCCGGCCGGCACAATTTTTCGGCCGATGCGATCGGCGCGGTGGCCGTGTGCCAGTTTGCGAAGGCGCCCTTCGGCCGTTTCATCGAGGACCGGCCGCATCTCCTCAGGCGCATCAACGAGCTCGCCATTCGCGAGTTGAGCCAGGCCCGCGATCATATGGTCCTGCTCGGCCGCCGTTCGGCCGCTGAGAAGGTCGCAGCCTTTCTCCTCGGCTGGCGTGAGCGGTTGTTCTCGCTCAAGGGTCCCTCGGACACGGTGTGGCTTCCGATGAGCCGGCAGGACATCGCCGATTATCTCGGCCTGACCATCGAAACCGTCAGCCGCACCTTGACCAGGCTGGAGCGCCGCGGCGCGATCGAGATCATCCACGGTGGCATCAGCCTGCTCGATCTCGCCAGGGTCGAAGCCTTGGCCGCCGCCTGACGGCCGTTCCAAAACGCTTCCCGATTTTGATCCCGATCAATGACGTCGGCCGGACAATGCGAATACTGCCCGGAACAAAGTTTGGGAGGGGCACCATGCCGACCGAAGCGCTGCTCGTGATGACTGCCGTCGTGGCCGTCTTTGTCGCATTCGCTGCAGCTCTGGCCTGGGCAGACCTACAGACCAGCGCAAGCAGGCCTGATTCGGGTGCCAAGCGCAGAGCTTCCTGAGAGAATAGTCCGGTTTGGACATGCCAAGCGCGGGCGCTGGGCCTGTCGCCTATACGGCAGCGCCTCAACGCAATCGCGGCTTGCCAGCCCTGCAACTCTGCATCGTCCGAAATGCATCGCCGCAGCTTGCGGGTGCGGCGTCTCGGCGCATTCGCGGCTTTTTAGCGGCACTTGCCTAAAACCGTGTCTGTGCTTTCCGGTTGAAAAGCCCGGCAACGTTGACTACGCAGGAACTCCACTGCCTCGCAGTCTTAGGAGTCCCGGCGTGCCTCAGGACAAGACCGGCGATCCCCGACAGCCGTCGGGCAACAAATTATCGGTGCTGCGCAAGCATCCGATATTCGCAGATCTGGAACCGGAGGCGCTCGACCAGCTCTGCCGCTACGCCAAGCAGACCACGGTCAAACGCGGCGCGACGATCGCCGCCAAAGGCGATCCGGGCAACAATCTGTTCGCGGTGATCGCGGGCACCGTGAAGATATCCTCGTCCTCGCCCGACGGCCGAAACGCCATTCTCAATCTGATCGGCCCCGGCGAGATCTTTGGTGAGATCGCGGTCCTCGATGGTGCGCCGCGCTCGGCGGACGCGACCGCCAACACCAATTGCGAGCTCTACATCATCGACCGTCGCGACTTCCTGCCGTTCGTGAAGAGCCAGCCGGCGCTGGCGATGAAATTCATCGAGCTGCTTTGCGCCCGGCTGCGCTGGACCAGCCAGCAGGTCGAGCAGGTGATCCTGCAGAATCTGCCGGGCCGGCTTGCGAGCGCGCTGCTCGGTCTCACCGAAGAGCGCAAATTCGACTCCGGCAGCGGCACGCTCGCCATCACGCAGCAGGAGATCAGCGAAATGGTGGGGATGACGCGCGAGAGCATCAACAAGCAATTGCGCGCGTGGTCCGGCCGCAACTGGGTTCGTCTCGAGCATGGTGCCATCGTTGTGCTCGACACCGAGGCATTGCGCGAGCTCGTCGAAAGCGGCCTCGACGGCAACTGACCGCGCGCACCTAATCGTCGATGATCGCGACCGCGCGGGTCCAGCCCGCGGAGGCGCGCGCGATTTTCACCGGGAAGCACGAGACCATAAAGCCCGTCGAGGGCAGCTTGTCCAGATCGTGCAGCTTCTCGAGGTGGCAATAGCCGATGTGCCGTCCCGCCTTGTGGCCCTCCCAGATCAGGCCCGCATCTTTCGTTTCGGCATATTTCCTTGCCGTGAAGACGAACGGTGCGTCCCAGCTCCAGCCATCGGTTCCGGTCAACCGTACGCCGCGGTCGAGCAGGTACATGGTCGCCTCATATCCCATGCCGCAGCCGGAATTGACGTAGTCCGGCCGGCCGAATTTCGCCCCGGCACTGGTGTTGACGACAACGATCTCGAGCGGCGAGAGCGTGTGGCCGATGCGCTTGAGTTCTTTTTCGACGTCGTCGGCGGTGGCGACGTAACCATCCGGCAGATGCCGGAAGTCGAGCTTCACGCCGGGCTGGAAACACCAGTCCAGCGGCACCTCGTCGATGGTCCACGATCGCTCGCCGCGATTCATAGTCGGATGAAAATGCCAGGGCGCGTCGAGATGCGTGCCGTTATGCGTCGACAGCGACACCTGTTCAACGGCCCAGCCCTGACCGTCCGGCAGATCCTCCGCCTTGAGACCGTCGAAGAACTGCAGCATGCGCGGCAGTCCCTGCTGATGGTCGATATACTGGATCGTCGGGTGATTGCCCGGCGGATCGGCCGGCACGTCGTTCTGCAACGGCACGGAGATGTCGATCAGCTTCCGCGACATGGACTGTTTCCTCGGGGCGTTTCCTCGAAATGTTCCATCATGTTCGGAGCATCTTGAGGGCGCCGCGCCGGCGACGTCAAGTGACGCGCCGGCGCAAGGAGTTTTAGCGCAAAATGTGGCGCGGCAGCCAGAGCGAGATCTCGGGCAGGTAGGTCACGAGCATCAGCACGAACAGCATGACGCCGTAGAACGGCCAGATCTTGCGCATCACCTCTTCGAGCGAGACCTTGCCCACCGCGCAGCCGACGAACAGGATGGCGCCGACCGGCGGATGGCACAGGCCGATGCCGAGATTGAGCAGCATGATCATGCCGAAGTGCACGGGATCGACGCCGAAGTTCTGCATCACCGGCAGGAGGATCGGCGTCGCAATGAGGATCGACGGCGCCATGTCGAGCAGTGTCCCGAGCAGCAGCAGCAACACGTTGAGCAGCAGCAGGATGACGTATTTGTTGCTGGAGATCGACAGGAAGAACGCCGTCATCTTCGCCGGCATCTGCGTCAGCGCCATGATGTAGCCGACAGCGGACGCGCAGGCGATCAGCGTCATCACCATCGCGACGGTACGCAAGGTCCGATGCAGGAGCACCGGCAGGTCGCGCCATTTGTAATCGCGATAGACGAACATGGTGACGAAGAATGCCCAGATGCAGGCGACAGCGCCGGCCTCGATCGCGGTGAAGATGCCGCCCAAAATGCCGCCGAGAATGATCACCAGCGTGATCAGGCCCCAGGCCGCGTCGATCGTGATCTTGATCGCTTCCTTGGCCGGCACAGTGCGGCCCTGCGGATGACCTTCGCGATAGGCGATCGCGACGCACAGTACGATCAGCGAGAAGCCGAGCAAGAGGCCGGGGAAAACGCCCGCCATGAACAGCGCGCTGATCGAGATGGTGCCGCCGGTCGCGAGCGAATACAGCACCGCGTTGTGGCTCGGCGGCACCAGCAGGGCCTGCACCGAGGACGAGATGGTGAGATTGGTCGCGAACACGCGCGGATAGCCGTTCTTCTCCATCTGCGGGATCATCACCGAGCCGATCGCCGAGGTGTCGGCCACCGCCGAACCGGAGATGCCGCTGAGGAACGTCGTCGCCAGCACGTTGACGATGGAGAGACCGCCGCGCAACCGCGTCAGGCCGACCAGCACGTCGGCAAAGGCGACCAGCCGCCGCGCCATGCCGCCTTCGGCCATGATGGCGCCGGCGAGCACGAAGAACGGAATCGTCAGCATCGCAACCTTGCTGACGCCATCCGAGATCTTCAGCATCAAGGCTTCCAGCGGAATGCCGACCGAGAGCGCGCCGGCGATCGCCGCCATCGCCAGTGAATAGGCGATCGGCATGCCGATCAGGAAGCACGCGATCATCGTGCCGAGGAGGATGAAAATGTCCATTGCGATGACTCCCGGCTCACTCGAAGGGGGCGGTTTCGGAATGCTTGCCGATCGGGTCGGGCGGCACGCCGAGGAAAATCCGTTCGATCACGAACAGGAGCAGGCAGGCACCGCCGATCGGGATCGGCAAATAGGTGACGCCGACCGACAGCGACGGGAAGTCGGGGATGGTGTTGTACCAGGTGACCTCGACGAGACGTTCGCCCCAGATCACCATGAACAGCGCGATCAGCGCCATGAGCAGCTGAACCAGGATCTCTGTGGCCCGTTGCAGCGGGGGAGGGAGTTTGTTGGCGAAATAGGCGACGCTCATGTGCAGGTTGAGCCGGTAGCCGGCGGCGGCGCCGATGAAGGTCAGCACGATCGTCAGCAGCACCGCCGTCGGCTCGGGCCAGGAAGCCGCACTGTTGAGCACATAGCGCGTGAACACCGCCCACGGGATTACTGCGGAGATCGCGACCAGTGCGGTGCAGCCGACGATCACGCACAAGAGGTAGAGATAGTCCATCGCTCGGCGAAACAGTGCGGCCATCCGCGTTTCCTGCTCTGTCAGTGGTTCAGATTGTCGGGGCCAAAGCGCGACGAGCCGTCATCGCGCTTTGGCTTTGTCGTTCAGAGCGCCTGGATGCGCTGGATCATGGCCTGGTATTTCGGGCCATACTTGTCCCAGACAGGTTTGACCGCATCCTGGAATGGCTTCTTGTCGGCGATCTCCACGATCTCGCAGCCGGCGGCCTTGGCCTTCTCCATCGCCGTCGTTTCGTACTTCTTCCAGAGCTCGCGCTCCTCGAGCTGGGCTTCGCGCGCGAACTTCTTGATCAGCGCCTGATCGTCAGCCGACAGCGCGGTCCAGGACCGCTTGGAGAAGCAGAGGATCTCGGGAATGATCAGGTGCTCGGTCAGCGAGTAATATTTCGCCGCGGTGTAGTGGTTGCTGAAGACGTAGCTCGGCGGATTGTTCTCGGCTCCGTCGATCACGCCGGTCTGGAGCGAGGAGAACACCTGATCATAGCCCATGGCGATGCCGTTGCCGCCGAGCGCGTTGACCATGTCGATGAAGATCGGATTGCCGATGACGCGAAGCTTCAGCCCCTTGACGTCCGCGATCGATTTGATCGGATGCTTGGTGTTGTAGAAGCTGCGCGCGCCGGAATCCATCCAGCACAGGCCGACCAGATTGGCATTGGGGCTCGCCGTGATCTTCTCCAGCAGCTCCTGGCCGACGTCGCCATCCATCATCTTCCAGGATTGCGCCACGTTCTTGAACAGGAACGGCATGTTGACGACGTTGATGTCGTCGACGATCGGACCGACCGCGCCGGCGCTGACGCGCAGCATCTGGATGGCGCCGATCTGGGTCTGCTCGATCGTCTCCTTCTCGGCGCCAAGCTGCGCGGAGGGATAGGTCTGGATCGAGAGGCGGCCTTGGGTCGCTTCAGCCAGCTTCTTGCCCATGCTCTCGACGGCGGCGACCGTCGGATAACCGACCGGCTGCACGTCTGCGGCCTTGAACACGGCCTTGGTCTGGGCGTGGCCGGACGAGATCGGAGCCAGTGTTGCTGCTCCAAGTCCGGCGCTCAATTTGATGAAATCACGACGTCTCATTGTAGTCCTCCCTCATTGCTTTTGGTGTGTGTCGTTGTCGGGCCGTGGTCCGGTCATTCGGTGCTGGCGAAAAACTCCGGATTGGTGTGTTGCGTCTCAGAGATATCGAGCAGCAGCCGATCGAGATGCCGCTCCATGGCGATGCCCGCGCGTTGCGGATCGTGGGCCTCGATCGCCGCGAGGATCGGCTCGTGCTCGGCGATCACCTCGGTCATGCGCCCGGCCACCGGCAGGGTCAATTGGCGATAGCGATCAACGTGAACCTTCACATGCTGGATCAACGTCCAGATTCCCGGATGTCGCGCGATATCGGCGATGACGGCATGAAAAAGCTCGTCGGCCTGGTGGAATGCGACACGGTCGCCGGCCGCATCCGCCTCGCGCTGGCGTTCGACGATCGACCGCAATTGCAGGATCTGGCTTGCGGTGGCGCGTTCGGCGGCAAGCCGCGCGGTGGTCTCTTCCAGCGCCTTGCGGATGATGATGGCTTCGGGCAAGGCGGCGAGCGGAATGCGAGAGACGAAGATGCCCGATTGCGGGAAGACGTCGAGGAGGCCTTCGTCGGACAGTTTGAGGATCGCCTCGCGCACCGGCGTTCGGCTGACGCCATAGGTGACGGCGATCTCGGCTTCCGACACCACTTCACCCGGCCGGCGTCGCATCGACACCAGTTCGTTCCGCAGTTCGGTGTAAATCCGCGACGACGCCGTCGCCCGCTGCGGTGGCTTGCCGCGGCGTGGACTGATGGCGGCCGGCGTGGGCGCGGCCTGGGCTTTCCTCGTGGTGCGCGCGGGCATGCTTATGGTTATCGTTGAAAGTGATATATTAGTATACGAGAAAATCTCGGAGAAGATCAACTGGTTAAATCTGCTCGATGGTGCGCTGCGGCAGGATTGGCCAAGTCACGACGCGTGATGAGAGACCAGCCCTCGTCGCGTTCGGCGGATAGCTCCGCGTTCATGCGTTCCTCCTTGAATCCATTCCCCACCGCCTTCCTAGGGTCGCGCGGAGCGGCGAGTCCAAGTTGAAGGGGGTATCGATTGATGCTGATTTTGAATTGATCATCGGCCGCGACGGCACCAGCACGTCACTTGCTCCGTCTTCGCAGGCGAGGATGAGTGCGCTACCACGCAAGTTCGAAACCATGGGAAGGATGACAACGTGACCGACTATCGCAAGCTCTTCGATCTCACCGGCAAGAGCGCGGTCGTGCTCGGCGCCGCATCGGGCATCGGCAAATCGTCGGCGGAAGCGCTGGCCGGGCTCGGTGCCCGCGTCGTCTGCGCCGATCGTGCGCGCGACGCGGCCGAAGCGACCGCGGCCGGCATTCGCGAGAACGGCGGCTGGGCAGAAGCGGCTGCGTGCGACGCTGCGAGTGCCGCCGATGTCACGGCGCTGGCCGCAACCGTGATGCAGAAATTTTCCCGGCTCGACATCGCCGTGACGACGCCGGGGCTCAACATTCGCAAGACCATCCTCGACTACACCGAGGAGGATCTCGACCGCGTCGTCACGCTCAACGTCAAGGGCACCGTCTGGTTCTTCCAGGCCTTCGGCCGCATCATGGTCGAACAGAAGGGCGGCAGCATCATCGCCTGCTCCTCGGTGCGCGCAGTGACCATCGAGCCCGGGCTTGCGGTGTACGGCTCGACCAAGGCCGCGATCGGCCTGTTGGTGAAGGGCTTCGCCTCCGAGGTCGGCCGCTCCGGCGTCCGCGTCAACGCGATCGCGCCGAGCATCGCCGAGACGGCGCTGACCGGCCCGTTCAAGCAGCGCCCCGACATCTACAGTCTCTATGCCGGCCACACCGTGTTCAACCGCTGGAGCAGCGCCGACGAGGTCGCCACCGCCGTCGCCTATCTCGCCTCGGATGCCGCGAGCTATGTCAGCGGCAGCACGCTGTTCGTCGACGGCGGCTGGACCGCCGTCGATGGCCCGCCGACCGGGCTCACCCAGATGAGCAAGTAGGGCGATCCGGCTCTAGCCGGCGAAGCCCACGCGCTGGCGCAGCCCTCTCTGATCTGCGCCGGCCAGCAGCGCGACCAGCGCGGCCGCCTGCTTCGGATGCGCGGCGCGCTCGGTTATCCCGGCCGTGTACATCGTGACGAGTTCGTATCCGGGCGGCAGCGGCCCCAACAGTGCGATGCCCTCGGTGGCGACGATTTCGGTTGCTTGCGTGCAGCCGATCGGCCTTTGCGCAGCGGATGCCGCCAGCTCCCGCATCGCGGCTGCGCCGTCGAAAAGATCTTGAGCCGCGAAGCCAGCTCATAGGCGATGCCGAGCTGATCCAGGACTCTTGCAACGTGCCTGCCCGCGGTCGAAGCCTTGATATCAGGGACGAAGATCGCATCTGCGGCTCGCAGCACGTCGCGCAGATCGGATTCGGTCCTGACCGTCAGCCTGGGATCATTGCTGCGAACCGCCAGCGCGGTTTCGACCCGGCCGACATTCGCGATCGAGGCGGCCACGACCAGCTTCTCCTCGGCGAGCCTTGCGATCAGCGCTTGCGTCAGGATCATGAGATCGGCGGGCTCGCCCGCGCGCAACTTGTCCGCCATGGCGCCGACCGCGCTGAACTCGCCGTCGATCGCGAACCCGGTCTGGGCCCGGAAGGCCTCGGTGAGACCGCGGACGAGGCCTTGCGCTGCGCCGCCGCTGAGGATGTTCACCGTGTCCACGATGCGGCCTCCCTGATGTCGTTCTTGTCGCTCGGCACTGTAGCCACGCGGCGCGCGGGCTGTCGACGCCTCACGCTGTCAATCGGGGCTGGAATATCGGGCCGCTTGCGGTGTGGTTGTGCGGTGTTCGCGACCGCGGCAGGAACCGGCGGAGCGCGCGGCTTGAGCAAATCGCATGGGCATTGCCGGATAAATGCGCTCGGCCGGCTGGTATTTTGGTGTTACAGATCTGGCCATGAACCAGCACGCCAACATCGAGATCCGCCACTCCACCTGTCCGCATGATTGCCCCTCGGCATGCGCCCTCGATATCGAGGTGGTCGAAGGCCGCAGCATCGGCCGCGTCCGTGGTTCGAAGCAGCAGACCTACACGGCCGGCGTGGTCTGCGCCAAGGTCGCCCGCTACGCTGAGCGTATCCATCACCCCGAACGGCTGATCTATCCGATGCGCCGCACCGGCCCGAAAGGCTCCGGCCAGTTCGCGCGCATCTCGTGGGACGAGGCGCTGGACGAGATCGGCCATCGTTTCAACCAGGCCGAGCGCGAGTTCGGCGCGGATTCGATCTGGCCCTATTACTACGCCGGCACGATGGGCCTGGTGATGCGCGATGGTCTCAATCGCCTCGCGCATGTGAAGAAATACTCGCGCTTCTATTCGACCATATGCGCCAACGTCGCGCGCGTCGGCTTTGCGATCGGCACCGGCAAGATCGCCGGCGTCGATCCGCGCGAGATGGCGGTCTCCGACCTCGTCGTGATCTGGGGCACCAACCCCGTCAACACGCAGGTCAACGTGATGACGCACGCCGCGCGTGCCCGCAAGGAGCGTGGCGCGAAAATCGCGGCGGTCGACATCTACGACAACGAGACCATGAAGCAGGCCGACATCAAGATCCTCCTGCGTCCCGGCACCGACGGCGCGTTCGCCTGCGGCGTCATGCATGTCCTGTTTCGCGACGGCTATGCCGATCGCGCCTATATGGACACATACACCGATTGCCCGGCCGAGCTCGAGGCGCATCTGAAGACGCGCACGCCGGAATGGGCCTCGGCGATATCTGGCGTGCCTGTGTCCGAGATCGAGGCCTTTGCCAGGCTGGTCGGCCAGACCAAACGGACCTTCTTCCGCCTCGGCTACGGTTTCACCCGCTCGCGCAACGGCGCGGCGCAGATGCATGCCGCGAACTGCATCCCCGCGGTGACCGGCGCCTGGCAATACGAAGGCGGCGGCGCCTTCTTCAACAATTACGCGCTGTGGCACTTCAACGAATCCATCATCGAAGGCCACGACGCGATCGACAAGAGCACGCGCGCGCTCGACCAGTCGCAGATCGGCCGCATCCTCACCGGCGATGCCGAGGCCTTGCACGGCAAGGGTCCGGTCAAGGCAATGCTGATCCAGAACACCAATCCGATGACGGTCGCGCCGGAGCAGGCGCTGGTGCGGCAGGGGTTTGCGCGCGAGGACCTGTTCGTCGCGGTGCATGAGCAATTCATGACCGAGACCGCGCAGATGGCCGACATCGTGCTGCCGGCGACCATGTTCATGGAGCACGACGATCTCTATTACGGTGGCGGCCACCAGCACATCTCGGTCGGCCCCAAGCTGATCGACCCGCCCGGCGAATGCCGCTCCAACCATCAGGTCCTGCAAGCGCTGGCGCCGCGGCTTGGCGCCATGCATCGGGGCTTCGAGATGACGCCGCGCGAATTGATCGACGCGACGCTGAAGCTGAGCAACCATGGCGACATCGCCAGCCTCGAGGCCGACCTCTGGCGCGACCTGCAACCGGATTTCCGCACCGCGCACTACCTCGACGGCTTCGCGCACGCCGACAAGAAATTCCATTTCAAGGCCGATTGGGCAAATCCGCCGTTCGGCTTGATGATGGGCGAGTTCGAAAAGATGCCGTCGCTGCCGGACCATTGGGCCGTGATCGAGCACGCCGACCAGGCCCATCCGTTCCGGCTTGCGACCAGCCCCTCGCGCAGCTTCCTCAACACCACCTTCAACGAGACGCCGTCCTCGCAGGCGCGCGAGGGCAAGGCGAGCGTGATGATCCATCCGATGGATGCTGCCGCGCTCGAGATCGCCGAGGGCGACGCCGTGACGCTCGGCAACATGCGTGGCGAGACCACGCTGATCGCACGGCTGTTCGAGGGCGTGCGGCGCGGGGTGCTGATCGCCGAATCCGTTCATCCGAACAAGGACCATATCGGTGGTCGCGGCATCAACATGCTGACCGGCGCCGAGGCCGTCGCGCCGATCGGCGGAGCCGCGTTCCACGACAACAAGGTCTGGATCAGGAAAGCGGTCGCGGCCTGAGCGCGCGCTTCGATCGCACCAAATTTGTGTCGAGGCGCTAAAGCGGCGTCTCGCCGCAGATTGCCCTTGCACCTCGCGCCGGAGCTGCCGCAAATGACGGCAAAACGGCAGCAAGGAAGCGACGTCATGACCGACACAGCGAGCGTCATCACCGAGAAGCGCGGGCAGGCGTTCTGGATCACCATCAACCGGCCCGAGAAGCGCAACGCGCTGAACGGCGACGTGATCGCCGGCATCAGCAAGGGCTATCGCGACGCGCACGAGGACAAGGACGTCCGAGTCATCGTGCTGACGGGCGCGGGCGACAAGGCGTTCTGCGCCGGCGCGGATCTGCAGAACTCCGGCGCGGCATTCGCGATGGATCATTCCAAACCAAACGTTGACTATGCCGACCTGCTGCGGTTGTCGCAGAACGCGACCAAGCCCGCGATCGCCCGGGTCGGCGGCGTCTGCATGGCCGGCGGCATGGGGCTGCTCTGCATGACCGACATGGCGCTCGCCGCCGATCACGTCGTGTTCGGACTGCCGGAGGTGAAGGTCGGCGTGTTTCCGATGCAGGTGCTGAGCCTGTTGCAGGCGATCGCGCCGCGACGGCTGGTCAATGAATGGGCGCTCACGGGCGAGCCGTTCGATGCAACAGCTGCGCAGGCCGCAGGCCTTCTGAATTACGTCGTGCCCAAGGCCGAGCTCGATGCCAAGGTCGACTGGCTGATCAGCCGCATCGTCGACAAGTCACCGACCGCGATCCGCCGCGGCAAATACGCGATGCGCGCCATCGCCGCGATGTCCTTCGACGAGAGCATCGCCTACACCGAAAGCCAGATCGCGCTGCTGGCGATGACGGAGGACGCCAAGGAGGGGCTGAAAGCGTTCAGCGAGAAGCGCAAGCCGGTCTGGACGGGTAGGTGAGGACTCGCTCTCTCCATCGTCATTGCGAGCGCAGCGAAGCAATCCAGAATCTTTCCGCGGGGGGCAGTCTGGATTACTTCGCTTCGCTCGCAATGACGGGAGCAAGGAGCCAGTCGGCGCCTCCACGCGCAAACCCCGGATTTCGCTACGCTCCATCCGGGCTACGGAAGAGACCTCAGCCCGCGTTGGCCTTCAACCCCGCTGCCTGGATACCCGCAACCGCACACGCTTCGTCATTGTCGGAGGTGTCGCCGGAGACCTCCGACGGCGCCGAGCAGGGTCGCGCCGTCCTGGATCAGCACGCCGCCGGGGACCGGCACCAGCGCGCCCTTTGCAATCGTGTTCACGGCGTCGATGAAATAGGCCTGCTCCTGCGCCCGCTGGTACAGCGCGCGCGAGCCCATGCCCATGGCGAGCGCGCCATAGGCCTTGCCGTGGGCGATCTCGGCGCGCATGAGGCTGGTGCCGTCTTGTGCGGCGGCGAGCTTGAGCACGCCGCGCGTGTCCAGAATAGTGACGACGAGCGGTTTGAGCTTCAACTCCGTGGCCTTTGCGAAGGCGGCATCGAGGATCTTGCGGGCGGTGTCGAGGGTCAGTTCAGCCATGGCTGGGTTCCTTTGCAACGGGAGTGGTGGAGTGGGTTTTGGCGCGATCGAGGCTCATCGCCAGCACGCGGGCGACGTGAAGGGCTTCGCGTTGCGCGCCGTCCTGGATCTGGTGCCGGCACGAGGTGCCGTCGGCAACGACCAGCGTCGCCGGGTCCGCGCCGCGCACGGCCGGTAGCAGCGACAGTTCGGCCATCTCGATCGAGGCATCGTAGGTCTCGGCACCATAGCCGAAGGCGCCGGCCATCCCGCAGCAGCTGGACTCGATGGTTTCGACCTTCAGGCCGGGCACGAGACGCAGCACCTGCTCGACCGGCTTGAACGCGCCAAAAGATTTTTGATGGCAATGGCCGTGTACCAAGGCCTTGTCGGCGACAGCTCCGAGCGGCAGTTGCAGCCGGCCGGCCTCGGCCTCCCGCATCAGCAACTCCTCGAAGGTCAGCGCATGGGCGCCGACCGCCTTGGCGTCGTCGTCCTTGCGCAGTGAAGCGAGCTCGTCGCGCAGCGTCAGTAAACAGCTCGGCTCCAGGCCGACGATCGGCACGCCGCGCGCGGCGAAGGGCGCGAAGGCGGCGACCAGCCGGTCAAGTTCGGCTCTGGCTTGGTCGACGAGACCGGCCGACAGGAATGTGCGGCCGCAGCAGAGCGGCCGGCCGCCGCTTGACGGCTTCGGCAGATGCACGCGATAGCCGCCCGCCGCGAGCACGCGCAGAGCAGCGTCGAGGTTCTCGCGCTCGTAGATGCGGTTGAAAGTGTCGGCGAACAGCACGACCTCGCGCCCGGCCTCCGGACCGACGGCATCCGCGGACGGCGCGAACACGTCGCTGCGGAAAGCGGGCAGCGCGCGGCGCGCGCTGATGCCGGCAAAGCGCTCGAACAGCTTCCGCAAAAGCGGGCTGCGGTTGCGCAAATTGGCCAGCGG
The DNA here is from genome assembly GCF_041200145.1 of Bradyrhizobium sp. LLZ17. NCBI lineage: Bacteria > Pseudomonadati > Pseudomonadota > Alphaproteobacteria > Hyphomicrobiales > Nitrobacteraceae > Bradyrhizobium > Bradyrhizobium zaerense. The sequence continues at coordinate 7,795,052 of NZ_CP165734.1, forward strand.
CGCGAAGCGCGACGCGAGGCCTGCATAGCGCGGGAGATAGCCGACCATGCGGTCGCGCAGTGTCAGGCCATGGGAAGCCACGCGCGCGGCGAGCACCTCGATCTTCATCTTGGCCATGTCGACGCCAACAGGGCATTCATGGCGGCAGGCCTTGCAGGAGACGCAGAGTTTCAGCGTCTCCATCATCTCATCCGAAGACAAAGCATCCGGGCCGAGCTGACCGGAGATCGCCAGCCGCAGTGTGTTGGCACGGCCTCGCGTGACATCCTTCTCGTTGCGCGTCGCGCGATAGGACGGGCACATCACGCCGCCCTCGAGCTTGCGGCAGGCGCCGTTGTTGTTGCACATCTCGACCGCGCCCTGGAAGCCGGCGCCGGCGCCGGGATATGCGGACCAGTCGAGCTTGGTGTTCAGCTCGCCGACGCGATAGTCCGGCCGATAGCGGAACAGCGAGCGGTCGTCCATTTTGGGCGCATCGACGATCTTGCCGGGGTTGAGGACGCGGTCGGGATCGAAGCGCTGCTTCACTTCCCTGAAGTCGGCGACCAGACGCTCGCCGAACATCGCTTCATGGAATTCCGAGCGCACCAGGCCGTCGCCATGCTCGCCCGAATGCGAGCCCTTGTACTCGCGCACCATCGCGAAGGTTTCCTCGGCGATGGCCCGCATCGCCTTGACGTCCTTCTCCAGCTTCAAATTCAGCACGGGACGGACATGAAGGCAGCCCTCGGAGGCATGAGCATACATCGTGCCGCTGGTGCCATGCTTTGCGAACACCTCATTCAAGCGCGCGGTGTAGTCGGCGAGATGCGGCAGCGGCACCGCGCAGTCCTCGACAAGGAGACCGGCTTGCCTGCCTGCTTCATCGACATCATGACGTTGAGGCCCGCGGCGCGGAAATCGGCGATGCCGCTCTGCAGCGCGGGCTGGGTGATCTCCACCACACCGCCCCATTTGCGCTTGTCGTTGCTCCAGCCGAAGCCGAGATCGCCCATCAATTCGCCCAGCTGCTTCAGGCGCGCGAGATTGTCCGCCTGGTCTTCCTCGGCGAACTCGACCACCAGCACGGCGTCCGGATCGCCCTTGATGGCGGTGGAGATGATCGGCCGGAACATCGCGATGTCGCGGCCGAGCGCGAGCATGGTGCGGTCGACCAGTTCGACAGCGATCGGCTTCAGCTTGACCAGATGCTGGGCCGCGTCCATCGCCTGGTAGAAGCTGCCGAAATGGCAGATGCCGAGCGCCTTGTTGCGGATCACCGGCCACAGCTTCAGCTCGACCTTGGTGGTGAAGGCCAGCGTCCCTTCGGAGCCGACCAGCAGATGCGCCATGTTGTTCGGCGCGTTGCGCGGCACCAGCGCGTCGAGATTGTAGCCGCCGACGCGGCGCTGCACCTTGGGAAAGCGCGCCGCGATCTCGTCGGCCTCGCGGGCGCCGAGATCGAGCATGTCGCGGAACAGCGCGCGGGCGCCGTTGCCCGCATCGACATCGGAAAGGTCGCGCGAGACCTCGCCATAGTGCGCGAGCGTGCCGTCGGCGAGCGCCGCCTCCATCGACAGGGTGTTGTCGCGCATGGTGCCGTAGCGCAAGCTGCGGCCACCGCAGGAATTGTTGCCGGCCATGCCGCCGATGGTGGCCCGCGACGCCGTGGAGACGTCGACCGGAAACGACAGGCCGTGCTTCCTGAGCTGGCGGTTGAGGTCGTCGAGCACGATGCCGGGCTCGACCACGCAAGTGCGGTTGTCGACGTCGAGCGACAGCATGCGGGTCAGGTGCTTCGAGAGGTCGACGACGAGGCCGTCATTGACGGTCTGGCCGCATTGCGAGGTGCCGCCGCCCCGCGGGGTGACCTTCAATCCCTCGTCCCGGGCGATCGCCAGCACTCGCAGCGCCTCGTCCATGGTCCTGGGCACCACCACGCCCGCCGGCATGATCTGGTAGAACGAGGCGTCAGTGGCATAGCGGCCGCGGCTGAAAGGGTCGAACAGGACGTCGCCGGTGATCTGTCGGGCCAGACGTGCCGCGATGCCGTCCGTTTTGGCCGATTCCTGTGATTTCCCGGGCACTTCCGCCGCCATGGTCCGCTCTTGCCTGTTCGCCGTCCCCGTCTTGCCTACGGTCACGGTCCTTGGCAAGGCGAGCCCTGCTTCTTGTGCATTGACGGACCCCGCCCGGCGAGGGACAAGCCCGGCGAATAGTGATATTCGAGCGGCTCGCGCAGCCCCCTTCAGGCCAGAAGGCTCGAAGTCAAGCTGGGCTCAAAGCCAAGACACACTCGAAAGACAGACTCAAAGACCGGGAAGGACGCCGATGACCGTGCACACTGGAAGGCATTTTCTCCAGATTCCAGGACCGACCAACGTGCCCGACCGGGTGCTGCGGGCGATGGATATGCCGACGCTGGATCATCGTGGTGCGGAGTTCGCGGAGCTTGGTTTCGCCGCGCTTGCCGCGATGCAGCGCGTGTTCCGCACCAAGCAGCCCGTGATTATCTTCCCGTCGTCCGGCACCGGCGCCTGGGAAGCAGCAATGGTCAACGTGCTCGCCCCCGGCGACAAGGTCTTGATGTGCGAGACCGGCCAGTTCGCCGTGCTGTGGCGCGGCATCGCCGACAAGTTCAAGCTCGACGTCGACTTCATTCCGAGTGACTGGCGCCATGGCGCCGACCTCGCCGAGATCGAGCAGCGCCTTGCCACCGACAAGCAGCACAAGATCAAGGCGGTCTGCGTCGTTCACAACGAGACATCGACCGGCTGCGTGACGCCGCCGCTCGAAGTGCGCAAGCTGCTCGACCGCGTCAAGCATCCGGCGCTGCTGATGGTCGACACCATCTCCGGCCTCGGCTCGATGGAATACGAGCACGATGCCTGGGGCATCGACGTTTCGGTCGCGGGCTCCCAGAAGGGCCTGATGCTGCCGCCCGGGCTCGGCTTCAACGCCGTCTCGGAGAAGGCGCTCGCCGTCGCCAAAGCCAATCCGGGCATGCGCTCCTATTGGGACTGGCAGGAAGTCATCAGCTTCAACAAGCTCGGCACCTTCCCCTATACACCCGCCACCAATTTGCTGATGGGCCTGCGCGAGGCCGTCAAGATGCTGGAGGAGGAAGGCCTCGAGAACGTGTGGGCCCGTCACAAGCGTCACAGCGCAGCGACGCGGGCCGCGGTCAAGGTCTGGGGCCTGGAGACGCAGTGCGCCGATCCGGCTGCGCATTCGCCGGCGTTGACCGGCGTCCGCGTGCCCGACGGCCACGACGCCGATCACTTCCGCAAGGTGGTGCTGGAGAATTTCGACATGTCGCTCGGCACCGGCCTGAACAAGGTCAAGGGCAAGGTGTTCCGCGTCGGCCATATCGGGCATTTCAACGATCTGATGCTGATGGGCACGCTCGCCGGTGTCGAGATGGGCCTGGACCTTGCCAAGATCCCGCACCGGAGCGGCGGCGTGTTGGCGGCCATGGACGTCCTGAAGGGACGCGACACGGTGCCGATGGCCAAGGCCCAGGTGGCCTGATCTATCCAACTGAAAAAGAAGTGAGCGCGCGATGAACGCACCGACGACGACCAACGAAGACCTGCTCTACTCCGTCACGGACGGCATCGCGCGGATCACCTTCAACCGCCCGCAGGCACGCAACGCGCTGACCTTCGCCATGTATGAGCGCATGGCGGAGATCTGCCAGGAGATCAACGCCGACCGATCGATCAAGGCGCTGATCCTGACCGGCGCCGGCGACAAGGCATTTGCCTCCGGCACCGACATTTCTCAGTTTCGTGCGTTCAAGACCGCGCAGGATGCGCTCGACTACGAGGCGCGGATCGACCGCGTGCTTGGAACCCTGGAGCACTGCCGCGTGCCCGTGATCGCGGCGATCGCCGGTGCCTGCACCGGCGGCGGCGCCGGCATCGCCGCCTGCTGCGACCTCCGCATCGGCACCGAAACAACCCGCATCGGCTTCCCGATCGCGCGCACGCTCGGCAACTGCCTGTCGATGTCGAACATCAGCCGCGTCGTCTCGCTGGTGGACCTGCCCGCACCAAGGATTTGATCTTCAAGGCCCGCCTGGTCGAGGCGCCGGAAGCGCTCGCGCTCGGCCTGCTCAACGAGGTCGTGCCCGACGTCGAGGCGCTGCAGCGCCGTGCCGACGAGACCGCAAAGCTCGTCGCAAGCCATGCGCCGCTCACTTTGGAGGCGACCAAGGAAGCGGTGCGCCGCATCCGCCGCACGCTGTCGCGCGAGGAGGGCGAGGATCTGATCCTCAAAGCCTATATGAGCGAAGATTTTCGCGAAGGCATGGATGCCTTCCTCAACAAGCGTACGCCGAACTGGAAGGGCAAGTAGCCACCGCTCCGGCCCCGGCTTCGTCAGCCGAAAGTCATATGCGGCGGAACGCCCGCCTCCTTGAACTCGCCAGCACTACCCCGCACAATGCGCAGATGAATTCCCGGCAATACAACGCCAATAATAACAAGGGGACGAAGCGCGTGCGAATTCCAGTGAAAGCCGTCAGCGCGGCGGCGGCGCTGTTGATGTGTGCACCGGCGGTCGCCGGCTGGGAGCCGACCAAGCCCGTCGAGATCGTGGTGGCAGCGGGCGCGGGCGGCGCCTCCGATCAGATGGCGCGGATGATGCAAGCCGCAATCCAGAAGAACAATCTGATGAAGCAGCCGATCGTGGTCTCGCTCAAGGGCGGCGCCTCGGGGGCGGAAGCGCTGATGTACATGAAATCCAGCGAGGGCGATCCGAACAAGGTGCTGATCGCCTATTCGCTGATCTACATGCTGCCGCTGTCGGCCAAGATCCCGTTCAACTGGCGTGAGCTCACCCCGGTCTCGGTGATTGCGCTCGACCAGTTCGTGCTGTGGGACAACAGCGCCGGCCCCAAGACCGTGAAGGAATTCGTCGAGGCCGCCAAGGCGGCAGCCGCGCCGTTTAAGATGGGCGGCACCGGCTCCAAGCGCGAGGATCACGTGCTGACCGTCTTCCTCGAGCAGAAGACCGGCGCGAAATTCTCCTATCTGCCCTACAAGTCCGGCGGCGAGGCCGCGACCCAGCTCGTCGGCAACCACACCGAATCCAACGTCAACAATCCGAGCGGAGAATCTCGAAGTCTGGCGCGCCGGCCAGGTGCGTCCGCTCTGCGTGTTCGACAAAGAGCGCATCTCCTACACCGGCAAGGTGACGGACACGCAGTCCTGGGCCGACATCCCGACCTGCAAGGAGGAGGGCGTCGACGTGCAATATCTGATGCTGCGCGCAACCTTCCTGCCCGGCAAGGTCACGGCTGAGCAGCAGGCGTTCTATGTCGAGCTGTTCCACAAGGTGACGCAGACCGCGGAGTACAAGGACTACATGGAAAAGCAGGCGTTGAAGCCGATCTTCCTTACCGGCAAGGACATGGTGCAATTCCTGGAAGAGGACGATGCAGTCAACAGGTCGCTGATGACGGAAGCCGGATTCGTCGCGAAGTAACCGTCGCTCTTCTCCCTCTCCCCATTCTTACGGGGAGAGGTGAACACGCTCCAGCTTTGCAGCAGAGCTCATGTCCCAAACCGATCTTGAAATCGTCGTCGAGGATCCGACCGCGCCTGAAGACGACTCGCCCGTTATGGCGCGTTCCGGCACGATGGAAATCATCGTCTGCCTCCTGCTGCTCGGGCTGGCCGCAATCCTCGGCTGCGACAATTGGCGTACCGGCGTCTCCTGGGATTCGACCGGGCCCGAGCCCGGCTATTTCCCGTTCTATCTCTGCATCATTCTCGGCGGCGCCAGCCTCTATGGCCTGATCGCGGCATTGCTGGCGCGTGGTGCGGCGCGCCAGACTTTCGTCACGCGCGCGCAGGCGCGGCGTGATGGCGGTGTTCGTGCCGACGCTGCTGTTCTGCCTGGTAACGCAGCTCCTCGGCCTTTACGTCGCGAGCTTCCTCCTGATCGCGGCCTTCATGCGCCTGGTCGGCAAGATCGCGACCTGGAAGTCGCTGCTCACCGCGTTCCTGTTCACGGCGGTCATGTTCGTCACCTTCGACATTGCCTTCGACGTCATCATGCCGAAAAGGGCCGCTTGAAGCGGCCTTCGGCTACTAGAGCGGATCGCGATGGAAGCGCTTTGGCTTGTTGCTTCACGGTTTCGCGGTCCTGCTGACGTGGGAGACGCTCGCGCTGATGATGGTCGGGCTGGTGCTCGGCATCTTCGTCGGCGTGCTGCCGGGGCGGCCCCAACGGGGTGGCGATCCTGCTGCCGCTGACCTTCACGATGGATCCGACCTCGGCGATCGTGATGCTGTCCTGCATCTATTGGGGCGCGCTGTTTGGCGGTGCCATCACCTCGATCCTGTTCAACATTCCCGGCGAAGCCTGGTCGGTTGCGACCACCTTTGACGGTTACCCGATGGCGCAGCAGGGCAGGGCGGCCGAGGCGCTGACGGCTGCCTTCACCTCCTCGTTCATCGGCTCGCTGGTGCCGTGCTGCTGATCACCTTCCTGGCGCCGATGATCTCGTCCTTTGCGCTGAAGTTCGGCCCGCCCGGTTCTTTGCCGTCTATCTCCTGACCTTCTGTTCCTTCGTCGGTCTCGGGCGTGAGGCGAAGCACAAGACGGTCATCTCGATGTCGCTGGACTCCTGCTCGCGAGCGTCGGCATGGATACCGTGTCCGGTCAGCTGCGCATGACCTTCGGCTCGACCGAGCTGCTTCGCGGCATCAACTTCCTCGTTGCCGTCATCGGCCTGTTCGGCATCAGCGAGATCCTGCTGACGATGGAGGAGCGCCTGGCGCTGCGCGGCCGCGCGGCGAGCATCTCGCTGCGGATCGTGCTGAATATGTGGAAGGACCTGCCGAAATATTGGCTGACGCTGCTCCGCTCCTCCTTCATCGGCTGCTGGCTCGGCATCACCCCCGGCGGCGCCATCCCGGCGTCCTTCATGGGGTACAACCTCGCCAAGCGCTTCGCTAAGGATCCCGAGAGCTTTGGCAAGGGCCGCATCGAGGGCGTGTTCGCGCCGGAGGACGGCGGCGCATGCCTCCGGCACCGCGGCGCTGCTGCCGATGCTGGCGCTCGGCATTCCCGGCTCCGGCACTGCCGCGATCCTGCTCGGCGGCCTGATGGTGTGGGGGCTCAATCCCGGACCGCTGCTGTTTGTCGAGCACAAGGATTTTGTCTGGGGCCTGATCGCCTCGATGTATCTCGGCAACGTCGTCGGTCTTGTGCTGGTGCTGACCACGGTGCCGATCTTCGCCTCGATCCTGCGCGTGCCGTTTGCCGCGGTGGCGCCGATGATCGTGGTGTCGTGCGCGATCGGCGCTTATGCGATCCAGAACGCGATGTTCGACATCTGGCTGATGCTGGGCTTTGGCGCCGTCGGCTACGTCTTCAGAAGATCGGCATTCCTTGGCGCCGTTTACCCTCGCTCTCGTGCTCGGCAGCCGCGCCGAGGATGCCTTCCGCCTGTCGATGATCGGCGCGGGTGGCGACCTCAAGGTGTTCTGGTCGAACGGCTTGGTCGGCTCGATCACGACGCTCGCGATCGTGCTGCTGTTCTGGCCGGTGATCGACCGCTTGCTGGGCCGCATCGCATGGCTGCGGCGGGCGAAGCCCGCGCCGGACTAGACCCCGGATAGATCTCTGCGGATCCTAAACCGTGGCGACGGTATTGTGGTGCTGGCGCGGGGAACCGAATGTTGCTGGCTGTTGCTGGTGCGTGACAGCCTTCCGGCCACCCTCAGCGTATGTTGGGCAGATATTCGGGGCTGGAGGAATTTGATGAAACGGATTGTGATCGGAATGGCGGCGGCGATGACTGTTCGCAACGGGCGCGGTGGCTGCAGACTTGGCGGCAAGGCCGTACGTCAAGGCACCCGTCATGGTCGATCCGGGCTGCAACTGGAGCGGCTTTTACGTTGGTGGCAATCTCGGCTACAGCTGGGGTCGTGGGCGCGACGATGGCACGCTGACAGGCAGCCAGAGCGTACAAGTGTTTGGCACCGCCGGGCCCACTCCGGTCGGACCTCCGGTCGTGACGGCGCTGGCCGCGACTCCGATCTTGGGGCCGCTCGAACGTCAATGGCATCCTCGGCGGCGGCCAATTCGGCTACAATTGGCAGCAGAGCAATTGGCTGTTCGGTCTCGAGGCCGACCTCCAGGCCGCGGACGAGAAGTCGACCGGCAATATCTGCGCGGCGGTCGGCTGTCCGGCCGGTTCAGCGCTGTTTCCGGCCGACTACAAGCTTGACTGGTTCGGCACCGTGCGCGGTCGCGTTGGCTGGCTCGCCACGCCGCGCATGCTGCTTTATGCGACGGGAGGCTTGGCCTATGGACATCTCGCCGCGAGTGCCCCGCGGTTGGCATCGGCTGGGGTGGTACGAAAGCCGGCTGGACGGTAGGCGCCGGTGGCGAATACGCGATCGACCCTGGTGGTCGGTGAAGGTCGAATATCTGTATGTGGATCTCGGCTCCTTCAACGGCGCTGCGGCCAGT